>JANQDY010000088.1 GCA_028278625.1 Thermodesulfobacteriota bacterium
TTTTTGGAATGCGACCCTTACGAAGGATCGCCAAAATCAACCAGGAGGTGTGGGGGAATTAGGACCTTTTTTTGTCCGTTTTTTCTTGCGCCAGTGCACTTAATCCCCTCAAGACCTTTGACCTCTCCCTTTTTTGATTCCGTAATATCTCTTACTTCAGTTGGGGGAAGGAGTTGGTTTCTATCAAGCCACTCAGGATGGAGTATTGCCGGATTGAAATTTCCAAGAATCACCACAGAGAACCGTCTTATCGTCTTGATTTCCTCAAAATCCATCTAGTGCTCTCCATATGCATTCACATGTAACCCTATGAATTTACATAAAATAGATAAAACTAACAAGGCCGCTTAATCTGTTTATCACAAACCGTTTTTAGGTGCAAATCAAAACATAAAAGAAATCGAAGGCTGGTTTGTGAACGTAAACGCAGGCCCCTGAGCAGGGAGCCCGCATTTTGTGTGTACGAAAGCTCAATCAAAATGCATGCCGCCGCGCATAGTCGAACCAGTTTTTCAGATCATCCCAAAGCGTCTTTCCGCCTCTCAATCCTGCGCCTCCAGCCCCCCACGAATCAACGTCTTGCTCCGGGCGTTTCTTCCTGGTTGCCTTGGGCGAGGGGTCGTCTAAGTATTCCTTCCATCCCCCTCCTGGTGCACCTTTCTGAAGATTTGACCTTGCAGTTTTGGCAGCGGGGACTGGCAACGCAGGCCGGGTGATTCGGCCGGAGCGGTCAAGTCCGAAAGTGCCTTTACCTGGTACGGTTATCGACCCACCGCCGCCAGCACCAAGCAATCCGCTACGAACTTTCTTGATATCTTCCACAAACGGAGGGACGGGCTGCTTAACAAGTGACGGGCCACGGAAGTCTTTTTCCTTTGATTTATCTGGATCATCAAAAAAACGACGGTTGAAGGCGCCCATCCGCTCTTCCTCCTCAACCTTGCGAAGCTTCAGGTTGTCCAAGAACTGCTGGCGCCTTTCTTTCGCAAGGTTGGTCTGGCCTTCCGTTTCAATTTGTCGCCCGAGCAAACCGCCCCGTTTTTGGTCGTTCCATCGACCACCATACAAGGCCCTGTCCCTCAGTCGTTCATTGTGGGCTGCCGACTCATCCGCGTTGTAGGGCCTTGAAGACATAATGGTACCCACCGGCCCGCGGTCCGCAAAAGAGTTTGCGCTGTTAAGGCCCAGCCCGTTCGGTTGTCTGACAAACGGTTGCTGTTGACGGCGCTTTTCCCGCCTGTCAAGGACATCCATAAGGCGTCTCCTCAAGCGCCCGTGGTCCAGGGCATCCATACCCCCGCCGTAACTTCCCCCGCCAAATCTATTTCCCGCAAGTCCCGCCATTTTTTTCTCCTTTGTATTTACGCTTAATTCACCGATAGTGGCACCTCGCCCAAACTGGTAACGAGAAGCCCATTCCCGTCGTGTGCAAAGAAACCCGCACCTAAAGCAGGTTCAATGAAAAGCTGAAAGCCACTCTCTACATCATATTGACAAATCAGATTTTCAGGGTTCACCACCTCGGTTTCAACAACCGGTAGCGGTTGGGCGGAATCAGCGGCAGTCTTCAGCTCATCACGGAGCGACATGAAAACGGGGATTATCATTTCAAGGAAAATTCCCCAGAGACTATCAAAGATTCGAGCATCAATGAGCCCACCCATCAGGCCATAGAATTCCATGTCGAATTGCCCCGGTTTCGCATTCGTCAAAACTGTAAAATTCTGGTTGCTTTGAAATAATTGAACCACTGTTTCTATTCGCCCAAAAAAAACGCCGACGTGCATTGCTGCCGCGTCAGCGTTTTATTCTTTCTCCCGGTTGATCAGGCCGGGTGATATTCAGTTTTGTGAATGTATTCTATCCCGCTATTTTGGATATGTCCAGATCTTTTCTTCGGTTCGGTCATTTCCATCCAACCGAACTAAACGAACCGTTCCGACATCACTGAAATCAACCCAATGTGTCTCAAATGATTCATGAAATTCGAGACATGTGTCTCTAAGCAAAGTAGTTGTTCGGCCACGTTTTCAACCAAAAAATAGAGAGACCTTGCGCCTCTGAGCACCGTATGAAAAGAAGCCCCAGAAAGGACCCCCGGTTTATTTCATCCCCAATTGATCCTTTACCCGCCCCAGGCTCTTCGTTAGCGTCCCCACCTTTGCCGATATCAGCGCCCACTTATGCTCATCTATTTTCAGGTGCGTCCACAGTAACCGGTCAAAGGTCGTTTGGTGCATGCCTTTAGGCTTTAGCCATATCGGCACCAACAAATTATGGCTGGCGCCCAAACGTTTCCTGATTTTGCGCTGCTTTCGCATCAAACGGTCAGTCTCCGTTTCCAATTGCGATGAATAACAGAGGTCATAGCAATGCCTGCAAAGAAAGAGCTTCTCCACACAATGCAAAATGGCCACCCTCTTTGAACACCTGGGGCAGAGGAACCATGTTCGATGGCCGCCATAGTTGCAAGGGGTACGATCAAACTCGATAACCTGGTTAACGGTCTGCCACGCCCCACCATTGACCCGGAAACGGTAAGCCAATATCATCCGGTCGTCTTCCATTCGGTAACTGATAGAGCCCGTCCGTTTGGTTGCATCGATCCCCCGTGTGGTTGACCATGTAAGGTCTCCAGCGGTCCCCGGTCTGAGGCAGCCCTTTTGATTCAGCCATCGAATGTCAACGGCGGGATGACCCTCAGTTACTCTTTTCCCGCCAGCACCACCGTAACACCAACGTCCTGATCCAGGCCCACCCATTGCACCCTCAATTGTTTTTTTGTCGAAATCATTAGGCAAATCCGTTAATTCTCTGGACAGCTTCCGGACCGCCCGCGGGCTCATGTTCGATCGTTGCATGCATGACCCGCAACACGCGATTTTCCATCTCTGGGGCACATACGCACTCCCCACAGATAGCGCCGACGCACATCTTGCCAACTCCCCCTTTAGGGAGTAAAGGCGGGTTCTCTGGGATATAAGTCACGTCATATTCCGCGCTCTCTTTGCCACATAACATACACTTTCCAAGCATTCTTACCGCCTCCCTCCAAAATCGTCCGAAGAAGTCTTTTTGAATTCCATTCCGGCAACGTCCACCAAAGAGACCGCCTCACCATCGAAAGCTTTTTTTGTCTCATGGACCGCCCGTAGTTCATCAGCCGGAAGGCCCCGGCCAATCAGATCACGCATTTCGGCATTGGAATAAACCACGCCGTCAACCATTGCCAAATCCGGATTACGGGCATCAAACACCACATCCACCACGCCCAGGGTTTTTGAATCCATCCACCGTTGATAAAACCCGGTTTCGATTTCTTCTTTTCGATGGTCCTTCAATCGGATGATTTTGGCCGCCTCATTTTTTGGGAGGTCCTTCCACCTTTCGGCATTTTCGGCCCATACATCTTTTAGGGCCTCCAAAGAGCGGCAGCTTTCAATCTGTTTTTGGGCTTGTTCCAACATGGTCAGAAGCTCCAATCCAATTCTTGGTTTTCGTTTTCATTCGAAACAACGTCCTCAATGTCCTCAATGTCCTCATTTGTTGTATTATCAATGGGTTTGGTTTGAGGACTTTGATTTTTCAATGTCCTCAATGTCCTCACACTTTCCTTGTCCGGCTTATTTCTTGAGGACTTTGAGGACTTTGATTTTTCAATGTCCTCAGAGACAACCTCCTGATTTTCTTCCCTTTGAGGACTTTGAGGACTTTGAGGGCTTTCTTTTGTAAGTAATTCCGTTTTTTCATCCCATTTAAGGCAATTGACGCCATGCCGATCCTTCCAATGTTTCTTTTTCACCACCGTCAACTTGCATCGCCTCAAAATGCTACCCATGGCTTTTTCACTCTTGACGGTCAATTCCTTTGGGGCATTTTCATTAAATCGTTCGAAAACATATCCAACCGCCAGAAGGTCCCCATCAAGATCCTTCCGCAGCCCTTCAAGCGTTTTCGCTAAATGGATAACCTGATCAGTTTTTTCAAATGGGACCTCCGCATTTTCGGAAACAAGGGCCGCCATCGCTTCGAGGATATGTCCCGCATAGAATTCAGAAACTTTGATTCCTTTTTCCATGTCGGCAACATTTAAGATGGCGCCAGGTTCATTGCCTCGATTAAGGACGTCCATCAGATACAAAACCCCCGCAAACCGGAGAGAATATCCGACCAACTTAGGAACGAATCCCCTTACCGCTTCAGGAAGGTCCTCTATGATTTGATAAAGGTCATTCCGCCAATCGAGAAAGACCTGTTGGGCTTCAGAATCCAAACAAAGGACTTTGTTCGAATCTTGGCTATCGGCCCACCTCATCGCGGTTCTAAGAGTCGATTCCCACTCGTTCCGGTTTTCATCATTCCATGACTCCAGAGTCAAAGGATGGAACCCGGCTCCCTCATAGGTGGGTAAAAATCTGAAAATCGTCCCATCCACACGGAAGAGCTGCCCCTCATCGCCTGAAAAGCTCGCAATCCATATGGCAGGCTGGATGCCTCCGAAAATACTTATCCTCGCACCCCTGATTGTCCTGGATTCTTTGACCCGAACGATCCGGGCGGGCTTCCCATCATGCAAGCAAAGCCATGCTTCCCGATCATTTCCTTTGGACTTGTATTGATTCTGGGAAGATATGAACGAAGAGAGTTCATCTAAAATGCAGACTTTCCCACCGTGGCCCACATGCTCGGCGTGGATTCCTTCGATGGTTAGAGATGTTGTGAAATATCCTCTTGGTCTCGCCGGCTCATTCCGGGCATCCCGCTCTTTTTTAGGAAGGGCCTTCCATTCGTCATATTCCGCCTGGTAATCCTTGTCCGCCCGGTCTTGGGCTTCATATAAAACCTGGCACAGAGCCCTTGCTGCTGGTGTCTTTCCGGCCCCTGATGGGCGTACATCGCAAAACCAAAGGATAAGGGGTTCCCTCCATGATTGTTTGGGGGATACGTCAATCCGGCATCCAATGATTGACGCGAAAACGGCCAGCGCCGCCCCCGGTAATGACGTTGCACTTGTGGCACATGACCGGGCTAACTGCTGGAGGGACTCCGCAATTCTCGAAGGAAGAACATCCCAGGGAAAAGGACCTCTTGGGAATTGTTTCCTGATGGCATCGGAAGGGCTTTCTTCAGGTTCCCATGGTGGGCATTCATCCGCCAGCTTCTGGAACTCTTCTTTGGTTCCACCGGCGTCAATCCAATCGGACACATCCCCTTTTTCCGGAAGGCCAGGAAAATCCAGAACCCGGATTGATTTTGCGATGCCATGGAGGGACTGAGCGACCTTTTCAACGTGTTTACGGCCTGCCTCATCGTTATCGGGCAGAAGGACCACGTCTTTACCTCGGAGGGTCTCGTTATATGAGTCCCTCCACTTTTCGGCCCCCATAGGGCATGTGGTCGCGCACAATTTGAAATCCTTGCGGATGCGGTCAACGTCCTTCTCTCCTTCTCCAACAAATACGGCGCCGCGGTTCTTTATGATTTCCGGAAGGTGATATAGAACCGGATTAATGCCTTTGAGGTTCCAGATCCAACCGCCGTTACCGTCTGGCTGTCTCTGCCTAAAATCCTTTGGCTCAAAACGCACAACCTGAAAGAAAGGGCTCCCTTGCGCATCATGATAATCATATGCTACGTCGATCTTCCCGCGCTTTTTCTGTTGACGCCTGGGTTTCGGCTTGTTTTGTGAAATCTTCCCGTTTCCGCTGGCGAGGATATTGAAGTCTTGGGCAATACCCACGATAATGTCTGGAAAAGAAGCGCTTCCCTTCAATTTCCCATAGAACTTGAACATATCGCCAGACTCTTTACAGCCAAAGCAATGGAATTGTCCGGTTTCGTTGTTGACGGACAAGGAAGGGTCGCCGTCTGCATGGAAGGGGCAAACTGCTTTCGCCTCATCACCACGTTTCTCTTTAAGCTCAAGGTGTTGACCATAGAAATCCCAATAGTGGCCAGCAAAGAAATCCTTGACATCGGCCGCACTTGTTGTTAACCTGTTGGTATTCATAGTAAATGTTTCACCTCATCCCGCCCCTGCCAGATCCGCTCCATCTGGTAGGGGTTTCCTTTTTTCGTGGCTTCCATCGCCTACACCCCATCCCTGGCGTTCGTTCTGGCGCTTATCCATTCGTCAATTTCGCTGGACAACCAGCCCACGGAACGCGGCCCTAAAGGAATGGGCTTCGGGAACTCACCCTTTTTGATTTTTAAATAGATGGTGGATCGAGACAATCCAGTCTTTTCTTCAACACGTGGCCGTCTGAGCACGATACAAGGTGCTGTCATTGCAGAGCACCTCCCTTCAATTCAGAAAGAAGGCTTTCGATTCCGGCTTCAACTTGTGGCGACATTGGTTGACGGCCATTAAGCGCCCGGCTTAGATACGCCTCGTCTGGTCTTCCTCCCAGAAACCGCTTGATTTGCCACAAGCGCAGCCCGGCTTCTGAGATCTTTGCTTTCAATGGGTGAGGGCGAGGGTTTAGGATGGCTTTAAGTCTTTTGGTCATAAAAAAAGGTCCTCCGTTCTCTGGGATTTTCCGAGAAGCGAAAGACCTCTTTGTACGGTGAATGTATTCCTACTTTTTACGAAACAGATAGTAATGCTTTATAACAGTTTGTGACGCTTTTTGGTGGACTAGCCCACAGATTTGTCTTGACAACCAACAAATAACGTTGCTATTACCTGTTCCTGTAGAAGCACATTAATACCGTTGTGGGTGTGCCTGGGCTTCTCGAATTTGGCCCCCATGCTATTGGCAGTAGCATGGGGGTTTCATTTCAGAACAATAAAATCATACCTCGCCATCAAATTGGAGGTCAACAAAAAAAATATGTAAATACTAGCGAGAGACGCCTGAAATTCACATAAAGCTCTGAAGTAAATCAGAAAAGAAAAAAGCGGAGAGGTGTCCAAGATAGGCCCGATACCCCACATCTTGTGGATTAACCCACAAGACTTCAAAAAAATACCTACCATTACCTAACTATTCTCTTTGGATTTTATTGCCCTCTTTCAAGGCCGCTAGGCACCTGCCTTCGAAATGGAATAACATTTCCGGTTCGAAGTCCGTCCAGAAAGTCAGCCCATGACTGCATCATTTTTCGCCTTTCCGGTAGATGCTCGGCATGATTGTAAGCACCCCTGACTTTGTTTCTTTCAGTATGCGCAAGCTGTCTTTCAATCACATCTGACGACCACCCCTGTTCATGGAGCAAGGTTGACGCCATACCCCGGAAGCCGTGCCCCGTCATTTGGTCTTTTGTGTATCCCATGCGCCTGAGCGCCGCATTGACGGTATTGTTCGATATTGGTTTGGCGGTACTTCTGAGGGAAGGATAAACATATCGTCCATCACCGGTAATGGGTTTGATCTGTTTTAGAATATCGATGGCTTGTCTTGATAGGGGCACAATATGGGGGGCTTTCATTTTCATCTTTTCCGCGGGAATTTTCCATTCAGCATTGTCCAAGTCAATTTCAGACCATTCGGCATGCCGCAATTCCCCTGGTCTAACAAACACCAAAGGGGCAAGCTTAAGGGCGCAAATGGTTACAATGTGGCCTTCATAACCATCAATGGCCCTGAGAAGCGCTCCGACTCTTTTTGGGTCGGTCACCGCAGCCATGTTTGTTGTCTTCACTGGGGAGAGCGCCCCCTTAAGGTCCCCGCTGGGATCACGTTCGGCTCTCCCGGTGGCTATGGCATACCGAAACACCTGGCCGCATGTTTGCTTTGCTGTATGGGCTGAATAGACAGCCCCACGCCGTTCAATCTTCCTGAGGGCATCCAACAATTCCGGGGCAGAAATAAGTTTAACAGGTCTGTTTCCGATAATTGGGAATATGTCCCGTTCAAGGCGTCGAATTACCCGTTTAGAATGCTCATGACTCCATACGCTTTCCTGTTTTTGAAACCATTCACGCGCGATATTCTCGAAGGTATTGGCTGACAGTTCCTTTTTGAGCGCATTCAATTCATGCTTGTATTGCATCGGATCAACCCCTTGTGCAAGCCGTTTCCTCGCCTCGTCTCGGGCATGTCGCGCGCCGGACAATGACACATCAGGATAGACCCCCAAGGCCATGGTTTTCCGTTTTCCCGTAAAGCGATAATCAAGCCTGAAATATTTACCGGATTTTTTTACCAGCACATAAAGGCCCCGTTCATCATAGAGCTTATACTGTCTATCTTTGGCTTTTGCCTTGCGGATCTTGACGTCAGTAAGTGGCATATTGGCCCCCTTTTGACGGTATCAAAAATAGCGGTATTTGCAAGTACCGCAACCTTGTACCGTCACAAAACCATGGCTTTCAGTAGACCTTATGGGAACATATAGGCACAAAAAAACCCTGATTGTCAAGTGATAATCAGGGTTTCTTAGATCTCCTTGGATTCCACTGGAACCCAATGTGGTGCCTGGGACGAGAATCGAACTCGTACGGTACTTTGTACCGAGGGATTTTAAGTCCCTTGCGTCTACCTATTCCGCCACCCAGGCAAGGTGGATATTTTTATATTTCGCCTGAGCTGGTGTCAAGCCCTTAATGGCCGTCAATAATCCCTTGTTCAAAAAGGCTGCTTCGGTTATCTTTAACTGTTCCCATGATTCGCTGCAAAAAATGATCTCGATGGTGAAGAGGTGTTTAAAAGGGTGTCATGACTGAACACGCCAATGATAAACGGATTGTTTTTTTTGGCTGCCACATGGACTGTGACGAAAGGGATGCGTCGGTGAAGGAAAAACTGGCCGCCGCGTCCCGCGCACACCCTGTGGATGATCCCTACACTGCCGTTATGGGCTTCATTCGAAGGGAAATGGACCAGTCCCGCTACGAAGAAATCGGATCCCTCGAGGTACCGGGGTGGCTTGACCCGGTCCCCGGTGCGCAAGAGAGGGAAAATATCAATGTGGAGAATTTCGTCAAGTTCATCGATGGCGATGGGTGCAGAACCTTTGCCGAGATGATCGGTGAACACGTGATTGAGAAAATCTACCCGGAAATCCCCTGCTTGCTGGCCGTGGATCACTCACTGACCGGTGGCGTGCTCAAGCGGCTGGCGGATCTCACTGCTCCCGAAGAAATAAGTCTCGTGGTTCTGGACAGTCACACCGATACCCTGACCGCGCCCCTTTTATATGATATCATCTCTTACGATATGGAAGCCAACCCCGACTCCCTATACGATGCCGATGACCCCTATCTGAAAGATCGCCCGGCATCCTACAATGCCTCGTCCTTTCTTTTTCATGTTCTGGCGGAAGGCATCATCCAGCCAAAGAATCTTTATGTCGTTGGTATTGGGGATTATCCGCCCAAACACGCCTTCAGGATTAAGGATGAGCGCATCAAACGGTATACCGGGCATTTTACGGGCATGAAGAAGAAGGGTGTCACCCTGATTACCAAAAAGGAATTAATGAGCAGTCCTAAAAAGGTACGAAGTATTTTGAAAGGGATCAGCACGCCCCACATGTATGTGTCCGTGGACATGGATGTGGGCGCCGGAAACGCACTTAACGGCGTTCGCTTTACAAATCGCAGGGGCCTGAATGAAAAGCAGATCTACGGCATCTGCCACATGCTGAATGAACCGAGGGCCGCCGGTGTGAATCTTATCGGTGTGGATCTTATGGAATTCAACCCCAGGTCGGCTGACCCGGTCTCCGGATTTCGTGGTGACCGAACGTACCGAATTGCTGCGAACCTCATTCGAAAACTCTGTTTCGGATGTGAGCCGATCGTATGAAAATGAGCATCGGCGGCCACCCGTTAGCTTCTCTGTTGAGGGGGAATGATTTTCGTGTTATCCTGAAAACCTTAAAATAGGCCAAGTTTTTAAACGATGAAAAAAGGAGGGGCCCATGTGGGAATATACCGACAAAGTCAAGGAACACTTCCAGAATCCAAAGAATGTGGGTGAGGTTGAAGATGCCGATGGTGTTGCCGAAGTGGGATCCATGTCCTGTGGCGATGCGCTTAAACTGACTTTCAAGACCGATAAGGACGGCAAGATTACTGACGCAATGTTCAAAACATTCGGATGTGCCAGTGCCATTGCCTCCTCTTCGGCCCTGACCGAAATGATTAAGGGAAAAACCATTAGTGAGGCCGAAGAAATCACCAATGAAGATATTGCCAACTACCTGGGCGGGCTTCCTAAAGAAAAAATGCATTGTTCTGTTCTGGGTCAGCAGGCGCTGGCCCAGGCCATCGCCCATTACAAGGGGGAGGCCATAGCGGAAAAGGAAGGGGAAATCGTCTGTGAGTGTTTTGGGATTACGGATAAAGAAATTGAAAATGCCGTCAGGGAGAACAATCTTCTGACCATTGAGGATGTCACCAATTATACCAAAGCCGGGGGCGGTTGTGAGAATTGCCACGACGCCATTTTAGAGATCATCCAGAAAGTGAGGGGAGAAGAGGGGAAGGCCCCGGCGCCGCCGCCCATGAGCAACATGCAGAAGATCAAGAAGATCGAAGAAACCATTTCCAAAGAGATCAGCCCTTCTCTGAAACAGGATGGCGGTGATATTGAACTGGTGGATGTGGTGGGCAACCGGGTTCTGGTCAAAATGCAGGGAAGTTGTGCCGTATGCAAGGCTTCTCAGCAGACCCTCAAGAACTTTGTGGAAGCTAAACTCAGGGAATTCGTTTGGCCGGACCTGGTGGTGGAGGAGGTGATCTGATGAAAGCAATCTACCTTGACAACAATGCCACGACCCGGGTGGCTCCGGAAGTGCTGGAAGAGATGATGCCTTATCTTGGGGAGCTTTACGGGAACCCTTCGAGCGCTCACACCTTTGGCGGACAGGTGGGCAAGAAGATTCGGGAAGCCCGTGAAAGGGCGGCTGAACTTCTTGGGGTAGATCCCGGGGAAATCCTGTTTACCAGTTGCGGATCGGAAAGCGATAATGCCGCCATACGGTCCGCCCTGGAGCAGAACCCCGAAAAACGGCACATCGTGACCAGCCGCGTGGAGCATCCGGCCATTAAATCCTACTGCGATCATCTCGTCGAAAACGGCTGTAGCGTTACGGAGGTTCCGGTCGACAAAGAGGGAAACCTTGATATGGCGGCTTACGAGGAGAGCCTGACGCCGGATACGGCAATTGCCACCATCATGTGGGGCAACAATGAAACAGGCGTTATCTTTCCCGTTGAACAGGCCGCTGCCCTGGCAAAGGATCGGGGGATCCTGTTTCACTCTGACGGTGTACAGGTGGCGGGCAAGATCCCTATCAACATGAAGGAGAATCAAATAGACATGCTGTCTCTCTCCGGGCATAAGCTTCATGCGCCCAAAGGCGTGGGAATCCTCTATGTTCGAAAAGGGGTCCCCTTCACCCCCTTTATCATCGGAGGGCATCAGGAGATGGGCCGACGCGGCGGCACGGAAAATGTGGCCGGCATCATCGGCCTGGGGAAGGCATGTCAGCTGGCAGTGGCCAACATGGCGGATGAAAACACGCGGGTGAAAGGCCTAAGAGATAAATTGGAGCGGGAGATGCTTCAAAGGATTCCCAAAACGCGCGTCAATGGCGGACAGGCGGAACGCCTCCCCAATACCAGCAATATCAGTTTTGAATTTATTGAAGGTGAATCCATACTACTGCAAATGGACGGCTACGGGATCTGCGCATCCTCCGGTTCGGCCTGTACTTCCGGGTCCCTTCAGCCTTCCCATGTGCTTCGCGCAATGGGGGTTCCTTTTACCATGGCCCATGGGTCCATCCGTTTCAGTTTGAGCATTTACAACAGGGCGGAAGAGATCGACTTTGTGATTGAAACCATGCCCCCGATCATTGAAAGGCTGAGGGCCCTTTCTCCATTCTGGGATGAAAAAGCCGGTAGCTGCGGCGCTGATAAAATGCCTTTTTAAAGACCCATGGAAACGGATTCAAGAAAAGACCAGTGCGAAATAGAGAGGGACACCTCAAAAAAATTCCGGAGTGAGATACCTGGTATTGTTGAGGAGTTGGTGTATTCCTGCGGTCGCGATGACTGCTTTGATCACATCGGTTTGGAACCCATTACATCCAGAGAGGCGATCGTTGATCTCCTGCACCGGGCCTTCCGCATACTATATCCGGGCTATTTCATTCAGAAACGGGTGGACGAGATCAATCTGGGCTACTATTTTGGTCAGGAAATC
Source organism: Thermodesulfobacteriota bacterium (assembly GCA_028278625.1). The sequence goes on from JANQDY010000088.1 coordinate 12,159, forward strand.
ACCGAATTTTTTGAGATTCTTTCCCAGGAGATCGCCCTGGCGGTTCGTCACGACTGCGTTCGGTATGAACAGCCTTGCAGCCTTTGCAGGGATCGGGGCGAGGAGGCGGCCATCTACTTCGGCAAGGAGATGCATCGGATCAGAAGGCTGCTGGCTAAAGACATCACGGCCGCACGGGAAGGGGATCCGGCGGCCATCAGCTTTGATGAGATCATATTCAGCTATCCGGGGCTCTATGCCATTACGGTCTATCGAATCGCTCACCAGCTTTTTGAACAGGGGATTCCGCTAATCCCCCGCATCATGACCGAATACGCCCACAGCCGCACGGGAATTGACATCCATCCCGGCGCCCATATCGGCGAGAGCTTTTTTATCGATCACGGGACCGGTGTCGTAGTGGGAGAGACAGCACGGATCGGAAATCGGGTTCGTCTTTACCAGGGTGTCACCCTGGGAGCGCTGTCGATTCCAAAGGAAAAGGTGAAGCACCTCAAAAGCCGCAAGCGCCATCCAACCATTGAGGATGATGTCATCATCTATGCCGGCAGCACCATCCTGGGCGGCGATACCGTTATCGGCGCCCGGTCGGTGATCGGGGGCAATGTATGGCTGACCGAATCGGTCCCCCCGGATACGTTGGTTTTCGCCAAAAAACCTCAACTGGAATTCAAGGAGCGGGCATCCAGGAATTCATGAAGGGTGCGAAGGGAGTTTTAACCAATGGCAAATATATATTCCCACATATCCAATACCATCGGATGCACCCCCCTGGTTCGCCTTGATGCCATTGTTCAAGGGTTGGCGGCCGACATCCTCGTGAAGCTTGAATTCCGGAACCCATTGGGCAGCGTGAAAGACCGCATTGCGCTGTCTATGATTGAAACCGGGGAGAAAGAGGGGTCGGTGACAAAAGATACCATGATCGTGGAACCGACCAGCGGCAATACGGGTATCGGATTGGCGTTTGTCTGTGCTATTAAGGGGCACAAACTGACCCTTACCATGCCGGATACCATGAGCATTGAAAGGCGGAAGTTGTTGAAACATCTGGGCGCCCGGCTGGTTTTGACACCGGGGGCCGACGGAATGAAAGGGGCCATTCAAAGAGCCAAGGAGATTGTTTCGGAAACTAAAGACGCCTATATGCCCGACCAATTCTCCAATCCCGCCAACCCTGAAATTCATCGGAAAACCACGGCGGAAGAGATCTGGCAGGATACGGAAGGAAGAGTGGATCTGTTTGTGGCGGGCGTCGGTACCGGAGGGACCATTACCGGTGTTTCAGAAGTGATCAAGGAAAGAAAGCCGGAATTCAGATCCATTGCCGTGGAACCGGCCGATTCACCCGTTCTATCAGGTGGCAGTCCGGGACCCCATAAAATCCAGGGGATCGGTGCCGGATTTGTGCCGAATGTCCTTAATCGGCAAATCATTGATGAAATCATAACCGTCACAAATGATGAAGCCTTTGAGACGGCGCGGAAGATGGCCAAGTTGGAAGGGATTCTGTGCGGCATATCTTCGGGCGCAGCCGTACACGCTGCCCTTAAAGCGGCTCGAAATCCTGAAAACGAGGGCAAAACCATTGTAACCGTCTTGCCCAGCACGGGAGAGCGCTACCTGAGCACACCGCTGTTTCTATCCTGATGATTTATCTTTCACTCCCGTGGCTTTTCTGATGGGCAGTATATCCCGGAATGTCTCACCGTAGATCTCCCAAATGGTCATGAAAAGTCCCGCGATGATGGGTCCGATAATAAACCCGATGAAGCCGAACATGGCGATCCCACCAAGGGTTCCCAGAAGAATCAGCAAATCATGCATTTCCGTGTCTTTGCCCACCAATCGGGGCCTTAGAAAATTGTCGATGCCTCCCACGACAACACCGCAAAACAGCATCAGTCCGATACCCTTGTAGTAATGGCCGCCGGCAATCAGAACAATGCCGACGGGCCCCCACACCAGGCCGCTGCCGATTCCCGGAATGATGGATAAAACCGCCATGATGGCACCCCAAAAAACAGCGCTGGGGATGCCCACTGCCCAGAGGGCCATTCCGGCCAGCCCTCCCTGGATGATGCCGATCACAGCGGTTCCCTTGAGCGTTGCCCGTGTCACCGACGTGAACCTTTTAAGAAGTTTCTGCTCCTCCTGATCTTCAAGGGGCACGTAGTAGAGGATCCTTTCAAGCAGTTTATGACCATCCATGAGAAAAAAGAACATGGCGTACAAAAAGATGAAGAACATGAACAAAAAACTGACCGTTCCCATGGTGAATGAGGAGAGGTTGTCGATGAAGAATTTGCTGATGGTTCCCACAAGCGCTCCGGCTTTTTCAAAAATCAGCTCACGGTATGGGGCGATACGTTCATAGAATGGGATTTTTTCAAGGAGTTTGGTCAGCGATCCAGGTTGGGCGATCTGATGCTGAATCCATGGGGTCACCGATTCTCCCACTTTGATGGCTTGGGAAACAATAATCCCCAGGAGGGCCACCAGGGGGATCAACACCAGGATAAACATGAGCAGCAGCGTTGTAAGGGAAGCCAGGCCCCGTCGTCCTCCGTACCACCGTTCAAAACGTTTATACAGGGGATGGACCATGGCCGAGGAGAGGGCCGCCAGAAAAAGGGCCATCAGAAAATCGCGTATCATCGACAGAAAAAGCGCTGAAATGGCCAGGAGCAGCAGTATCAGGACAAATCTACCGACGGTTTCCTTTTTCATTATCTCATTTTCTAAACAGGGTCTGCCAGAAAATCCGTCCCCCTTTTACCAGAGCGGAGAGGAAGGCTGTCAGTTCCAGAAGGGGTTCCTGAATCCGTTCCTCGATCATGCGCTCGAATTCCTTAAGATTGCGGGCAGTCTCCTTCACATGGTCCAGGCTTTCGCCAACCTTGTCCAGCTCCTTCTGGACGGTGTTGAGTATCCCTTTTATTTCGGTGGCAATGCGGGTGATATCATGACTGATGGGTGTCAATTGCATTCTGGCGGTTTCGAGAAATTTCTGTGCTTCCGTAAAAGCCTTAAACGCTTTGATTAGAAACAACACCAGAAAAACGGTATTTAGGAGAAACAGTCCCGCGATCACTGCAACGCTGGTGGAAATTTCCATAGATTCGATACCTGTAAAAAGAATCAGGATTTCAGTTCCTTTTCATCCCTGTAGGCGGCAACCCCGGCATGAATGGCCTCTTTGACGCGGCTTTTTTCATTTCTTATGGCATCCTTCCCTTTCTCATATTTGGATGCAGCCGTCTCTTCCAGTTTTTTGAACTCGGCTTTGGTCTCATTTCTGAAAATTTCCAGCTTCTGCCGCCTTTCAGCGAGCACCTCCTCGGCCCGTTTAACCGCCTGTTCCAGCTTCAGTTCAACATCGTCTTTTAATTCCCGGCTTCGTTTGGAGATGTCTTCACGCATTTCCCTGCCGGATTTGGGGGCAAGGAGCAGCGCAGTGATCGCTCCCACCAGGCCCCCAAACAAAAACCCCTTGAAAAAGCCCGAATCTCCTCCTCGACCGTATGCCATTATGGTGTTCTCCTTTATTCTACGATTTCAATGGCATCCGCACCGCACTCCTCGGCGGCACGCCTGACAATCTCCTCATACTTTTCCGGGATTTCGTCAACTTTCACGATTGATTTCAGTTCGTTTTCATCGTATTCAAACACTTCCGGACAAAGATCATTACAGTTGCGATCTCCCATGCATTGACTTGTTATGATGGCTTTCATGGCTTCCTCCTTTTTTTAAACGAAATGACAATAGATGATAATATAAATGAGGCAGGTTGATTAGAACTAAATACTACAAATACCGGGTTGCGGAAACAATGTCAATCATTGTAATTAAAAAACCCTTGGCTTTTAGGAATCGTCCCTCATCAGAGGGTTAAGGAGGACATATGGAAAATCTTTCCCAAATCGCAGATGACCTTTTGGAAGCGCTGGCACCCCTCAGGTTCAGCAATCCCGTGACCCACGTCTACAACCCGCTCAAATATGCCAGATCGGCCTACGACGAATATGTGGGCAGATATGGCGGAAAACCGAAGGAGGTCATCCTGCTGGGCATGAACCCGGGTCCCTGGGGCATGGTGCAGACAGGCATACCCTTTGGCGAAGTGGTGAGCGTCAGAGACTGGCTGGGGATACGACCGCACAATGGGGTGCCCGAGGCCATGCACCCGAAACGGCCCATAGAGGGATTTTCCTGCAAACGGCGGGAAGTCAGCGGCAGCCGGCTATGGGGCTGGGCGAAACGGGCCTTTGGCACACCGAAGCGTTTCTTTGGCCGCTTCTTCGTAGCCAACTATTGCCCCCTCATGTTTATCGAAGAAAGCGGCCGGAACCGAACGCCGAACCAGATTCCGCTGGCCGAACGAAGGCCTCTCTTGGCTCCCTGCGATCAGGCGCTTCGGGAGACCGTCGCCTATTTTGAACCGCACCATGTGGTGGGGATCGGCGCTTTCGCGGCAGAAAGAGCCGGATCCGCCTTGCAGGGGCTTGACGTCTCCGTGGGTCGAATAACACATCCCAGCCCGGCCAACCCCAAAGCCAACAGGGGTTGGGAGTCGGTCATCAAACAAGAACTGGCCCACATGGGAATCGAAATTTAGTGCCCCTTTTCCAGTTGCTTTTTCACGAGACGCTGAAGGTTGCCGATGTCGCGATTGTTGACGCGTCTTCCGTTCATGAAAAGTGCCGGTATCCCTCGCACCTCTGACTGCTGTCCTTCTTCATAGTCCCGGTTGATCCTGCTCAGGATTTCCGGATCACGACGATCCCGGTCAAATTCATCCATATTCAACCCAAGTTTCTTGGCGATATCAACGAATTTCTTGTCGTTAAGGGTTCTGTAGGTTTTGAACAGTTGATCATGGTATTCCCAGAATTTGCCCTGGCGTTCCGCAGCAAGGGCCGCCGCTGCCGCCTGTTTGGCGAATTTGTGGTTGCTTAGAGGATAATTCTTGAAAACGACTCTCAACGATTTTGGGTATTGCTTGACCAACTGGTCAAGTTTTGGCGCAAGCCTGGCACAGTAAGGTCACTGAAAATCGCTGAATACGGCAAGAACCAACGGCGCATCTGAAGGCCCCCTGGCCGGAGCGCCCGCCGTGTTGATGACAAAGAAGAAGTCCAGGAAAATGACCTGGATCGTCTTCTTCACACGGCTGGTAACAAAGAGCCGATTATTCTTCGGATCCAGTTCAATCTGATCCGCTTCACTTCCCACGTGGCGTTTATTCTGCAAGGCACCTTCCTGGTCAAAAACGGATATGTCTCCGTTTTCCGTCAATACAACAAAATATTTTCCGTCAGGGGTAGCAACCACATCCAGCGGTGCGCTATCCAATGTCAGTTTGTGCGTAAGATCCAGGTTCACCCCTGCAAAAGAGATCGTTGCCGGAAAAAAAACCGCCATGACAATAATAAAAAAAAACCGTTTTAAAGAAATTACTCTCATCTTAATCTCCCTTTTGGCGCCAATTTCAAGTGTCGACTCTCATGTCGCCGGTTTTTGTAAATCTCTCGTGGAATGAAAAGGCTTCGCTCAAAAGGTGCGGTTCGTGGCCGCCGCGCTCTTTGAGAGCCCGCTGATAATAATCCCACAGAAGGTCCCGGTAATCGGGATGGGCACACTTTTTGATCACCTGCTCAGCCGTCTGTTTCGGGGTCAGCGGCCGGGTATCCACCAGCCCGTTTTCCGTTACAATGATATCTATGGAGTGCTCCGAGTGATCCACATGAGGGACCATGGGCACGATGGCGGAAATGCGCCCTTGCTTGGCAATGGAAGGCGTGACCATGAATGTGACGGCCCCGTTTCGCATGTAATCCCCGGAGCCGCCGATCCCATTCATCATGTGGGATCCCATTACATGGGTCGAATTGGCATGCCCGTAAATATCGATTTCCATGGCAGTGTTGATGGCCAAAACCCCCAGTCTGCTGATGACTTCCGGTGAATTGGAAATTTCAACCGAGCGAAGAATAATCTTTTCCTTATAGCGGTAGAGTTCGTTAAAGAACCGGTTTCGCGCCTTTTCAGAGAGTGTCAGTGCGGAACCTGAAGCAGCCCGGACCTTGCCAATATCGATCAGGTCCAAAACACTGTCCTGGAGCACCTCTGAGTAAAGTTCCAGATTTTCGAAAGCCGAATCTTCCATGAATCCGCCGAGAACCGCATTGGCCACCTGACCAACACCTGCCTGCCACGGCAGGTTTTTTGGCATCCGCTCCTTTTTGATTTCATGGCGGGCAAAATCGAGGATCTGTTCCGCAATGCGTTGGGAGATGCGGTCAGGCGGCAAAAAGACAGGGCAACTGTCTTGCTCGTCCTGGGAAATGATGGCCACCACTCGTGTGGGATCCATTTCCATAAACGGTTTGCCGATGCGGTCGGCAGCGCGGTATATGGGAATCGGCATCCGATAGGGCGGGTCTTCAGGGATGAAAATGTCGTGAATCCCTTCCAGATCCATGGGTTCGCTACTGCTCAGCTCAATAATTATTTTCTGGGCCACTTTGACATAGGTCGGCGTATTTCCCACCGACATGGTCGGAATAAGCGCCCCCTTTTCGGTAATGGCTACCGCCTCCACCACCGCCACATGGGCATCGCCCCAGTCGCCGGACCGCACCAGGGAGGCAAGACTGGAGAGGTGATCGTCTTTGAATGAGATTTCATCCCGGTTGATCATATTGCGCATTGAACGGTCACTCATGTAGGGCCTTCGCCAATTGACAATGCCGGCTTCAGCCAAAACCCCGTCCACAGCATCACCCGTGGATGCTCCCGCAAAGAGATTGATCTTGAGTTTTTCCCCTTCCTTTGCCCGTCTGGCCAGTTCCTTGGGGATCAGTTTCGGATAACCGGCGGTGAACCCGGAAATGAAAAGGTTGGTTCCGTCATTAATGTGCCCGGCTGCCGCTGCGGCATCGGTGATTTTATTCAATAAGGGTTTGTAACGAATTCTCTCTTCCTGCATGATTCTTACCATAAAACTTCACTGTTGTTTGTCACGCCCGGACATTAAAGCATCAGAACCAATAAATCACGAAAAATTTGACGGCAGGGGGTTATTTTTTTGTGAGGCGACAGACGCCATCCCATATTTCTCCGGGCGGTACCGGCGGAATCCCCTGATATGCCTTGCAGCGGTCAATAAAGACCTGGGAAGGCGTTGTCTTGCCGTCAGGTATCCGCTCAATTTCCTGAGATTTTTCAAAGTATTCGATGGCTTGTTCCCACTCCATTTCGAGATAATGACCCATGCCCAGATCAAACAACGCTATCAGTTCCTTTTCCTTTTGGGTGAGATCTCCTTTCATGGCGCAAAGTTCATAGACGCGGACCGGTTCCGATTTTCCCACCACCGCAATGTTGTCGATAAAGCGTGCCTCCACCATGTCAAATACCTGTTTTGGCTCACCGTGGTCATCGGAGGTTTCCCATCTGAGGGTATCCTCGCTCACGAGGATATAGACACCGTACTGTTTTCCGGCCTCCTCAAGCCTCGCAGCCAGATTTACGGAGTCCCCCATCATGGTATAATTCATCCGCATGGCGCTACCCATATTCCCCACCACGATCTCACCCGTATTGACCCCGATGCGCATTTTCATGTCATGAACGATCAGCGGCCATCGATCGCCCGGTCTCCATTCCGTCGCCGCAAGACCCTTTGTATTGCGTTCAGGCTCATGGGGGTCCTGTTTCTCTTTCTTCCATTTCTCGCGAAGTTCAATCAGTTTTTGTTGCATGGAGACAGCCACACGGCATGCCCTGAGGGGGTGGTCCGCTACCTCCATGGGAGCCCCGAAAAAGGCGATAATGGCATCTCCCTCATATTTGTCCAGGGTGCCCATATCGTTTATGAGAATATCCGTCATGGCGGACAAGTACTCATTGATCAGCTCCACCAGTTGGTCGGCCGTCAGTTTCTCGGAAAAAGTGGAAAAGCTTTGAATATCGGTGAAATAGGCGGTGATGGGCCGGGCCTCTCCGCCAAGGGTCGGCATGGTTTTGTTCCGGTACATCTCATCGATAATCTCGGGTGCAAGATAGCTGGAAAAGGTGGATTTCAGGAATTTTTTGTCTTTTTGTTCCGTCAGTATTTTGAGTACCACGATGCCCCCAAAAATCAGAACATTTGAGAAGACCAGCGGCGTGGTTGTCAAGACCAGGTTTTTGAGGCTGAAAAGAGCAAAACCGGCGATGAGGGTTCCCAGAATAAGGAGAATGAAAATGACGCTCCCCGTGCGGATGCTGGTAAAACCGTAAGTGATAGAGCATATGAGACAAATCCCCAGAAGTATCATCCAGTCAAGGTTTGGAATGTGGGCTGAAAATGTCAACTGATTCTGCGTGATAATCGTGCTAAATGAGTTAATCAGGGTATTAATGCCGTTCATGGCACCATAGGGTGTCTGCTGTATATCCCCGAGGATTCGCGCCGTTGCTCCCGCAAAAACGAATTTGTTGTAGAAGAGGTCAAATTTCTCCATGTAAACGTTCATGAGGTCCTGAACCACACGCGCATCGGTCAGGTAATCTTCCTCATCCTGGCCGGCATCGAACCCGAAATCCGGGTACTGCTCTATCAAGGTCCTCAGCATGCCCGGCGGGGTATCGACGTTCATGAAATAATAGGAATAGAAAAAGTACTTTCCTGTTTCGGAATGTTCATTCAGGTAATCCTGGAGCCGGAATTCATCCTGAACGCCGTCTCCAAGATCCCGAGCCGCCTGTTGGTAGGCACGGTAGGACTGTTTTTCGCAAAATGCCATATACCATTTTTCAAGATCGCGCGTGTCATACCCTTCGCTGATTTGATTAGAAGCGCTCAACAGCGGGATCTCGGGCAGGGACTCAAGGGCGTAGATGGTGCCGTAGCTCTTCGTGGGCACCGTGGTGTGTCCTATGGGAACGCCGGTTTCCTGGTCCATGGCATATCGCTTTTCAGTGCCTGAATAGTTGATATGGGCGAATCCCGTCACGGGTGTCTTGATTTCGACGGTGCCCCTTTCGTAAATGACCAGTCTAATCTTATGGGCATTTGCCTTTTTTGCCGCATGGAAAATCTCCCAGCCGTCCAGGATTTGGAACCCTCCCGTTTCCCGAAGCACATGAATCGGAAAGGCTGGCACTTTCTCATCCGATGAAGTCCGCATGTTCAAACGATTGACCAACAGATGAAACAGGTTCCGGTTGTACCGGTAGGTTTCGGGGGGAACCGGATTCAGGATTTTCCGTTTCAACCAATTGAAATCCTTAATAGAGACTTCCAACTGGTGCGTCAGGGGTTCAAGGATCGGTACCTTTGCATCGGATAACAGAATCCTGTCGGGTGTGATGGAAATATTTTCATTGTTCACACGATAGTATCGCTTGGCCAAAAGGAGGGTGGCCGTAAACAGGTTTCGGGTGGCGCCATCGCTCATTCTGTAGGTGTAGTAAAGGGGGAAAATCCGGGTGACATCATCATCGTCTGCAAGGATGTTGACAATGGCCGGATGAGCATTGGAGATGAATTCGCTCACCACCGGTTCAAGGGAATGAAATACCAACAGACTCTGATTGTCCCGTAATGGCAAGGAATATTCCTTCAAGATTTGTTCATTAAAAAGAATGCGGCTCAGATACTCTTTGGGAAGGTCCGGTCTTTGATGCTCGACCAGTTGCATATCCAGAAACACGTTGTCGTATTTCTCAAGGGCTTCCGAAAACGCCAGATCCATTTCGCCAAAGGCTTTTTCAACTTTTTGCAGCAGTTCCGGTTCAGGGTTCAGTTTCTTTGACAGGAATGGGGGAATGGTTTCGTTTTTGATAAACACCACATCAAAAAAGACGGTCCTTGGAGAGAATTTCTCGACGTTTTCGAGCATCTGGGCGTGAACGTCCCTTTTCCAGGGCCATTTTCCGATGGCGGCAATGGCATCCTCATCAAAGCCCAGGAGTATGACTTCGGGAGATACAAAAGGGTTGGTTTCATGCACGTCCGGTTCCCGCAGGAAGAAGAGGCCGTTTAACAGATTTCGCTCTATGCCCAGAAAAAGGCGTGTCTGGGAAGAGATGAAATGCATGACCGCAAAAACGGACAGTCCGATCACTAGAACAATGATAGTTTTTCTGAACATTTCAGCCGCCCCGGTGTTGGGAATTCCTTTTTGACGGACCAATTTCAGGCGAATCGCTGTTTGGGCAGTCTCTCCATAAATCCGCCCCGTCTCAAATAGGCGTGGACGTCATCTCGATGATGTTTCAGAATATGTTTGAGATATTGAATATGGTTTTCGATGGCCGTCAAATAAAGGTTTTCGTCAATATCCCATCTTTCACGAAAATGATCCCTCATATAAATATCCACGCCGTCCAGTTCCTGAGCGAACCTTTTGCGTGTCATATGATAGAAATTCACCGTGTCGTCCAAAAATTCAAGTTCCGTCCCGAGACCCTCTATTCCGGCTTCCTTGAACTCCAGATAGAGAAACGGGAGTTTTTCCAGATAAGTGCGGTCAGCCATTTGGCCCAAAAGGTCGGCGGCACCCAACATTTTTCCCAGCATCTCGTGTTCCCGGTTCAGAAAGCGGATTTCGTCTATTCTGACGTTCAGTCCCGTGCACCTCAAAATGGCGTCACATTTGGCCATCTCTTCCCGTGAATAGCCCTTTTTCCGACAGTATTTCTTCAAGAAATCGATGCTGCGATCGATATGAACGAGGGTGTATAGGGCACCCGGCCCGGTTTCATCATTGGCAAGGATATATCCGCTGTCATGGAGCAGAGCGCTTGCGAGTCCCAACCGCACGCCCCTTTTTGAAAAATGGTGTCCCTTCAATATGGCTCCATGAATAATTCTTGCCATGGCGAGAAACGTATCGGTGGTATGTTTGAGGTTGTGATACTCCGTGTCGCAGGACCTAAAACCCGGATACTCTCCTTTAAACAGCCGAAGGGTGTCATGAAACAAATGGTCAAGGGGTTCAAAATCAAATTCAGAAAATATCTTCAGAACAATGGTCTTGACCTCTTCAAATACGCGGAGGGGGTTTTCCATCTCCACAAGATCGTTTAACAAGAATGTTTCCTCATCTTATTTTGGTTTTCAAATGTGATAAAGCTGTCCTCTCGTTTTCGGATGTCAATATGTTATGAAAGAGGCGTTGTTGTCAAGACACAACAGTTCATGAAGAGAATCAGCAGCAGTCACAGGGGTGTACTTCCACCGTTACGTGGGTCAGGTAGCCCAGTCTGCTTAACCGCTGATGAATGGCACCTACCGGTTCGGTGTTGTGGTGACGCTTTACGGTGGCCAGCAGTCCGAACCGGTTTCCCTGGGGAAAGATGTGCAGATCGGTGATTTTGTGGTCTTGCTCTCCCTGAATGGTCCGTTTAATCTCCTTTCGCAAGGACGTGCCGGGTACAAAATCGAGCAGGGTGGCGCCAGAGGATTTGAAGAGACCAAAGGCCCACTTCAAAATAATGACCCCGCCCAGCATTGCCACCGCCGCATCCGCCCAGACCCAGCCAAATTGTCTTCCGAGCAGCAATGCAGCAATTGCCAACACCGACGTGAGCGCATCGGTGATCACGTGAAGATATGCCGAGCGCATGTTGTCATCATGTCCGTGCCCATGATGATGTTCCATATCACCGTGCAAATGGACGCCGTGTCCAACGTCGTGGAGCAGCAGGGCACCCACCGCGTTCACCGTCAGGCCAACCGCCGCCACCACGATTGCCTCCATGAACCGAATGGATTCCGGGTACAGCAACCGGTGAATGCCTTTTCCTACCATCTCGAAGGCCACCAGAGCCAGCAGCAGCGCGCCTGCAAATCCGCCCAAGGCACTCACTTTGGACGGTCCGAAGCCGAACCGTTTGTCTTTTGCAATGCGCCTTGCCAGCGCGCAGGCAAAGAAGGCCAAACCCAGGGCCAGAACGTGGGTTCCCATATGCCAACCGTCTGCCAGCAGCGCCATGGAGCCATAAATTGTGCCTCCGGCGATTTCTCCTACCATGACCACCATGACCACCAAGGAGATGCCGATGATGAGCAGCAGCTTCTTTTCAACTCTTTGCGACTGCACCTGATACATGGAACACTGGGGAATATCATGATTCATGGAAAAGCCTTTTTTACGGTTTCTCTTTTTAATATCGTTAAATCCGGTCAATCATCTTCTTCATGAAGTCGTTGAAGACCAGTATTTCTTCCTCTTTAAAACCGGCGCACAGCTCCTCGGTCAACTGAATGTGAAACTGATAGTGTTGTTCGAAGTGCTGCTGCCCGGCGGGCGTCAATGTCAGGATGTAACTGCGCCGGTCATCGGGATTCGGTTTTCGCTCCACCAATCCGTTTCTTTCCAGCCGGTCAATCATGGCGGTGAGGGTTCCGGTGGTAACACCCAGTCTGCCAGCCAGGGCCTTCATGGTGGGGGCGACCATATGTCCGAGCATTTCCAGCGCGTGCATCTGTGTCGGAGATAGATTGCTTTCGGCCACAACCCCTTGTTCCCAGGCACTGAAGCGCTCGTAAAACTCCAGCAGTGTGTGTCCGAATTCCGCTTTCAATTCCTTTTTCATGAAAATAGGGTCCCCTCCTCGGTCAACTATTTTGAATTTCAAAATTCTCTACTTTCAAATGTTTTGTTTGTCAAGCAATTCTTTCCGAAAAAGAGACGTTCTGATAAGAGGCGGTAAATGAGTATATGGAAGAAGGGATTGAGGGTCAGGGGAAATGGCCCCGGCATTAATGGTGGCGTCGGTATTCCCGAAGGGCAGACCGGGTTCCATTTTTTTTGTATCTATAACGGTAGCCGCATGACGAAAACGAAAAAGCGTTGGGTCGGATGACGCATTAATAGTGACTTTTGGAATGAATTATAGGTATTATTGAAAATGCTTAAGGGGATGCAAGACTCAGACCCATTTGAGGCGAATGCAGATGTTTAAACACGTCAAGGAAGCGTCCGGTCCTGCGGTGTTTGCCCGAGGAATGCTGAGGTACAAACAAGGACGGTTCGAGGATGCAAAAGCGCTGATTTTGAAGGCCGGCCGATGCACGGTTGAATTAAAATCCGACCCGCTATATGATGCAGCCCTGCTGTTGGTTGAATCCAATCTGGGAGCTGATACGGAAAGTCACCGATTCAGGTCTGCGCTGAAATCCTTAAAGGATTCTCCCTACCAGGACACAATCGATTGCTCCGTTATTTTAGCGGATTTACGAAAAAAAATTGATGGATGCCGGTAGCCGCCAAAAAGCCGGTTTTAACAGACAGGAGCTTTTTAGACCCCATAAGTCCGATGCTTAGAGATCTCTGCTATACACTGCTGATTCGCATCGATTTCGTGCTGCTCATTGCAGGGGGAGTCCTGCTGGCAACGGGCTATGGGATTGCGGGCTGGGTCTCCCTGGCCGTCGGTGCCCTGATTCTTCTGGTACGGGCCGGCAAGAAAGGGATGCTCGGGGGCGGTAAAGGCGGCACCGGTGCTGGCTGCACCGGATGCAGCGGCTGCGGCGGATGCAGCGGTTGCGGGGGTGACTGATGTCCCAGGAGGGTCACGGCCTGTCTGTTCCGCCCTTCCGGGTCCCTCGACGCTTTATTCTCCAATGGCATATCACCGATGTCTGTAATTCCCATTGTAGGCACTGCTACCGGGATGGGGCCCGGACATCCCGATCCATGGATGATACCCGCAGGCAGGCGGTCATTCATGAATACGAAGAACTGCTTGAATGGCTGAGGCGTCATGGCCCGGTACAGGGTCTGATCACCATAACGGGAGGCGAACCCTTCCTGGACCCGGAATTTCCGTCCCTGCTCAGGCGCCTTCACGGCAAAAAGGAGCGCTTTTCCTTTGCCGTTCTTTCAAACGGAACCCTCATAGATGACGGAATGATCCGCCTGCTGCAATCCTTTCGGCCCCTGTTCGTGCAGGTGAGCCTGGATGGAATGCGGTCCGTACACGATGGCATTCGGGGGGAGGGCGCCTTTGACGGGGCGGTTCAAGGGATTCGGCGGCTGGTGGATGCGGGGATCCGCACCCTGGTGTCGTTCACCGCATCCCGCTACAATTATCGGGAGTTGCCCCGGTTGGCGGCCTTTGCGGGGAAACTGGGCGTGGCCAAGATGTGGACCGACAGAATGGTCCCGTTGGGGCATGGTGGCCGTTCCGCCCATGGGATTCTGTCTCCGAAAGAGGTCTTGGAATATTGCCAGCTGCTGCGCTCGGCCCGTTTTCGTGCCGGACTTCGCGTCTTCAGGAAGTTTGACGTCTCTGCCGGACGGGCCCTGCAGTTTTTGAAATGCGGCGGAGATCCCTATGACTGTAATGCGGGGAAAGGCCTGCTGGCGGTCCTCCCAAACGGAGACGTCTATCCATGCCGCCGACTGCCGGAGAAGGTGGGAAGGATCCCTGAACAGTCCCTTGCTTCCATTTATGCAGCCAATGAATACTTGCGGGAATTACGCAACCATGGGAAAATCAGCCGAGGATGCGAAGGTTGCCGCTACCGACATACGTGTAGAGGGGGTGCCAGATGCATGGCCCATTCGGTACACGGAACCGCTTTTGCTGCCGATCCCGGTTGCTGGAAGGCCGCTAGAGGGGGGCGGTAGCCTTCTTTGCCGTTCCTCGACACGGAACACCGGTTTATCTGTTTTCCGGTGCAAACAGGGAGAAACGAATGATGACTGCAAAAATGAGAATTTCCACTCCATTGGTTCTGTTGACTTTTCTATGCCTTTTAATGGGTACGACAGGTGGGGTTTATGCAAAAGAGGATGGTGCTTCAAAGGCCGCCATCTCCGGTGCTTCAAAGGCCGCCATCTCCGTTGCGAGCACGGCCTTTAAGGATGGCGGCATGATCCCGAGAGACTATTCCTGTGACGGGAGAGATGTCTCTCCACCCTTGTCATGGGCCGGCGTCCCTGAAGGGGCGAAAAGCCTTGCCCTTCTCTGTGAAGATCCCGATGCGCCCGCGGGTATATGGGTGCACTGGGTGATGTTCAACATCCCGGCAACCGCCAATGGACTCCCGATGGGGGTCCACCCGGATAAGACTTTGAAGGATGGCGCGAAACAGGGGATCAACAGTTTCAATAAAATCGGATATGGAGGACCGTGCCCTCCGCGAGGAACCCATCGGTACTATTTCAGAATCTATGCCCTGGATATTGAGCTGTCCCGGAAACCGGGTCTTACCAGGTCCCAACTGCAGAAGGCCATGAAGGGGCACATCCTGGGCCAAGGTCAACTCATGGGCCGGTATAAACGATGAAGGGATTCCGAAAAACCAGGATATTGAGGGGGATCTGTTATGGAAGCGTCGGTTGAATTGAAGGAGCTTTATGTCCAGTGCTGCAATGCCATCTCAAAGGGAGACGATGGGTTTTTCAAACGCCATTTCTCAATAAAGGACGGCGTGCTTGCCATCGGTACGGACCCAGCGGAATGGTGGGTCGGTTACAAGGCCATTACCGGGGTATTCGAAGCCCAGTTGCGGGAGTTGGGTGGTGTCGAGGTTCTCGCGGACGCCCCGGAGGCTTATCAGGATGGCCCGGTCGGCTGGGTGGGGGGGCAGCCCTTTCTGAGAATGCCGGACGGCACGGAGATGCGGTTCCGATTGACCGTTGTCTTTCAAAAAGATGAGGGCCACTGGAAGATCGTTCAATGGCATTTCTCAAGTGGCGTTTCCAATGCGGATTTGATCGGCGAGGCCCTGACCACCCAATAGACCTCCAGGCGCGTCTGGTTCGGCGGGTTAATGAAAGAGCATTTTAGCATCGAATGAAAAGGTCTTTTCACTGGGGATTCCCAAATAGGGAGAGTTGTCTGCTCCCTCCCTTTGGCGCTTCTTTTTCAAGGTTCCAGCTTCCCGCCATTTCGTTTTCAACCCAATCCATAATGACCGTGACCACGTAGGCGACTTCATGTCGGCTCAGGACTTTTCCCTGAGGGATGCCGTGCCATTTGCGCAGGCATTTTCTGCAGCAGGTGGCGGTGGCATGCTGCGCCATGAAGACCGGATGTCCCTTCATGGGCGTCTGCTTTCCGTCCCCTAAAGGGGTGGCGGGGGCCAGTCTTTGGGTCACAAAGTTAAGGGCATGCGCTTGAATCCTTTTCAAGCCCCGTTTGCGGGCGTACTCCTTATCACGGGTCCCAAGGCGAAAACGGCTTCTGAAAGGCGAACCACGAAGACGCTCTTTGAGCTGTTCACGGACTCTCATAGCAGACGCTCACCATAAAGGCGCAATGTGTTTTCAAATACCCTATGGACGACTTCCTCTTCGGGGACCGATTTCAATTCCGCAATGGTCCGGATGGCCATACGGATGTTGGCCGGCTCATTGCGTGTTTTGGGATCCGGTCCCAGGACCGGGCTGTCCGTTTCCACCAGGAGGCTTGTGAGGGGAAGCCGCCTGACCAGTTTTTGCTTCTGGGGGGATCTCATAACGGATGGCGGAATGGAAAAGAAGTAGCCGGCCTCGACCCCGGGCAGAGCCGCCGATGCCTTGCCGTCAAAGGCGTGGAGCTGGACCCGTCGCACCCCCCGTTCCAGCAGCAACCGAATGGCGTGGCGGCCAGCGGACCGGGAGTGGACATTCAGGGGAAGATCCAGCTCCAGGGAGAGATCCATAAAGCGGGAGAATATTCCCCGCTGGCGCTCCCTGTCTTTTTCGCCCTTGATCTTCCAGTAATCGAGACCCGCTTCGCCGATGGCCCACAGACGATGTCGGTTTGCGCGAATAAGATCGATCATCCGGTCCGCCGCCTCCTGGTCCAGATGTGTCGGATAGAGTCCCGCCGCCGGACGGATCATGGAGAACCGTTCCCCCATATCCAGGTTCTTCCGTGCGTCTTTTACCGTTTCAGAAACAGCCACAATGGCCGATACCCCTGCCGTCCGTGCCCTCATCAAGACCGCTTCCCGGTCCGGATCGAAATCAGCATCACAGATATGGGCGTGGGTGTCTATGATGGGGGGCATATGGTCCATTCGGTTGTATTCTTAAAGAGCGCCGTCCATGAAACGGCGTAGAATTTCAGGTGCGGACGTCACTTGGGCTGCAATGATTAGCATCAAGGTAGGCAAAGGTCAAGGGATAGCTGAACCCATATGGGTATTTTGCGGTTGCCCCGCGGATGCCTCATTGTCGTGAACCGGGGGGAATTATATGGAATCATTGGTTTTAGGAAAGCATATTCAAAAAGATCGCCTATTGCCTGAAAGGCGAAAACGTAAACCGCTTATTTCAAAATGTATTGACATGAAACATTTGAAGTGTTATATATTGTTTCGTAATGTTTCGAAAGCCATGGTGACGCCTCGTGAAATTGTCGTATATCGAAGAAGAAAAAGATGGGCACGATGACGTGTCCTTCGGTAGGGTAAGTGGACTGTTCGGCGTGCCAATCGAGTTGCCCGCCATCATGGACCAATTGTCCCTGGGAATCGCTATTATGGATCCGTTCCGCCGAATCCTGTTCCTGAACAGCCGTATTGAAGCGTTGACCGGGTTCATGAGGTATGACGTTTGGGGCGTCCCTTGTCGTAACGTCCTTCGTTCTAACCTCTGCGGCTCCAACTGTCCCCTGATCGCGGCCGAGCGGGAAAAGACACCCGTCGGCATTGAAGGCAACATCATCAATTACGACCGTCAGAAGATACCAGTACGATTGACCGCAACTGCGTTGCGCGACAAGGACGGGCGGCTCGTGGGTTTTATGGAAACGATTGAAGATCTAAGGCCCGCCCAGGGCACGGGAGGGGACGCGCAGAAGATCGACAGTCTCGGGCGAATCATCGGTCGAAGCGCAAAGATGAAAGAACTGTTCCGTCTTATCCCAGTGGTCGCCCAAACCGATTCCTCGCTTCTAATTACGGGAGAGACAGGCACAGGAAAAGATGTGCTTGCAGAGGAAATTCACAAGGCCTCCGACCGCGCCGAAGGTCCGTTCGTTAAAATCAACTGTGGGGCTTTGCCCGAGAACCTGCTTGAGTCCGAGCTTTTCGGTCACAAAAAGGGTGCATTTACCGGGGCGGTTGGCGATAAAATGGGGCGACTCAGGCTGGCCCATCAGGGAACGCTTTATCTTACGGAAATCGGCGATCTTCCCCTACCGCTTCAGGTCAAACTGCTGACCTTTCTGGATGACAAGATCGTTTTTCCCCTGGGGAGCACCGACGGTTTTCAAGCCGATGTGCGGGTCATTGCCGCCACACACCGCAATCTGGAACGTATGGTGAAGGAGGGACTTTTCAGGCAGGACCTCTTGTTTCGACTGAATGTGGTGCGTTTTCACTTGCCCCCACTCAGGGAGAGGGGACAAGACATCCGTTTACTGCTGGATCATTTTCTGAAACTCTACATCGGACGTTTCGGTAAGCAAATCAAGGCATTTTCCGCTTCTGCTCACCAGTTTTTGTTGAATTTCACCTATCCCGGAAATGTGCGGGAACTAAGAAACATCATCGAATATGCAGCCAGTATCTGTTCCGTGGATACGATCGGAATGGAGCACCTCCCGACCTATCTCACTGAAGAAACAACCGCATGGGGCGAAACCGGATTCGAATCCCAAGAGATGTTCGAGGGAGAGCGCCCCGCCCGGAAACAGACAGAGGGACAAAGTTGGTCGGATATTCAGAGGCAACTCATTATCGACACCCTTCTCAAGGCCAACGGCCATAAAAGCAAGGCGGCCGAGATCCTGGGGTGGGGGCGCAGCACACTATGGCGTAAGATGAAGCAGTACGGACTCGATGCATAATGGCTGAAAAACTACTGGTTACCTTGTCTGAAAAGGATGTGGCGTCGAGGTTTGATCTGACAACGGAAGTCTTGATTGCCTCTTTCGAGGAAAAAGGGATGGACGCTCAGACCAAAACCGTTGTGCTGGCTCATCCCTCTCCCGAGGACCTCTGCCAGTTGATTCTGACGGAAGGCATCGACGTGGTCGTTTGCGGCGGTATCGAAGAGGAGTATTTCGATTACCTGACCTGGAAAAAGGTGCGGGTTCTGGATTCGGTGATGGGTCCATGGGAACGCGCCCTTTCTTATTTCGAAAAAGGCACCCTTACCCCCGGGGAAATCCTGGTGGATCGGCCTAAAAGGAAACTCGATGTCTGAGAGATGGTTCAATAATCCTGTTTCCAGTCTGTTGAAATTTTTGTCGTTTCCCCTGGACGCGGAATCCCCCCTGATCCACAAAATCCTTCGGCGGAATATGATCATCATTATGAGCCTGGTGACCATCATCCCCCTGTTCATGATGGCCATGATAAACCATTACTCATACCAGTCGGCGTTGAAGCGGGAAATCATCCTGCCCCTCGAGACCTTGGTCAACAAGACAAAACATTCCTTTGAACTCATAACTGCCGAACGCCTTTCGGCGGTGAAATTTGTCGCATCGGCTTACAGCTTCGAGCAGCTGGCCGATCAGGCGGAACTCCGCCGTATTTTTCGTGTTATGCGGCAGGAGTTCGGCGGGTTCGTGGACCTGGGCCTGATCGACCCTTCAGGCTTGCAGGTCAGCTATGTGGGACCCTACGAACTCAGCGGTAAGACGTACAAAGATCAGGACTGGTTCAAGGAGGTGATGGTCCGTGGGGAGCATGTCAGCGATGTCTTTATGGGGTATCGGAAATTTCCCCACATGGTAATGGCCGTGAAGCACGAAGACGAGGACGGCAAACAATGGATCCTCCGAGCGACCATCGACACGGATTTGTTCAACAACCTCATTGCATCCATGGGACTGGATTCTACTAGCGACGCGTTTTTGGTCAGCCGGTCGGGTGTCCTGCAAACCACATCCCGTTTTTATGGAAAAGTCCTGGATCTTCTTCCCATGGATATGCCGGTCATAAGCCGTAAAGCAACCGTGGTGGAAACCATAGATTCCAAAAACGACGAGCTCCTGATGGCCTATGCCTACTTCGATTCCCCGTCTTTTGTTCTCATGCTCGTCAAACCGAGAAGCGAAGTTCTTCACAACTGGTACGCACTGAAGATTGAAATACTCTTTATTTTGGTGGCTGGCACGATCCTTATTTTTCTCGTTGTGTTCAGAATAACGGATCTTCTTGTCAAACGGATAGAAGAGTCGGACCGTCGGCGGTTGATGGGTTTTCGGGAATTGCAGCACACCAATAAACTGGCTTCCATCGGCAGGCTGGCCGCGGGAGTGGCTCACGAGATCAACAACCCAATGGCCATTATAAATGAAAAAGCCGGTCTGATGGAAGACCTCCTGTTAACTGTTCAGAACTTCGAAAAAAAGGCGCGGTTCCTCGAGTTGACGGCCTCCATCAAGCAGTCGGTCGAACGTTGCCGCAACATCACCCACCGCCTCCTGGGCTTTGCGCGCCGCATGGACGCGCAGATCGAAGCTGTGGATCTAAACGAAGTTATCCAGGAGGTCTATGGTTTTATGGAAAAAGAGGCCTTTCACCGTAGTATCGAAGTCCGGTTGGAATTGACAGAAGACCTGCCCGACGTCCTCGCGGATCACGGCCAGTTGCAGCAGGCGTTTCTAAATGTCCTCAATAACGCATTTTCTGCTGTTGAGGACGGGGGCGAAATCACTGTCACCACCCGGGAGCACGACAAGGATTTTGTCCTCGCATCCATAAGGGACAACGGCAGTGGCATGTCCGAAGAGACGCGCCAGAGAATCTTTGATCCGTTCTTTTCAACCCACCGGCAGGGTGAGGGAACGGGCCTTGGGCTCTCCATCACATACGGCATCATCCAGAAGATGGGGGGACGTATTGAAGTCGAGAGCGAAGAAGGACAGGGAACCACCTTTATCTTCTACCTGCCCAAGAAAGCGGGAAAAAAGCATGGAGGCATAGAATGACCCAACTGAAAGTGCTTTTGGTGGATGACGAGGATGAATTTGTCACCACTCTGGCCGAAAGGCTTCAAATCAGAGGCATAGAGACGATCGTCGCTTTTGACGGCGAACGGGCACTTCAAATCGTAGAAACCGAAGATCCTCCTGTTGTGGTCCTGGATGTGATGATGCCCGGCCTCGGCGGACTCGACGCCCTGAAGCATATCAAGAGAGATCATCCTCGAACGCAGGTCATCCTGTTGACCGGCCACGGGTCCACCAGTGACGGTATCAGGGGGATGCGCATGGGCGCCTTTGACTATATCATGAAACCGGTCCAGATCGAAGAATTGATCGGGAAAATGAACGAGGCTTTTGAGGCATCGAAACAGGAAACTCCTTGAAACAAGCCGATGAAATGTCAAAGGACCGGGAAATCGCCTTTTTGGGTAGAATGACCGCCGGCATCAGCCATGAACTGATGAATGTTCTGGCGATTATCCGTGAACGATCCGGGCTGATAGAAGATCTAATGGCCCTGGATAAAAAGGCTGAACTTCCTTATCGCGACAAACTTGATGTGACCCTGAAAAGCATTCGAGAGCAGGTGGGGCGAGGGATTGCGGTTGGTGAGATATTGAACGGGCTCGCCCACAGTATGGATGAATCCCGGGCGAGGCTCGTCGTGGACGATCTTCTGGGGCGGATCGTTTTTCTGATGCACCGCTTTGCCCGGCTCGAGAGGATTGAAATAAAGGTCGTGGCCACGGAACAACCCCTGACCGTTAATACGGACCCCTTTCGTATCCTCCTGGTTCTTGCGGCATGCATTGAATATTGCATGGATCGAACAGAAGCCGGTGGCGAAATCGCTCTCCAAGGCATGCCGGCGCAGGAGGGGACGATCCTCCGTTGTTTTGTGTGTCGGGGAGCGTGTCATGTGGAGAGCGCCGAGACCATTCTAGACCTGCGGGATCGTCTGCGCGACCCTATCGAGCGGCTCCGGGCTCGAATCAATCTTCTCAATGCCGACAACCAGGTCGGCCTGGAATTGTTCCTGCCCCAAAGCACTGCATAATACGTTTCATATCGTATCATACCGTTCTACCCGCAACGTTTCACAATGATTCAATAAGTATCATTCCCATATCTATTTTTTATAACTATCTGTAATAGCTAATGATAATAATTGGCATGCCTGTTGCTAAGAATTGGGAAGCAAATGGGCAAGGAGCCTCTTTTTTATGTGCCGATATTCTCGCTGGCTATCTCGTGTTTAAGAAGATCGCTCATATAATAAAAAGAATAATGGGAAAGGAGCAAAGCAATGGGAAAAGATAAACTGAAGATTCTTCTGGTGGATGATGAGAAGGAGTTTGTGGAGAGTCTTTCGGAGCGGTTACATTTAAGGGACCTGAAAACTGATGTGGCTTATGACGGCGAGCAGGCCCTGGAAGCCGTTAAGCAGGAAGAGCCCGATGTGATGATTTTGGATCTAAGGATGCCCGGCATCGACGGAAATGAGGTCCTTCGCCAGGTTAAAAAAGATCATCCCAACGTGGAAGTCGTAATACTGACTGGCCATGGAACGGATAAAGACGAAAAGGAAGCCCTGCGCTTGGGGGCCTCAGCCTACCTTAAAAAACCCGTGGACATCGACAAGCTGGTCCGTGCGGTGCACAAGGAAAAACTGAAGGTGCTCCTGGTGGACGACGAAACGGAATTCGTGGATAGCCTTTCGGAACGGTTGGCTTTGAGAAATCTTGAACCGGAGATAGCCTATGATGGCGAGCAGGCCCTGAAAGCGATCAAAGATGGGCACCCCGATGTAATGGTGCTGGACCTAAGGATGCCGGGAATCAACGGGATCGACGTCCTTCGCCGGGTCAAGAAGGAGAATCCTGATATGCCCGTTGTGATTCTGACGGGGCATGGAACGGACAAGGACGAAAAAGAGGCAATGCGCTTAGGAGCTTCGGCCTATCTTGAAAAGCCCGTAGATGTGGACCACCTGGTGGGGACAATGCACAAGGTCTGGAATCGACTCAAGAAGTCCAAAAAGGTGGTGGACACCTTGCTCATGGGCGCGGCCCTTGCACAGGCGGGCGCCACCGACATAGCCAGGGAGACCATGGCGGAATTGGAAGAAGACGATGATAAGAACAGATCGAAGGGGTAGTTTTCGGCTGGATCAATCCGATTCAACTCCGAAGGGAAAACCTTCACCGTCGCTTATTTCGGTTAACGTATAGAAACGGACGGCGCGGTCTTTTTAATGGGCACTGTCAATTTTGGGTGTAGCATCAGGCGAGACATCTGCGGCAAAGCGTATTCATGGGTTTCAAGGCGGATTAGTCATGTTGAGATTTGTATGGGAACGAATAAAGGAAGGGATGCCGAAAAACAGGCACTATCATGCCGTAATGAAAAGCATACTCATGCTCGGCTTTTTGCTTCCTTTCATACCCATGGTTCTGGTAGCGGGGCTTCTCTTCTATCAGTTCAAAGTGGCTTACAAGGCCCGCGTTTACGACCATCTGACAGATGCCGCTCAGAAAAGCAGATGGTACATCGACCGTTTTCTAAATGATAAAGTGCTCGATCTTCGTGTTGTGGTTGAGTCGTTTGGTTATGAAAAACTGCGGGAAGCCGGTGTGCTGGAAGGCATCTTAACAAAATCCCGGATGGGAGAAGGTCCGAACTTTGGTGCACTTGTCCTTCTGGACGGAAAGGGCAGGAAGATCGCGTCAGCGGTGTCGGGAAACGTTTCTGTGTCCTATCCCGTCAAAAGGGGCTGGATCGGAGATGTCTTGAAAACCGGACTTCTGATCCGAGGCATAGCCATGACCGTCCAGGGCATTCCCCATATCATTATTGCCGTGAGAGGGGGGACACAGGAAGCGCCCTGGGTATTGCTATCCTGTATTGACGGTAAGGCCTTTCACGACATGATAAAGACGATACGCCTGGGAGATACGGGATCGGTATTCATTTTAAGCGAAGCCGGACGGTTTCTGGCCGCCGCTCCATCCGACACACATCCGAACACGACCATGCTCCGGGATTTCCAAAAGCAATCCGGCCTGGGGGAAGACATTACCCTTTACCGGGGCCGCGATGCCGCAGGACACAAAACCATCTATGCCAGCGCTTTCCTAAAGTCTGTTGATTGGTGGCTCGTTTTTGGACAGAGGACGTCGGATGCCTATTCCGGCTTAAATAAAGCAGCGATTGTGACAGTTGGATTTGTCTTGCTGACCGGGTTCTGTATCGCTCTTTACGCTTTCAGCCTTTCTCGAAAAACAGTTCGGCGCATGGAACTGGCTGATAAGGAAAGGCAGAGGGTAAACGAGCAGATGCTTCAAACTGGCAAACTGGCATCTATCGGTGAACTAGCGGCCGGTATCGCTCACGAGATCAACAACCCGGTTGCGATCATGGTGGAGGAAGCGGGCTGGATCGAAGACCTTTTGGAAGACGAGGACTTCCAAGGGATGAAAGACCGGGACGAAATGAAACGCGCATTAAAGCAGATTCACACCCAGGGACAGCGCTGCAAAGCCATTACCCATCAGTTGCTCGGTTTTGCCAGAAAGACCGACTTCAGAGTGCAACATGTTGATTTAAAGGCATTGATCGAAGATATCGCGGTCATTTTTTCCAAGTTGTCCAAGTCCAATGGGACGCCGATTCGGCTTAATATAGAGGAGAATCTTCCTGGGTTCATGCTTCCCCCCGCCGAACTCCAGCAGGTCCTTCTCAATCTGATCAACAACGCCGTTGATGCCGTGGAAGAGGGGGACGTAGCGATCTCCATCGCAGGGAGGCTTGAAGGGGGAAGCATTGTGATCGAAGTCTCTGACAATGGAGAGGGCATTCAAAGGGAGGATCTTTCACGGATCTTCGACCCTTTTTTCACTACCAAACCGGTGGGAAAAGGGACCGGTCTTGGTCTGTCCATCTGCTATGGGATCATCAGGCGAATGGGCGGAAACATCAGTGCAAACAGTAGGCCCGGAAGAGGGACGACCTTCCGCATCAGTATCCCCGCGGTGACATCGGTGGGCGCGCCCGTGAGCGTCACAAATGGCGGGCCTCGTGCGAATCAACATGTCGTACCTGCTATCGATAGGAGATGACCCGTGGCGCAAGCAACCATATTACTGATCGATGATGAAGTTTCTTTTGTAAAGACCCTGTCCAAGCGCCTGTCAAAGCGAGGAATAGACATCCTCTCGGCATACAGTGGACAGGATGCCCTGCTGCTTTTGGCGGCGGGAAAGGATGTGGATATCGTCATACTCGATGTCAAAATGCCCGGCATGGGCGGCCTGGAGACATTGGCGGCAATAAAAAAACAATACCCGGCCATAGAAGTCATTCTACTTACCGGGCATTCGACCATTGAGAGCGCCGTCAAGGGCATGAGACTCGGCGCATTCGATTATCTGACAAAACCCTGTGAGCTTGAAGCGCTCATGGAAAAAATTGAAGATGCTGTGAAAGTTGGCAGCCATAGGAGGTGATCACATTGAACGGCATAAAATTGCTCCTTGTGGATGACGAAGTTGAGTTCATGCAGACACTGGTGAGACGGATGAAAAAACGAAACGTGGATGTGGTCGGCGTGAACAGTGGAGAGGAAGCACTGGCCTATTTGTCTGAAAACGCCATCGACGTGGTCGTTCTGGATGTCAAGATGTCGGGTATGGACGGTATCGAGACCTTGGGAGAAATCAAAAAGGCGAAACCCATCACGGAGGTGATCATGTTGACGGGCCACGCCAATCTGGAGGTGGCGGTGGAAGGAATGGAAATCGGAGCATTTGATTATCTCATGAAGCCGATCAATATCGACGACCTCCTCTACAAGATCCAGGACGCATACAAAAAGAAATCATTACATGAACAAAAAATCCGATCAGTACAAGAGATGGATCAGAAGGAGCGTTAGTGAGATCCATAACAAATGATTTCGCAGCTCATATCAAATTCGATTGGAGCAAAGAATTAAGTAGTAAGGGGAGAAAAATATTATGAAATTTTTCAGACAGTGGGGCCGATTCATGATGATGGGTGCTCAGGCACATGCCAGATGGGAGATCAATACCGCTAATACCATCTGGAGAGACCGAAAACGCATGATCATCCTGGGTTTACTAACAGTCCCTGTTATTCTGGGAGGCATTGCCTTTGCAGACCAGATCGCCGGGGCCCTGCCCGATGTCCTGGGTGGCAAGAAGGCCTACAGCCCTGCCTTTTATTCAAACGGCATTTTTATTGTCTCCATCCTCATCGGATTGGGGGCCGGTCTGATTACCGGTTGCATCGGCGCGGGCGGCGGATTCGTGATCGCCCCGGCGCTGATGAGCGCCGGGATCAAGGGCATACTGGCGGTTGGGACTGATTTGTTTCATATCTTCGCCAAGGCCATCATGGGGACGGTAATGCATCGCAAACTGGGCAATGTATCGGTGCCTCTGGCAGTGGTCTTTCTTATCGGGGCCGTGATCGGTGCCACATTAGGCGGTATGATCAACCGCATTCTTTTTGAGATCAATCCGGTATTGAGTGACGCGTTTATCACAACCATTTACTCCGTCATGCTTGGCTTCTTGGGAATCTATGCATTGATTGACTATCTCAGGGCGAGGCAGGCCGGGAAAAAGCCGGAGACCACTCTCGGCGGTGGCGGGGCGCATGCGCGGGACGAAGGTACGGAAATGGGGAATCTTCCAAAAAAGCTTCAATCCGTAAAAATTCCGCCTATGATCAAATTCGACGCAGATCTGACACCGGGCGGGCGAAGCATTTCTTGGGTTTTTCTGGTCATGAGCGGCGGCCTTGTGGGCATGGCAGCGGGGATCATGGGCGTGGGCGGCGGGTTTCTCACGTTCCCCATCTTTGTTTATATCCTGGGGGTTTCCTCCATGACAACAGTGGGGACCGACATCTTTCAAATCGTTTTTACGGCGGGTTATGCATCCATCAGCCAGTATGCGATATACGGCTTTATCTTCTACACCCTGGCCATGGGCATGCTGCTGGGTTCGCTTCTCGGTATCCAGATCGGGGCCATGGTCACCAAAGTGGTCAAAGGAATCACGATTCGAGGGTTCTATGCCATGGCCGTGCTGGCCGGTTTCGTCAACCGGATCTTCGCCCTGCCGGGCAAACTTGCGGAAATGGAAGTCATTCCCTTGTCCCAACGGACCGCATCGATATTGGACGCAATCGGGATCTATGCTTTTTTCATCGTGATCGGCGGATTCGGGATATGGGTTATCGGGACCTTCGTGAAAAACTTAGGGACTCTAAAAGGTGAGGGGGTATTGTCATGATTGAAAACAAGAAGGAATTCTTTTCCGGGCTGGCAATGATGGCGGGTTTCACGGCGGTTCTTATCCTGTTTTTTTCTCCCGTATTCAAGGGGCACAACGGCCTTGATTACCTTGATAATCTTTACAATTCAATATCCAAGGGGTCGGCATATTACATTCCTCAGCTGAGAGAAAAAATTGAAGCCGCAGACTTGCAACGGATCAAAGCAACTCTGAATCTGGGCACCAAAAAGCAGGCGGAGCAGGCTGCCTTGCTTTTCAAGGCCGCCGGTGCTGAAACGACTGTTGTCGAGGGCACCTTGAAGGTGAGCGGTGATCTGAATTTGATTTTGCTTAACAGCTTGGAGGACGCCGACGCCATGTACCACAACAAGGGCACGGAGGTCTCGGACAAATACGGTTACAACGAACGACGGGTGCTGTACAATTGGTGGAAATCCTTTAAAGAGATGGAAAAAGATATGAAACGTCAGAGAGATTTTAAAGCGGCTGACAGTATTGCACTGGTGGTGAAAAAGGGCTTGGAAACATCTTACAATTATTATCAGATCGAACCACAAAAAATTACGGACAGGCTTGGGATGGTAACTTTTTCCCTTCTTTTTTATGTGGTGTATACCATGTGGTACGGATTTGCCTTTATGTTCATATTCGAAGGTTGGGGCATGAAGCTAGAACATTAAGAACGCCCTCTATCTTGCAGGTATATTCAGTCTTGAATATGAACCAAAAGGCACCGCACCACAAAAGCCGCATTGAACACGGCCAAAGAGCAAAAATTGTGTGGGTGCATCGAACAATGGGACGGATTTTTAATACAATTAAAGCAGCATTATTACGGCAAAGGGAAACCGGCCCCAAGAGTGCCCAAGAACTGCGCAGAGATTTCAAGGCAAGATACCATCATTTCAAACTGCTTTTGACTGCCAACAACAAGGCCCTTGAGACCATGGCGGAAATGCAGGAAGCCCTAAACGGGAGCCGGCCCTTTGGCATGTCTTTTGTTTTCTCCACATGCACAAGCGTTGCAACCAGTGTGTGGCAGATCGTAAAAAACCTGGATGAATTGGCGCCAGGGAAATACGAGGAGCTTTTCAGCAGATTCAAAGATATTCAGCTGAAGATCAACCCATACATCTCCAGCCACCATGTCAAGGGGGAAGGCCCGCTGGTCATTCCACTGCAGAATATCGACATAAGCC
Source organism: Thermodesulfobacteriota bacterium (assembly GCA_028278625.1). The sequence continues at coordinate 40,561 of JANQDY010000088.1, forward strand.
TGGCAGATCGGGTCGGCGGCAAGATGGCAAACATGGGGGAAGTGAGAAATCGCCTGAATCTAAAGACCCCCAGCGGTTTCGCAGTTACCGCCCATGCCTACCAGCGATTTATGGATCAGAACGACCTGAGAACAGAAATCTACCGGCTTATTCAAACGGCTGATGTCGGCAGGCTTGATCGGATTTATGCACTCAGTTCGAGAATCCAACAGCGCATAATCGACGCGGCCTTGCCCGATGATCTTGAAACGGCCCTTGTGGAACATTATGAGCGCCTGGAGGGTATCGCGGGTAAAGGGATTCGCGTCGCTATGCGGAGCAGCGCGCTGGGAGAAGATTTCAGGGAAACCTCTTTTGCGGGTCAATACCGTTCGCTGCTAAACGTCAGCGGGGAGAACATTCCAAGGGTCTATAAGGAGATCGTTGCCAGCATGTATGGCCCCCCTGCCATGATGTACCGGTTGAGACGCGGTATTCGAGATGAAGATGTCCCCATGTGCGTTGGGTGCGTGGCCATGGTGGATGCCGTATCGAGCGGCGTTATGTACTCCCGAAATCCCGTGAATAGGAGTGATGACGGCGTCATCATCAACGCAGTGTTGGGGCTTCCCAAACCCGTGGTGGACGGCAGCACGGCAACGGACCTTTTCGTGCTTTCCAGAGAAAAACCCCTGAAGATCGAACAAAGGCAAATCGCGCGGAAGGATCTGAAATTTATCTGCTATCCTGGTGAAGGTGTTTGCCGTTTGGACATTACGGGAGACCTTCAGGAAACGCCCTCCCTGAAGGACGGGCAGGCCCTGGATTTAGGTAGGCTGGCCCTAAAACTGGAGGCTCATTATGGAACGCCCCAGGATATTGAATGGGCAATTGATGAATCGGGAGAAATGGTCATCCTTCAGTGCAGGCCCCTCCAACAAATGGCGACAGCCGGAATTCAGAAAAGTCCCGCCCAGGGTTCGATGGTGGATGCGCCGCTTCTCCTTGAAGGCGGATTTACCGCAAGCCCCGGGGGAGGCACGGGCAACGTCTTTGTTGTCAGGAAGGAAGCGGATGCCTTGAGGTTCCCGGAAGGGGGCGTTCTGGTGGCGGAGCAAGCGCTGCCCCGCTGGGCTACCCTGTTAGGCCGGGCCGCCGCAGTGGTCACCGAGCGAGGGAGCATTGCCGGGCATCTGGCAAACGTGGCTAGAGAATTTGGCGTCCCCGCGATATTCGGTCTGGCGGAAGCTTTGGAGAAACTGGAATCGGGGCTAAAAATTACGGTGGATGCGGACGGGGGCAGAATTTACCGGGGGGCCGTCCAAGAGCTGCTGGAGAAAAGCGGTGAAGAAAAAAATATCATGATCGGCACACCCGTATACCAAGCCTTGGAAGGGGCTGGCCGCCAGATCACCCCTCTGAACCTGCTTGACCCGGATGCGCCGTCCTTCAAGCCCAAACACTGCAAGACTTTTCATGACATTACCCGCTTTTGCCATGAAAAATCGGTGCAGGAAATGTTCAAGTTCGGCAGGGAACATCATTTTCCCGAGCGATCAAGCAAGCAACTGTATGACCGTAGACCCATGCAGTGGTGGATTCTCAACCTGGACGACGGGTTTGAACGTGAAGTCGATGGAAAATATGTTGAATTGTCAAACATAACTTCCATACCCATGTTGGCCATTTGGAAAGGGATTGTCTTCAAACCATGGGAAGGCCCGCCCGGTATGGATAAAAGGGGCTTGATGTCCGTCATGTTCCAGGCGACCGTGAATCCGGCCCTGGCTACGGGCGTCCGGTCCAGTTACGGGAACCGGAATTACTTCATGATCTCCAGAAATTTCTGCTCCCTAAATTCAAGGTTCGGATTCCATTTCACCACCGTGGAAGCACTGGTGGGCGAGCGGTCAAATGAAAACTACATCAATTTTCAGTTCAAGGGAGGTGCTGCGGACTTCAACCGGAAATTTAAGCGGATCCTTCTAATTCAGGAAATTTTGGAGGCCCGCGGGTTTCGAACAGAAATAAAAGAGGATAATTTGATCTCCAGAATGGAAGACCGCGACATGGAATTCATGGAGAAACGATTAATGCTTATCGGTTACCTCCTTATTCATACAAGGCAGCTAGACATGGTCATGGAAAACGACGCCTCGGTCACGCATTTTCGATCGGGAATGGCAGCCGATATTGACGAACTGATGGAAATGGGCACGGTTGATCGGGAAACTATTACGTAAAGATCAGGAATAGTCGTCTTTAGCGATAGAACTATAGAGGGTCTCTATTCTGTGGCTGTTCAACATAGTGTCTAAATCGAAAAATTGTAATGCGTAGCTCTGAAGTTAACAAATAACTCTTGAAAAGGATAAAGAAATGGAAATACCATTGCCGAAATGGATGGAATTTGTGATAGCTGGGATATTTATCGCACTTTGTGCAATAAGCGTATATGTTATTGACCGTTTCCAGGGATCAACCTCAAAGGATAGAGACCGATCCTGAAAGGTCGGACGCTATCAGTTGTTCAGGAAGTCCGGTTTTCATCAGTTCTCGTATAGGGTAAAGATATGAGGTCTATTGCCAGCGGTAATGCAGTCATTGATAAGGACCATCGATTCGAGCTAACTGGTGTGCCGTTGCCCAGAAAGTTAGTTGAGGAACAGGTGCCAAAAACAGAGCAGGCAAAATGGATCATATCGAAAAATTCATCGAGAAAATGCCAAAGGTGGAATTGCATGTTCACCTCGAAGGCTCCGTTCAACCACGAACGCTGCTGAAATTGGCGAACCGACACAATGTCGTTTTGCCCGCAGACAATCTTGAGCGTTTACGCGAATGGTACGCTTTCCGTGATTTCAACCATTTTCTGGACATTTATATGATCATCTCCGGTTGTTTGCGTACCGCGGAAGATATTGAATTGATCGCCCGCGAGTTTTTGGCGGGTCAGGCGGAACAGAATATTGCATATAGTGAAGTCACATTTACGCCTTACAATCAATATCTGACCAACGGGCTCGGTTTTCACGAGCAGATGGATGCGATTAATCGCGCCCGGGAGTGGGGAGAAAGAGAATTTGGCGTGCGAATGGGAATTATCATGGATATCCCTCGCCAAGTCACTTCTGCCGAAGGGAAAGTCATCGCAAATTGGGCAGTGGAACGCTACGGGGACGGACTCGTGGCGTTCGGATTGGGAGGTCCGGAAGTCGGTAATCCGCCGCAGAAATTTCAATCAGCATTTGATCAGGTGCGAACGGCGGGGATCCCGTGTATTTTGCACGCCGGAGAAACGGATGGAGCGACCAGCATTTGGAGCGCCATAGAGGTTGCAGACAGCCAGCGAATAGGGCATGGTGTTCGGGCAATAGAGGACAACAAATTGATAAATCATTTGCGGAACAAGCAGATTCCGTTGGAAATCTGTCCCACCAGCAATGTATGCTTAAGAATTTTTCCTTCATTGGCGGAACACAGTTTGCCGAGATTACAGGAGCATGGTCTGTATGTCACAATAAACAGCGATGATCCTCCGATGTTTAATACAACGTTGACCAACGAATATATGATCGGTCAGCAAACCTGGAGCTGGGATCGTGCTACCATTGAGAAATTGGTTCTAAATGCGGTAAATGTTACGCTATTGTCGGATAAAGAAAAGCAAGAAATGCGACAGAAATTTAAGGTTCAATTCGATCACATTCGGTAAAAAAAGTGCGTTGGCAGAAGAGGACGTTTAAAAAAATTATACAATTTTATTAAAATAGAATTAATTATATTAATGTTAAGAAAGGAAGAACTTGTGAAAATCAAAGCCGCTTCAGCTTCTACTTATAAAGACAAAGAAAATGGGTGGAGCTATTCCGAGTCTGCCTTAATGGAGCTCGCAGAATCCGCAAAAGGTATTCCCGTGATATACAAGAAAAATAGAGTCGGGACCATAGACGCCGGGAAGTGTGAAAACCGTCGCCTCATCGTCTTTGCAGAAGTTGAAAAGAAAGCCGAATTATTGAATCGTAAATATTTCTTGGTTCCCGGAGGACTTACGGATTTTGTGACCAATGGTGATATCATCGAAAGATGTATTGCTCATCAGTATTTTTTAACGGAAGAACCAAGCGATCAGACGTTAACACCTTTCGATATTGTAAATTAACAGGGAATGCGGGCAGCAAGGGGTGGGCGGCCGCAGCTGGCTGGCGTTAAGTGTTACCCTGTCGCTTCTAAGTTTCCCGTTATGGCAAATTGGAAATGAACATGCCACAAGATCCCTATAAAGGGTTTGCCGAGCGATACGACTGGATGGTGGACGATGATCCGGTCCGTTGGCAGTTCTTCGAGCGGCTCTTTAAAAAATATAGGGTGCAGAGGGTTCTTGATTGCGCCTGCGGCACGGGGCACGACCTGATAATGCTGAATTCCATTGGATGCGAGGTCTTTGCCTCAGACCTCTCCGAGTCAATGCTGGCGCAAGCTCGAAAGAAGCTTTCGGCCGCAGGCATCGACATCCCCCTGCAAAGAGCTGACTATCGCCGTCTACATGACTGCTTCGACGCGAAGTTCGATGCCGTCATTTGCCTCACCAACGCAATCAACGAGGTGCTCACGGATGAGGAGACCCTCCAGGCGCTACGAAGCATGGGGTCAGTCCTACGTGAGGGGGGGATACTTGTATTCGATCAGGGACAGACCGATGCCAACATGAAGAACCCGCCCAAGTTCGACGCGGTCGTAAATAACCGGGATCGGACGCGGTTCTTTGTGCTGGAGTATTTGGGCGATGTGATGGTGGTGAATATCTTCGATTTCATCCACACGGAAACGACATCAGATTTCAAACACTCCGAGATACGTGTTCGCGTTCGCCTTAGCGAGAGCTGGGCAAGGATTCTGCGGGATGCCGGGTTCTCTGATGTGGAATTCTTCGAGAACTGGGACTTCACGCCATACGACAAGTCAGCGAGTCAGCGTTTGATCGCGGTTGCCAGGAAATGAGAATACCCACACTTTTCGGATGCGTTCATTTACGAGAATAGGGAAGGGTGTCCAGGCCGTCTTGTAATGGGCTGCCACCTGAAGGGGTTCTTTGAAAACCTCAAATTCGGGCGGCCTCCGCCGATCTCCCATTGGATGATCTTCCATTGAAGATCGCCTTGAATTCATCCATGAGCTTCCACAATTCCTCCGCATGTTGACTCAAATCCTCGGACGCCCGGGCGGATTCCTTTGCCGTTCTTGCGGTTTCCTGCAGCATCATATCCATATCCGCAACCGCTCTGTTGACATGTTCAATCCCCTGGGACTGATCCGTGGATGCTGCGGCGATTTCCCTGATCAGTTGGCCCACTCTAACGGCATTTTGCGCCATTTTATCCAGAATTTCATCGGTCGCGTTCACGTATTCCCCCCCATTTCTGATGTTCCGGACCATTCCCGAGATGAGTTTTTCCGTATTTCCCGCACCCTCAGCCGCACGCAGGGCCAGTTTTCTGACTTCAACCGCCACCACTGCAAACCCGGCACCTGCCTCCCCCGCCCGGGCCGCCTCCACCGCGGCATTCAGCGCCAGAAGATTGGTTTGAAAAGCGATTTCATCGTTTGATTTTGCGATATTCTCAATCCGTTTCCCGTTTTCGGACATGGTGTTCATGGACTTGGTGAGGCTGCTCATGGACTTGTTGGCGTCCGTCACGATAAGATTGGTCTCTTTCATCAAATCATCCGTCTCAACGGCACAATCGGCGGTTTTTCGGGTTGTTCCAGCCATTTCCTCTAAAGATGCGGATGTTTCCTCCATGGAGGCGGCCAGTTCATTCAAGGCGACATATGCCGCCAAAGAACAGCTTTTTCCATATTGGCTGAACTAATGAAGAAAAACAGCGCCAAGAATCAGTGCCGGAACCACTGTTCCCGCGACGCTGATGAACATGATTTTGCCTCTCAGGGAGATGTTTTGGGGGAATATTTTCATTTGCACAGACCATGGGTCTTGGGGACCCTGGTTCCAGGGTCCCATGCTTTATGGATTCTCCGTAGGAACTTAAGAACGATATGTTCGGATTGGATTAGGAAGCGGTTAGTTGAAGGTGAGAAGGGGTTGTTGGTGATGGGCCTTATAAGCGTCATCATTGAAATATGTCTGTTGAAACCTTTTTTCTCCTTCTGAGCCGTTTCAGCAGAGGGAATATCAGCAAAAGAAGAAACGCCTCCATTGAAACCGCCGGCATCGTGGAAATCCCGAGCCCCGGCATATTCTTAAAGGGATCATCATTTACAAGATATGTCCAAGTGGAAGAAGGGGTTTTGAACCCCATGTTCTCCATGTCAAGATCGCCGCTGCTGATATCAATGGCATTGAAGGCTACAACGACTTCTGATTCCATGACATCCTGTAATCTTTCAAAAAGCCTGATGATTCGCTTATTGAATTCAAGCAGGGGATCCTGACGTCCGAGTCTTAAAAGATGAACGCCCTCACGTATGTCAGCCATTTCATCAAGATATTGCGACCAGGTACGGTCAATGAAGTATAGCAAGAGGAATCGGCCTATAGCGACGATCTTCTCTCTCCGGAACCTTGTCAAAAGCAAATTGTATTGATCCGGGCAATTGGATTCAAAAAAATCCAAAAAGGAATCGTCTCCCAGGATCCTTTCCCGCCGCTTTAAGATGATCTCCCTCTGCTGTTCCACCAGCAGGTTGTATCTGGAAAGTGTCTTCTTGATTTCCAGATGTTGACCCTCAATAATCCGTTGAATGCGATCGATTTCCCGGTTGACGATTCTGTTTTCAATGTCACCCCGTGGTTTGCTCTCGATTATCCGGCCCGGCAGCAGAGCGGAAAGGTGATATTTTTGGAAGATATCATCGGTCATGCTGATAAAGAAACGAGAGGCCCCCGGATCACCCTGACGCCCTGCCCGGCCCCTCAATTGATTGTCGATCCGTTTGCTGTCGTGGCGGTTGAGTCCGATAACGTACAAGCCTCCCAGGTCTATGACCTGTTTCTTTTCCCTTTCATCCACGCCGCCAAGACGAATATCAATGCCCCGTCCCGCCATGTTTGTGGATATGGTCACGGCATTGAACCTGCCTGCCTCGGCAATTATCTTGGCTTCATCCGCATCGTTTTTGGCATTCAGCACCAAGCCGTCGATCCCCATTTTCTGAAGGTCTTTACTCAACCGTTCAGATTCCTGAACACTCCCCGTGCCGACGAGGATGGGACGCCCTGTTCCGTGTATGGTGATGATTTCTTCTGAAACGGCTCGGTATTTGGCCTCTTTGTTGGCAAACACCTTGTCCGGATAATCTTCCCTGATGCAGGGCTTGTTAGGCGGAACAACAACAATCTCCAGGTTGTAAAACCGTTTGAATTCCTCCCGGGCAGTGCATGCGGTGGCGGTCATGCCACTGACCCTGGCATACTTTCCCAGAAACTGCTGCAATGTCGTCGAGTTCAAAATCTTTCCTTTTGATTGAACCCGAATGTTCTCCTTTGCTTCAATGGCCCCCTGAAGCCCGTCTGGCCAGCGTCTTTTGTCTGCAACGCGTCCGGTGAATTCATCAATCATTTCGATTTTGTCATGCCGAACAATGTAATCCACGTCCCGATGGAATAGAAATTCGGCGTGTATTGCGCAGTTTATTTTTGTAAGCAGGTCAATGTTTTCCGGATCATACAAATCACCGCGGTCTAACAGCGATTCAACGCGCTTGGTGCCGCGCTCGGTGAGGCAAAAATTCCCGGAATTGTCATCGAATTGGATGTCCGTATCCTTTTTCAGCCTTTTCGCGATATGGGCCAGTGGAAGCGTATCCCGAATGATATCATCGAAGTTTGTGGCGATAACCATAGGGATTCTTGCGTTATCGATCATGATCGAATCCGCTTCGTCAACAATGGCGAAATTGAGGCCCCGATGAACACGATCTTCTGGGTGATAGGAGAGGCTATCCCTGAGATAATCGAAACCCGCCTCGTTGGCGGTGAGGTATGTAATATCTGAAAGGTAGGCGAGTTTTCGTTTTCGCGCCGCCATTTTCTCCCCCACATACCCGACGCTCAAGCCGAGAAATTCATAAATCGGTCCCATCCATTCAGCATCCCGGCATGCCAAATAATCGTTAAAAGTTAAAATGTGAACGCCGTTTCCGGGAAGTGCATTCAAATAGGCCGGGAAAACGGCAGCCAGGGTTTTCCCCTCACCGGTCTGCATTTCCGCAATCTTCCCCTGATGCATGGCAATGGCTCCCATATACTGTGGGTCAAAGGGGCTGAGGGCAAGTATCCGTTTGATGGCTTCGCCCACAAGGGCATAGGCTTCCGGCATCAATTCGTTAAGGGCCCTGCCGTGTCTGGCCTGGGTGATGATGTCTTGAGACAGCATCTGCAACTGGTGATCCGATTTGCCCGCCATCCCCAACGCGTGCTCTTTGATCTCATCTATTCCGGCATAATAAGATTTGAGGTTGTTTTTCATGGTTGAACCGCACATACGCCTGTAGAGACACTTCACGTTTCTGATCATCACGCTTACCTTCTCTTCCGTCCCGATGGGGAAGTTCAGAATCAAAGCTTCAATAGTGCTTGATGGTTTTTTTGGGGCTTTCAGGAGCAGATGAGAGATGGCAGTTCATCGTCAGATGATTGATGCCAGCAATTCTTCTTTTGAAGGATGGAAATAATCGTCCCTGCGAAACAGTTCGGGAAACTATTGATAATGTTGCCCGTCAGGGGGCAGGAACGGTAAAGAAGCGGGTCTGATGGATTGTTTATGGGCCGATGGCAAACGGGTTCGGACGCATACTTCCCAATTTGACCTGGAGTCGTCTTATTATGGATCTGAAACTTTTGGCACCCATTGATCTCATTGACCCGTTCAATGCATACGGAGTCTTGTAGAGGTCCCCTATGGTCAGCTGTACACACCCCCGGGTGACAGAAGAACAAGCCAAACCAGATGAAAACCGGGACCCAAAAGCCGGGTGACGCTGTTTTATTGGATGGTTTTTTCATGTTTTGTTTTCGACACTCAGGCCATGTTGGAAGGCTGCAGGGCCAGACGGACAAAAGATAGCGCCCATATGCTGAATGTCAAGCATCTATCCGTTGGAAAGAGCCGGGTGTTTTTTTTAAAGGATAACGCTTTTCCACAACCCGGTTTTCTCCGAAACCCAGGATCCAGAACCTGGAAGGGTTTACCTTGTGTTTTAAAAGGGCATTCGACAGGTCGGTTTCATGGGCGTCAACGGTCTGTTCCGGGTGTTCGGCGAAAGTTGCATAGTGAATTCCCATGCTTTGGGAGGAGTTCAGCACCAGATGCGCTTTTACGGCGTCTTCAGGATTCATGTGCTGATTTTTCATGAACCAGCGTTTTTCGTAATTTCCCATGGGCAGGATCGTCAGCCTGAACCGTTCGTAGCGGTTTGCGATCTGTTCGATGAATTCTCCGTAGCCGCTGTCACCGGCAAAATAGATGTGTCCCTCATCTGAAGAGATCACATACCCTCCCCAAAGGGTCTTGTTGGCCATGAAAGGCCAGCGGCCCGAGCTGTGTTTGGCCGGGACAAAGGTTACGGTGAGGGTGTGGTCTTTCACCGGGATCGATTGCCACCAGTCCAACTCGTGGACCCTTAAAATACCCTTTTTTTTCAAATAGCTTTCCAGGCCCAACCCGCAAACAACCATGGGTTGATCTCTTTCATCAATGATTTTCAAGGTGGGGATATCCAGATGATCGTAATGATCATGGGAAATCAGCACCAGGTCAATTTTGGGAAGCCGATCAAAAGGGATACCGGGATTGCGGATTCTTTTTGCACCCAGCCAGGAAAAAGGCCCGGCTCTTAGAGACCAGATTGGATCCGTAAGGATGTTGATACCGTCCATCTGCAGCAAGACCGTGGCGTGATTGATATAGGTGACCCTCAGTTGGCCATGGCCCACCGTTAGAGGCGGAGGGGGTTGCTCAGGGTCTTCAATCCATTCCGGCCACTCAACCGTCTCCATTTCCCAGATCCACTTCACCATATCAATGAATCCATGATCATTATCTTCCATGAAAAAACGGCTGCCGTCAAAATGGTCGGAAGGCGTTCCGTGATGGCCGATGCCGGAGGCGTTTGTGCATGAGATGCAAAACGCCCACAGAAGGCAGAATAAGGGAATTGATTTCATCCGCTTTACCCAACGGTTTAGCATTACGTTCACTTTGCCCCGGGAATCGCTTTCTATTGTTGCCAGCATCTTTTTATGAATTGAATGGCCATTTAAAGAAAATAGAAAGCCAATTCCCTTTGTCATTTCAGCTTTTCCATAAAGCCTTTATCTAACCTGACCCAGGATGGTTTTTGAGGTGTGTCTCTGAGAATGCCTCCAGAAAGTAGTCCAGGGCTTTGTCTTTATCGCAGTTGAAATAGTCGCACCACTTTTCCCGGAGTGTCACGAACAAGATAATGGGAATGAATCCGGTGAAAAACTCGTGTATCAGGATACGGCGTTCATCATCCGTTGAATCAGTATCCAAGTCCTTCAGCTTTTTCTTGATGCCGTCCAGTTCTTGCCGGATGACCATCTCCGAGCATTTGAATAGAGAGTCCGGGTTGCCGTCAGCCTTCAGCGACTCCATCAACATGACCGAGATCGTGCGCCGCTGACGGCTGCAGTATTCAATTTCCGCTCTGATTTTCTGCTTAAGAGAATCATCATCGGATTTATTCTCATTGTCATCTATGGACACCCTTACATGCCGGTCGATTTCCTCGATCATCCCTCTAAAAACGGAGTTGATGATGTCTTTTTTATCTTTAAAATGGTAATAAATCAGCCCCTTGTTGACCCCGGCGGCGATGGCGATTTTGTCAATGCTGGTGCCGTTAAATCCTTTTTCCGCGAACAGCTGCTCTGCGACTTCGAGAATTCTGGCTTTGGTTTTGTAACCATCGGTTTTCGGCATTTTACGCGCCATCCATATTTAGTTGAACGTTCAACTAAAAATATTCCATTTTTATGAAATGGTCAAGTTTTTTTGAAAGAGAAAGAAGGGTTTTTGGCGGTTGTCCAACGAAAAGCCGTCGCAAAAAAAGCATTGACAGTTGCCCTTCTACATGTATATACATATAAAAATGGCGGCAGATACCGTAAATCCAGAAAGCATTCCGGTTGAAACTTCGCAATACCCGTGTGTGTGTGCGGCGATTAGAAAAGCAGGGCGCATTCTGACCAGAAAATATGATCGTTATTTGAGACCTACGGGTCTCAAAATAACGCAATTCAGCATGTTGGCCAATATTGCGAGAAATCCGGGTATTACCGTTTCTGAGTTGTCCAGATTATTGTTGATGCAACAGACGACGGTATCAAGGAACCTCCAGGTTCTTGAGAAGTCCCATTTCATTCGCCTGGAACCTGAAGCAACGGACTCTCGCGTCAAAAGGGTTCGGGTGACGGATATGGGAATGAAAAGGATGGATGAAGCAAGGCCCTTTTGGAAAGAAGCCCAGCAGGAAATGACGCAGATTTTGGGGAAAAAGGGCCTCCAAGCCCTGTTAATGAGCCTTGAGAAAATAGCGGATTAGCCGGTTTATTTTTTTTCGATTTAATATGTATATGCATGTTTTTTTATGAGAAAGGAGAAAATGATGTCGCTCACCCAAGATATTAAGGATTTTGCATTGGACATGGGTTATGACCGCGTCGGCATTACATCCGCCGATCGCTTTTCGGATCACGTGGACGAGGTCCGATCCCGAGGTCCAGTCTACGATTTCTATGTTGAAGACCCGCGGCAACTGCTACGGGGCGGGGAACCCAAGGCAATCATGCCCGCGGCCCGATCGATCATTTCCATGGCCTGGGATTATTCCCAGAAAGCCTTCCCAGAGGCCCTGTTGGGCAAGATTGGAAGGATTTACCAGGCCAGATGCTACAATGCGCCACAGAATCGCATCAACGGGGCGCGCTATCAACTCATGGTGGCGTTTTTTCAAAAAATGGGTTGTGAAATCGGTAGCGGCATTTATATTCCGGAAAGGCGTGCGGCCGCGAGAGCAGGCATGACCTCCTTCGGCAAAAACAACTTTGCGTATGCAAAGGGAACAGGCTCATTTGTCCTTTTAAGTTCCATCGTTGTGGACAAAGAGCTCGAATATGACCCGCCGACATATGATGTCAAATGCCCCGATAAATGCACGGCTTGCATGGATGCTTGTCCCACCGGGGCGATTTACGAACCGTTGAAGCTTGATCCCCGGCGTTGTATCGCTTTCAATGCATGGTGGACCCAGGATGGAAGGCCCTGCGTGACAAGTTATATTTCGCCTGAAATCAGAGAGAAAATGGGAACGCGGGTCCACGGGTGCGATGTCTGTCAGGAGGTATGCCCGCGCAATTCGGCAAGAATGAAAGCCAAGTTTTCAGAAGATCCCTTTTTGGAACAAGTGGCCAGAGACTTCAGTTTGCCGAAAATGCTTGAAATGTCCGACCTGTTTTACGAAAAAACCGTCCGCCCCATCATGTACAACTACATCAAAGAGAAAAAGTACTTCCAGAGAAATGCGGCCATTGCGCTGGGAAACACCGGGAATCCGGACCATATACCCGTACTGGCCAAAGCCATGGAGGGCCCGGAGGCGCTGGTTAGAGGATATGCGGCCTGGGCCCTGGGAAGGATGAACAGCGGTAAGGCAAAAGTCCTTTTGGAATCACGGTTGAAACGAGAAAATTCGGGCTTTGTCATCGCCGAAATAGAAGCGGCAATGGCAAACTGATTGAAGAAAAAGGGCCATCCCATAAAGCCCATCATTACCGAATGTTTGCGTTTAAAAAGTAGAAGCGATCATCCACCACATCAGGCACATTTCTGAGCTTCTGATCGTTCCAGATTGATTCGCTCCATATGAACGGCTTTCCATTAATGATTGGGGTGCCGTACTTCATCCAGAACACTTTATAGGGTGCGTCGATATCCAGAATTCCCTGGATGCCGGAAACATACGAGATCATCGACGCGGAAGTCGCTTTGGCGTCAATGGAGCCCTCGGGCATAATTCTGGGTGTCGGGGTCCAGCCATACCCCAGGTCCCACCGGCCGAAGATGGAAAGCGGCTCGTCGGGATCGAATGTATAGGTAATGAGATCCTTTGCCCTTTCAATGTCCGTAACGGTATGGATCATTGAAAGGAGTTGGTATCGCCGGGCCGGACGGTTTTCAATGGCTTTGAGCTCATCACGAAGATAGATGGATGCGGGATAATTGAAACCCAATATGTATTCAGGCTGTAACATCTCCTTGTCATACGCCTTGGAAATTCCCGACTTGTTTGTGATGACGTCATAGCCGCCGCTTCCATTCGGTTTGAAGTAGAAGAAAGTGTCATAGGACATCTCAATGAGGCCGATTTGGCGCTCATTCACATCCACCACCATATAAGCATTCATGTAGGTTCCCGAGGCTTCGAGGGAAATGAAATCAAAAAATGAATCCATGGAGTCAGCAAACTGTGCGGCCAGGATTTCCCGCCAGAACATCCATAATCGGTCCGTTTTGGCCTGGGTGTGGGTGGCCGCGATGGTTGTTGCATCATACATGATTCCCTTGTTGTTATAACCGAAACTGGCCTCTGAACTGATCATGCCGGGAACGACGGAATTCATGGTGAAAAAATCGCCATTGATATAATAGGTTAGCCCCATGCTTTGATCCAAAAAGATGAACCATGAGTTGTGAGAGACGAAGATGTCATCATCCGTCTTATAGACAAAAGCGGTGCATCTTTGAATGGGAGCGGTCGGCTCCACAGCGTCCAGGTAATCGGCAAACACATTCACGAAATAGACATCCAAAAACGTAAGCACTCCTGTTTCATATCCCAAATCAAGCTCTTCCGGGGCAAAATAATCCAAGGTCGGAATCCAATTGCCGCTGAAATCAAGCTTCGAGGGTTGCGCCTCTTTGGTGCCGTGATAGACACCCAACAGACGGAAAAACAGGCGCAACATCCGGGACTGCAGCCCGGGAGACTGTCGGCCGTAAAAGGTCGTTGTGGTGTAATTGTAATTTTCCGCCATGGTCTCCTTGGCGTGGTCCAACTCCTCGGGGGAAGGAGGCATGGCGTGATGGGCCGGGTCCACATAATGGGCAACATCCCAAAGGTTATCCCGGGCGGACAATATCAGGGCCTTCAACAGATGCCCCTGAACAAAACCGGCCAGATATTCTGCCCTGTAATTGTTCTCATTTTTTGAAACGATACTGAGGTTGTATACATATCCGGTTTTTTCGAGGCACCCTTTTGTATTTTCATCCAGAGCAAATATTGTAATGTCCCTGCCGTTTTTATGGTGGCTGTCGGATGCGTCCTCACTGCATCCCGAATGAATTTGGAAACAGCAAAAAAGGATGGATGCGTAAAAAAGGTATCGGCAAGATTTAATAGCGAAATTCATTTGTTACCCCTCTTTTTTCCTCCCTATTGGATGCATGCCATGCTAAGCCAAATAATCGTGAACAACTTCACCATACGGCAGCGTCAAATCAGTTAAAATGTGGATTGCCGAGACGATCTTTCGCACTGGCAAATCGGCCACCGGTGCCAGCGCATGGGGAAACAGTTCCAAACAACCCGGACCGGTCCAGGCACCTTTCAAATTCAAATCGGTCAGATAAAAACGGACCAATTCACAGACTCTTAAACCACCATCCACATGGGGAATAATTTTCAACAAAAAGTTAGGGGATTGAAGGCTTTTTAGCACGTCAGCTTTGTCCAATTCCTGATGTTTGTAACCCATCGTGGCAATGGCAATGCGACAGGAACCATAATGCAAAGTCCCTATCAACGTATCCTTTTCCACTTGCAGGGAAGGTTCTGCCAGCTTCTTGGGGAACCCCCAAATTTCACGACCGCCGGCAATTGGCGAATGATCATTCAAATACATTGCATGGGTATAACCACCTGAGATGCCTTTGTAAGTTACCGGAATTACCTGGCCTGACTCCGTGTAATCACCAAAGCCGGTTGAATCCGGCATCCGGATGAATTCGTATTTTACAATGGGATCGGTGATTTCGAGCGGTTCAGGCACGACTTTTTCGAGTGCCGCCATGTCGGTTTCGTAAGTTATAATAAAGAACTCCCGATCGACGAATCGATAAGGCCCGCGGGGATAGGCTGGACTGGCAAGCGGCATACTGAAAGCTTCTTTTAACAGGTCATTTTGTTTCATGAGCATCCTCCCAAAAATTATTCTTACGGGGTCTTGTAAGCCCCCTTTCCACAAAGGATTTTATGATGACACGCTACCACCGTATCAATATGGCCCCGACGATTAAAAACACGGCCCCCAGTCCTTTTGTGATGGTTATGGGCTGAACCGGTACGTTCATAAGGCCGAAATGGTCAAATGCGACGGATGTCACTAACTGGCCGACGACGATCAATGCGACCACGGTAAAAATTCCGAGTCGTGGCAAAAGGAGGATCGATATAGCGATATAAATGGCCCCGAACAGGCCTCCGGTCCATGACCAGAATGAGCTGCGCAAAGCCAGATTGACGGACACAAACGGTTCTCGCATCAGGAGAATCATCACAAACATGACAATTGTGCCCCCCAGATAGCTGAAGAACCCGGCCCACCAGGGGGATCCAATCTCAAAACGAAGATTTGAATTGACCGCCTGTTGGAGCACAAAGCTGGATCCCGCAAGAAGCGCTACCAGCATCAGCAGAAGATTCGTTACGGTATACAACATCTGCCTCCATCTTCATGGTTTGCTATCCGATCATTCCCGTGAAATCCCATTCAGCATCATCTCCCAGAAATCCATGAGGGTTTTTTCTGAAAAAGCGATCATTGCCTTGGCATTTTCCAAAATACTGGGACGCCTGTCCGTCAGCAAAGTGGGAAAGCCATAGTCTTCCCCTGAAACCTGAATTTGTCCATCCAAAAGCAGAATTGCCAATCCATGAACCGCGGCCCAGGAATAGTTTGCCAATATGGCATAATCACCGATAGCCATGTTATGCTCATTTTGGAAGCCTTTCACGGCCTTTAAATATTCATTGAAGGTCTCTTTTGCATGGGAGCACAGTTTTTCGGATCTTTGATGTCGTGTTATTTCCTGCCCGAACATGAGCCTGAAAGCCCCTGGATTATGAATGGCAAAGGCAATGTAGGCGAGTCCAATGCTCTTGATTCTCGAAAGAGAATCCATGGATTTGTCACGGTTTATTTTGCGGTATCGATTTGTGAGTTCGCGAAAGCCATCCTCCGCAATGGCGAATAATAGCGCGTCTTTATTTGCAAAATGCCGATAGGGTGCCGTCCTTGACACCCCAACTTGATTGCTAAGGGCCCTCATGGTCAGCTTTTTCAATCCCTCTTTGGAAATGATTTCAGAGGCAGCCGCTAAAAGCCGAATCCTTAACTCACTGGTTTTCTGTTTTCTTTTGGCGTCCATAAACCATCTGTATATTTTTTGGTTGACTAAGTCAACAATTTGTGAAAAGTTGACTTAGTCAACATTTTGGATTGATGCTGCTTCAAGTGCAAATATGCCAAAAAGGAGGGGAACCATGCACATTACCGAAAAAAACTGGGAACAAATCTTGAAATTTTGGGGAGATACAACGCCTGTCACAGCTTCGCCAAACATGCCCTATTGTGTCATTGCCACGGTCAATGAAGACGGATCACCCCGCGTGGCACCTTACTCGACCCTGATTCTGAGGGATGACAGACAGGGATTCTTTTTCGACCATTTCTCTCAGCATTTGACGAAAAACCTTGATCGTGATGGAAAAATCTGCATTTTGCTGCTAAAAAACACAAAAAGGTTTTGGATCAAGGCGGTTCTTTTCGGGAGATTTGATCACGCGCCAGGCATAAGGCTCATGGGTACCGTGGGGGAAAGAAGAGAAGCAACGACCAAAGAGGTCGATGCGTTCAAAATGCCGCTAAGGAGATTGAAACTCTTAAAAGGATATCAACCATTATGGGGCGTTATGAAACATGGACGCGATATATTCTTCGAATCTTTCGAGACAGTGAAATGCGGACCCATGAAGTACATGGTTTCCATCTAGCTGGTGCATCATGACGGAGATCCATCAGCCAACCCTGACCCGCCGTTTTTTGGAGACAATTCCCTTTTATTCCTTTAACTTTGTCTCTTACACCCTGTTGTCCATTCTCTTTGCACGGTGGATGGGAATCAAACACTACGGCGCCTTTGTGTTCGCCTTTCATGCCGTTCGTTTGACCGTCCTTGTGGCTGGCATGGGATTCAGCCAGGCGGCCATGAAATATCTTCCAAGGTACTTGAAGCAGGCCAAAGCCAGGCTGTTCACCGGCTTTCTAAGAACCGGCATGTTCATCAATATTTTTCTCGGTTTACTGTTTGGATACCTGATTTTTGAATTCATGCTGCCGGTGATTGAAGGGAGCTACTCCCAGACAACCCTCCGTCACGCCTGGTGGATATGCCCGCTTCTGGGATTGAACATCTATTTCAGCAGTGTTTTGAGATCCGCGGGACACGCGGTTATGGCTGCAACCACCCAAGGGGTCTTAAGGGACATGCTCGCGCTCCTCTTTGCCTACCTGCTACTTGCGGAGGATAGTGTCCTGACCTCGGAAATGGCCCTTATCATCCTCGCGTTGGCCATCGCACTGTGCATTCTCATCCAATCCATAATTCAAATCGTGACCATTCCCAAAAAGTTCAAACCATCCACCACCACTTATAATTTGAGGGAGTGGACATACACCTCTTTTCCCATGTTCCTCTCTTCTCTGTCGGAGAATGCCATTACCATCGGCGGCATCGTTCTATTGCGGCTGATGGCCGATGAATCATCGGTCGCCTTTTACCATGCAGCGTGGATTTTGACCGCCGTGATGATCATACCGGCCAAAACAGTGCTGTCGGTGGTGAGCCCTTCCATCAGCCGGACGCATGCCGATGATCCAATAGCCCATGGAGAATCAATTAGAACGGGTGTGCGGCTGCTTCTGCTGATGACAGTGCCCGTTTGCCTGATACTGATTCTGGGCGGCGAATTGTTTCTCAAATGGTTCGGAGAGACCTATTCGAACGCCTACGGCTTTCTGGTGGTCCTGGTCTTTGCAAGGGGAGGGCATGTGGCGGGCCTCTACCTGGGAAGAGTCCTCAGCCTGACAGGCGCTGAAACATATGTTGCAAAGACATTGTATCTTCTAACGGCCGCCGTTATCCCTTGCATGGTCGGCCTGACCTATCTGTTGGGTGCATACGGCGTGCCCGTATCATATCTGGTTTCAGGAATGATCAGTTCAATTCTGTTTTATCTGAAGCTAAAACGCGATTAAGACCTCTGTTGAACGTTTCTTCCGGTTAATGGGCGCAATTCATAATTTCAGAGGACACCCTGCTTGATTTCGGAACACGTTTTCCAGAATCAGCAAGGTGCCCCTGAATGAAACCGCGCAGTCCTGCCTGCGGGATTTAGCTTTCCGGCGGCGCGTTTTCCGGCATGGAAAGAGGGACCCCCTGAAAAACCACCTGGGCCATGACGCCGAACATGGGGTGAGGGGTCAGTTCTGTTTTAACATTCAATACGGCCGGCTTTCCGGACTTAAAGGCCCTTTCAAGGGCCGGCTGAATTTCGAGAGGGCTCACCACGTTTTCCCCATGGCAGCCGAAACCTTTGGCGATTTCGGCATAGTCCGCCGACGAAAAATCCTGATCGATGCCCTCAAGGGCATTGTTCCCATACAATGCCAGTTGTCCCGCCTTGCACATGCCCCAGCCGCCGTCATTATTGATGATATGGACCACGGGGAGGTTGTGCCTTGCGGCGGTGTCCAGTTCCTGCAGTGTCAGCCCGAAAGCGCCGTCTCCGCAGAAGTTGACCACCGGACGGTCCGGAAAGGCCAGTTTGAACACATTGGAAAAAGGCTGTCCGCAGCCCAGGTGACCGCCGCCGGCAAAAAAGAACCTGTGACGAGGCTGTTGGGCGGGAAAATAGGTAAAGCCCCAGTGGAAGACCATGCCGCCGTCGATGGTCACCATGGCCCCTTTATCCGTCAGGTATTGGCTCACTTCCTTGGCAAGCCGGGCCATGGTTATGGGGCCGTTGTCATTCCCGAGCATCTGTTCCAGGCTTGTCAGGTAGTCCTGGTAGGTTTGCACAAGGTCTTTTACCCATTCTTCATCGGTTTTCTTATCACCGTCATATGCCTCCAGGGCGAGAAGCAGGTCGGTCAGTACGCTTTTTGCATCTCCGGCAATGCCGACATGGATCGGTATTTTCTTCCCCAGTTGCGTTGGATCCGCATCGATCTGAACGATCTTTTGTTCGGATTCTAAAGACATGACAGGCGGTTTCCCCAGGCCAAGCCAGGATGAGAAATGAGCGCCCACGGCCAAAATAACATCCGCTTCCTTAAGGGCCCGCATAACACCATTTCCTCCCAGCCAGCCGCCGTCCCCGAAAAACCGGGGATTGTCCGCGGAAATGGCCCCGGAACCCATGGGGGTCGTTGTCGCGGCCGCGCCTAGAACATCCGCAAGGTTCTGAAATTCATCCCAGGCTTCCGAGGCGATAACGCCGCCCCCAGCAATCAGGAGGGGCCTTTTTGCACCGGAAATCAATTGGGCCGTCTGATCAATCAGTTGCCGGTCTCCCCTCGGCCGACCGGTGGTGCGATAGCTTTTGGGTTCCGGAAAATCTTCCATTTCCCCTTTCTCAAGCAAGATATCCAATGGAATGTCGAGATGTACCGGCCCGGGTTTTCCGCTCAAGGCTTCTCGAAACGCTCGTTGAACCAGTTCGGGAATCCTTGACCACTGATGAACGGCGGCGTTCCATTTGGTGATGGGTCCATAAAAGGCCAGGGCGTCCAGGTCCTCAAGGGCCCCCACAAAGGGATAGGCGAGGTGGCTCTGCACATTGGCCGTTATGGCCAGAACCGGTGAGCTGTCCGCATAGGCTTCGTAAAGCCCGGTGGCAAGATTGGCCGCACCTGATCCCACGGTTGAGCAGCACACCCCGATCTCCCCGGTGGCCCTGGCCCATCCGTCTGCCATGTGGGCCGCGTTTTCCTCGTGTCTGGCCGAAAAAAAATCAATGCCGTCTTCCCGTCTAAGCGCTTCCATCAAGGCAACGATGCCGTGACCACTGATTCCGAATACGTGGCGTACGCCTTCATTTCTTAGCGCTTTTACCAACACTTCCGCACCGGTAAACTCTCCCATTGTTCCGCCTCCTTTCGATTGTATGAACAGTCTCATCTATTCTTCTTTGACCCGGGTTTTGGCCTGGCATATTGTTGACCGATCTTTTTGGAATCGTCAATGTAACGAAAGTCACATTTTTGACGTAAATTATAAATTGTCTTTTGGTCGGCCCTTTTGTTATCCAGGGTTTGGCCGGGAATCCAGCTATTTATCCATAGGGATACTTGATTTATCGGTAATACCAGCGTATGATTAAACAAAAGCAGTTGTCTCAAAATGGCTGGCCAAAAGGTGGAGTGAAAATGGAAAAGGGATCGTTGAGATTTTCCGTGGATCGTGTTTCCGATCTGTTGGAGTTCGCCAGGGTTGCCAGTGAAGCAAAGAACGTTCAAGTGTTGCGCTCGAAAACCCTTCCATTGGCGCGCAAGATTTTTGAATCGGAGAGTACAATCATCT
The DNA here is from genome assembly GCA_028278625.1 of Thermodesulfobacteriota bacterium. The sequence continues at coordinate 61,227 of JANQDY010000088.1, forward strand.
GGCTTACCGATCAAAACAACCATTTGTCTGAACCAATGGAAGAAAACGTACCCCATCATTTCTTCCCACTTTACCGCAACTACTACCACAGAAAGAACCCTTTTGACCCGGTCAATATGGGCTTTGATCCGGCCAATATGGGACCATTTGCAGGCGGCGCATTTACCATGGAACAAATCGTGCCGTATCGTGATTTCAAAGAAACCGAGTATTTTAATGATTTCATCAGGCCCCAAAAGATCCGGCGGCAGATGGTGGTTTATGTTCGGGTGAACAACCAGCTGACCTCAGCCATTTGCACGCACAGGACAAAGAACCGGCAATTCGACAAAGAAGATCTGGCTGCCGGAAAGATGGTCTCGCTGCAACTTTCCGCTGCGTTTGAAAGAATTCAAATGCTTCAGGAAGTCAAAAAAAAGGGGAGTTTTTTTCAAACGCTGCTTGAAAGCACGGATGTGGGAATTGCAGCCCTTGATTTGGGCAGAAACCCTCTTTTCATGAACAGAAAGGCCGTGGATATCTGCGAGAGTGTTAAAAAAGGGGCCTTTTCAGGGTTCGAATCTCATCAAGGGGCATCCCCCATTCCGCCGCCCGTCCTGAAAGATTGCGAAGCATTGGAAGAATGCACCCGGAACGATCAAAAAGTACGTATGGATTCTTTCCCCACCAGAAAACGGATCGTATGGATTTCCTCAACTGAAAAATGCCTTTTCCGTTCCAGAATGGTGAGCGCGGGAGTCTCCGGTGTCGGCCATCCGCTCTTCTTGATAACCATGGATCCTCTGCCGCTGCATCCAAAACTCAATGACCAGGCTGTCAAGGACGCGTGTCATCTCACCAAACGGGAATCGGAAATCGTTTCCTACATCTTTAAAGGGTATCGAAACGCCGAGATTGCCAAAACCCTCTATATCAGTGAAGGGACCGTCAAAAACCACCTGAGGAACATTTTTGAAAAAGCGGACGTGAAAAACAGGACCGGACTCATTCACAAGGTGCTGTCCCTTTGACAATGCAACGGATCGGGCTCTCTCTTTACACTGTTCCAAAAGATTTGAATATGGCGGATTTTGTGGCAGGGTACTGTATCACTTGAGATTTGCGCGATGGTTGAGCAATATTGCTCAGTCATTGGGTAATCTGCTTTTTGCCCGTGAATTTAAAAGGATATCCTAATTGCGGGGAGATTTGTGGCTTCCGAAAAAAGGGATTGGGAAAAGCGGCTGGAAAAGAAGTTCTTATCTTCTGATTTCAGATCTTATGCCTCAGCCGAAACCATTTAAGATCCCCGCTTTTTGACCGGAATGATGCGCTGTTCAATGTCGTTTCCAATCTTACGTTTCATCAAGCGAAGATCATATTCAGACTGCAAATTCAACCAGAATTGGGCCTCAACACCAAAATAACGCTCAAGCCTGAGTGCGGTGTCGGCGGTTATGGCCCGCTTCCCATTTACGATGGCACTTATTCTATTTGGCGGAACCACGAGGTCCCGCGACAGCTTATTGATGCTGATATTCATCGGATCCATAAAATCATCACGCAGGATTTCGCCCGGTTTTATGGGATCAAGAAGATCATTGTTTCTCATTTTAGTGCCTCAATGATAGTCGACGATTTCGACGTTGAAAGCGTTCCCGTCGTGCCACTCAAAACAGACGCGCCATTGTCTGTTGATCCTAAGTGCGTATTGTTCCTTCCTTTTGGTTAGGATGTCAAAGGAAAAGACCCGCCACTGACGCGTGCCCATCGGTTAAGCATCAGCGTCAGACAGGTTCTTTTAAGGGTTGTAAGGCGCCTACTGCCCGGCTATGAACTGCTTAAGTTCCTCATAAAGATGCTCTACCTGGATAATCGTATCCGCCCGTTCCCCGTTGTTTTCAATAACCCAATCGGCAAACCCGGTCTTCTCCTTGATGGGCAATTGGCTTCCGATAATGCGGGAGGCTTCCGCCTCGTCGATGCCGTCACGTGCCATGAGCCGTTTTTTCTGGGTATCCGGGCTCACGGATACCACGATGATCTTTTGAAAGAGGTACATGAGGTTCAGTTCCACCAGAAGGGGAATGTCCACAATCACGATGGCGGCCGGGTCTTGTGTGCCGATTTCCTTGAGCTGCCGAAAAAACTCTTCGTAGATTCTGGGATGGGTGAACTCTTCCAGCTTCTTTCGTTTCTCCATGTCTTTAAAAACGATGTCGGAGATCTTCTTCCGGTCCAGGGTCCCGTCTTCCAGGCATACCTGGGTGCCGAAATACTTTACCACATCATTGTAGGCCGGTTTTCCCGGTTCCACCACCTGACGGGCGATGTGGTCGAAATCGATGAGCCTGGCGCCCAGTTCCGCCAGCCTGGCGGATACGGTGCTTTTGCCGCTGGCGATAACACCGGTGAGGCCCGCCACCAGGCCATTGGGGACGGCACCGCGAATACTCTCAATCTTTTCTTCAAGGGTGGTGTAAGCCACCGGCAGGGCCCTTTCAAGATCTCCCTCAGCACCGGCGAAGCTGATGGGATAGCGCACGCCGCGTCGATAGAGGATCTCAAGACCGCGGAGTGCCTTCTCCATGTCCTTGGCCGGAATCGCCATAACCAGTTCATCGTCCTGTGCATGGCCGTAGCGCCGTTCTCCGTAACAGGGAATGGATAGTTGCGGTTTTCCATCCAGGTAGCAACGGGCGATGGCGTCGGAACAGGAGGACTCTCCCACGCAATGAAACTGCATCACCCGGTAGTCTTCGAACTGAAGGGCGTTGATCAAAAGAATCATCTGGGCGGGATTTCCGTAAATGAGCACGATATCCGGTTCAAAGGGGTCGTACACCAGGGGCGCCATGGCAACGGCCTCATATTGGCCCGTGGGAAGCCTTGGAATGGCTTCTTCAAAGCGCCTGCCGTCCTCCTTGGTCTGCACCCAGACAATGGATCGGAACGTGCCGTCCTTATAAAACGAGGGGAGTTCGTTTAAACCCAGGATGGAGGAGCAGGTGGGGAGACCGAAATTCTCAATACCGGCCCCCACGGTCCAGTCAAAATTACGCACCAGATTGATGAGCTGGCACATGGTGACCTTGTGCTCCGGCCGCCTTAAAAACGGTACTTCCTGCAGCTGCTCCTTTTTCTCCAGCATTTTCATGGCCACCGGAAAGGATCTGAGCCTCAAAAGGATCTCCATGCGGCGCACCAGCTTCTCCCATTTCCCCTTTTCTTTGCCCATTATGAGGTCTCCTTGTGATTTCTAAAAGGTACGGGAACGCCATCTCCGGCCCTTAAGGCCGCGATGAGCGCGTCTTCGTTGTGGATGATTTTGCTGAACCGGGTGGCGTAGATGCCCACCTCCTCAACCACGTGGGCGTCGCTGCCGCCGGTGACGGGAAGGTTCAGGGTCTCCGCCACCCGGCCGCAGAAACGGTTTTCGTCCTCGGTCACCTTGCTGTTCAAGGTTTCGATACCGTCCACCAGCCTGAACATGGGCCGTGCCGCGGCCTTTTCCACATCCAGCCCCAGCTTATCCCCGCTGACCGCCAGAAAGCCGCGAAAGGGGTGCGCCGCGATGATGAAACCGCCGGCTGTGTCCACCTTTTCGGCCAGGTCCTTGAGGGCGATGATCCCTTGGATATCCTCGTCCAGTCCGAACACCACCATGTCCCCCTGTACGGTGGTGATCTCGTTGCCGCCAAGGACCAGGAATTGGTGCTCTTCCCCAAGGGCGGAAATGTCACGGGGATCCCACCTGTAGTTGTGATCCGTGAGGCAGATGCCGTCCAGCCCGATCCGCTTTGCCTCCAAAATGATATCCTCCACTGAGGAGGAGGCACAGGGGGAAGCGGGCAGGGTATGCACATGAAGGTCAATGAAAAACCCCTGGGGCGCATCTTCCAGCTGGTCAAAGGAAACGGTGGGCCTCTTTCGGATTTGACGCCTGGGGTGAGGTTTGCGCGAAACTTCGGCGGACGGTTTCGGTTTGGCCGGCTGCGTGTCATCCTGGGGCACATCCACCATGGATTTGCCTTTCATAATGGCATCGGCGCACTCAAGAATCAAATTGGCAAAATGCCGGCAGGCCTTTCGTCCCACGATCCGGTGAACTTTCTGTTTGAAGTCATCATCCGTTAGAGAGAGTCCCACGGCACCCTGAAGCGGTTCAATGGCCTGGGGACAGTCAGGGGTGGTGTATCGGTTCCAGCGCCCTTTAATCCATTTGATGTCCATCCCCTTTCCATCGACTTCAAAGGTGGTTTCGAGACTGTAGATATGATCGTCAAGGAACCCGTATGCCACATAGATATCACGGGAAGGCATTTCAATGCTTACCAGCTTGTTTCGCATGTACGTCAGCATTTTTTGGCATCTCCTTTTTGATGTTTCATGATAATTCAACCCCTTCCAGCAATGAGCTGCCGTCCGCAAAAGCGGCGCACCGGTTGTAGAGACGGATGTTTTTCCGGACCATTTTGGAGAAGTGCTCGCGGCTGTCCGCGGGCTCCAAAGGGGCCTTCCTTAGGGTCTTTTTGGTCAGGCTCAAAATGGCCCCATGACAGCATTCTTCGGCCATGTAAGCCAGTTCCACGGATGCGGGATCATCTCCCATGAGCCCTTCGATGATTTTGAGCATGCCGGGTCCGATGCGAACCCCAAGCAGATTCTGAAGTCTTTCCTGGGCTGCCGCAATGCCTTCCATGCGACAGAGGTCAAAACGGCTTTCCGCCGCGGTGATTTCGAGTTCCGGAAGGCTGGCCTGAATTTGAACCCGCCCATCCAAAAGGTTGTCGGTTACCCTGCAGGTGCAGGTCATGATGCCGTCTCGGGATTCCTCCACGGTTGTAGAGCGGCTTCGTGAAAATGAAATCAAGTGAGCCATTGGTTGTCTCCTTAAGTATTCATCTTATGATCCGGGTCTTTCCACAGTGTTCTCTGCGCCTCTCTGATCATTTTGTCAACCGTCAAGATCAATTTTTTCTTGACAAGGGGCAATCGATCTATTAGTCCTACTGTACAAATGTCTGACAAATAGATCAATAAGAAAATTCTTCACATAATGATTTTTTGAAAGAGCATGCCATGAATGATAGGGAAAAGAGGCTTTTCGCCCCTCTTGAGAAAAGAAGGTCTTTTGAAGAAATCTCCAACAGCATCAAGGACTTGATACTGGACGGGGTGCTCAAGATTGGTGACCGTCTCCCATCTGAAAAAGAGTTGGCCCAGCAGTTTCAGGTGGGGCGCCAGACCATCAGGGAGGCGCTCAGGCTTCTGGAGCTGTCGGGTTTTGTCACCATACAGCGGGGACCCGGCGGCGGTCCGGTCATCAAAGACACCATCTTGCGACGCATCGGCGACCTGTTTACCGGCGCCTTCCGCATGCACAGAATCACCATCAATGAACTCACCCGGGCCAGGCTCGAGATTGAACGGGTGATTCTGAAATTCGTTTTTGAAAACGCCGACGAGGAAGATCTAAGGGCCCTTCATGAGAATGTCAAGGCAGCGGAAGCTCGGATTGCGGGCGGCCTCATGAGCACCGAATACAACGCGGATTTCCACACCCTCCTTGCCAGGGCCACCAAAAATGAGGTGTTTGTCATTGTCATGGAATCGATCATGGCGGTGCACCTGGATCTTCTGAGCCGGACAGGGGCGGATCTTGAGACCTCGCGGGAAGTGGTGCGGGGACACGGCCGCCTCATGGAGGCCATTGAAGCGGGTGATCGTCAACTGGCTTACAGGCTTTTGGAAGAGCATGTGGTTGAAGTGAAAGAGCGCTTAAACGCCATTTCCGACGAAATGGACCGCGCCTGACCTTGCCGAAAGGGAACGCCTTTTATGATCGGCCGCCATGACCCTTATGGCTTTCGATAGTGGTTGGTTTCAAAACTTTAATCAGGAGGTATGGAAATGAAAGAGAAGCGTTTGGTAATGATGGTATTTCTGGCAACCCTGGCGGTTTGGCTGCTCGGTTCGGCGCTGACGGCCATGGCCAAAGACAAGCCCGTTTTGCTCAGATATGCGGCCCAGGGGGCGGCCAAGGGGATCCGGGCGGAAGCGGTCAAGTGGTGGGCCTCTGAAATCGAAAAGCGCACCAAGGGACAGGTGAAATTCAGGTTTTACTGGTCCGGTGCCCTTTTAAAACCGGGTGATGCCATGGAAGGTATCGGTGCCGGCACAGCCGACTGCGGCGGTGCCTGGGGAATCTATCATCCCGCCAAAACGCCCTTGTGGACGGTTGCGGATCCGCCCTTTTCCCACGACAATGCCTATGTGGGCCTGAAAGCCATGCAGGAGATGTTCACCACCTATCAGCCCCTCATCAAAGAGGTGGCGCAATATAACGTTAAGATTCTGGTGCCCTTTGTCACCGGGATGACCCAGTTGGGCACCACCAAAAAGGAAGTCCGTGTGCCGGAGGATGTTAAGGGGATGAAAATCCGGTTTGCCGGGGGCCAGTGGGCCAAGTTCTGGAAGTCCTGTGATGCGGTCCCCATCAAGTTGACCCAGGGGGAGGTTTATGAAGCGCTCATGCGGGGTACGGCCGATGCCACCCAGTCCTATTTCTTCATTCTGGAAGCCTACAAGCACTGGGACGTCATCAAGTATTATTCCGTCATCAACGCCGGAGAGTTGTGCAGTTACGGCTTGGCCATCAACCTGGATCGATGGAATGCCTTGTCGCCCGAGATCAAAAAGATCTTTGAAGAGGCGGGTCAAGGATTCGTGAACAAGTATGCAGAAGGGTTGATTGGCGCGCGAAAGAAAGTGATTCCCAAGGCAGAAAAAAAGGGGATGAAGTTTATCGATTTGACGGAAGCCCAAAGGGCCAAATGGCTGGAAAAGGCAAAACCCTTCATGGAAGCCTGGGTTACATCCATGGAGAAAAAAGGCCTTCCCGGAAAAGAGACCCAGGAGACCTTTTTGAAGCTGGTGGAAAAGTACGGCCAGGAAGTGAAAGCCAAAGGATACCCCTGGGAAAAATAGGGGTTTTCCGGCCGGTGGAGGAGAGCGATGACCAAACAGGAAAACACCACGCCGCTGGGACGTGCATTTGATCGATTCGTCGGCATTCTCACGGGCGTGGCAGTGGGGCTTCTGGTGCCCATGATGTTTCTGGTAACCGGGGATGTCATCGGCCGATACGTTTTCAACAGCCCAATACCCGCGGTTTTTGAAATCAACAGCCATTTTCTGATGGTCATGGTGGTTTTCTTTCCACTGGCCTATGTGCATCAAAAAAAGGAGCATGTGTTCGTTACCCTCTTTACGGATCGCCTTCCGGAACGGGGAAGATCCCTACTGCAAGGGATCTCCGCCCTTCTGGGCTTGATCCTCTATGGCCTCATGGGATGGTACGGGCTAAAAAAGGCGATCCAGGCAACGCGGCTTCAGGAATACATCCCAGGCATCGTGGATGTCCCTGTTTGGCTCAGCAAATGGATCATCCCCATCGGCTGCCTTGCCTTTTGCATTGAGTTATTGCGTGACGTCTATAAACAGGCAAAAGGCGTGAGCGGTTTTTCCGCCTAAAGGAGCGAAAGAATGGAGCCTTGGGTCATCGGACTTTCGGGAATCGGAATTCTACTGCTCTTGATCGGGCTGCGGATCCATGTGGCTTTTGCCCTGGGTGCCGTGGGGGTGGGCGGATATTTTGCCATTTTGGGGTGGCGGGCCACCGAAGGGCTGCTGGGCCTGGTACCCTACAGCTTTATCGCCAGCTTCGTGCTCACCACCATTCCATTGTTTCTTTTAATGGGGTACATGACCTTTCACGCAGGGCTTACCACGGACATTTACCGGACCGCGCGCCTCTGGCTCAGCCGCGTGCCTGGAGGCCTTGCCATCGCCTCGGTGGCCGGATGCGCCGCCTTTGCGGCGGCCAGCGGATCATCCCTTGCCACCGCTGCCATGATGGGTAAGGCGGCCATTCCCGAAATGATGCGGCACCGGTACAATGGTGGGCTGGCCACGGGTGCCGTGGCGGCGGCCGGCACCATCGGGAGTCTCATCCCGCCGAGCATCCTGCTGATCCTTTACGGTGCCATGACCGAGACCTCCATCGGCCAGTTGCTCATCGCCGGTTTTATTCCGGGCATTCTGTCGGCGTTTATCTACATGTTCATGATCTGGGTGAGGGCCCTTCGAAGTCCCGATCTCTGCCCCCGGGTCCCTGAGCCCGTCAAATGGGGGGAGCGATTTCAATCCCTCAAGGGAACCTGGGGTATTCTGGCACTTTTCATCCTGGTCATCGGCGGCATCTATCTGGGACTCTTTACGCCCACGGAAGCGGGGGGCGTTGGGGCCTTTGGGGCTTTCCTGTTCGCACTGATCGTGGGAAAACTCTCATGGAATACCTTTAAATCATCCCTGAGCGATACGGTGCGAAGCACTTCACAGATCTTTGCCATTGCCCTTGGCGCGGTGATATTCACCAAATTCATGGCGGTGAGTGACGTGCCCAACGTGATCTGTGAATTCATCCTGGCGCTTGAGATCAATCCCTATCTCATTTTAGCGGGCATGTCCCTCATGTACGTTTTCCTGGGGATGTTTCTGGATACTATCGGCGTGATGCTGTTGACGCTCCCCATCGTGTTTCCGGTCATTGAAACCCTGGGCTTCAGTCCCGTATGGTTCGGCATCATCGTCATCAAGTACCTGGAGATCGGGCTGATCACCCCGCCCGTGGGTTTGAACGTCTATGTGATCAAGGGGGTGGTGGGGGACAAGATTCCGCTGGAGCAGATTTTCAAAGGCTGCGCCTGGTTTCTGGCCATGGATATTCTGACCTTGGCCCTTCTCATTGCCTTTCCCCAGATCACCCTCTTCCTTCCGGAAACCATGATGGGAGCCAATTAGAAGAACCATGAGCACAAGTAATAACGGCCTGCTCGAAGGCTACCGGATTCTTGACCTATGTGACGAAAAGGGCCTAATGGCCGGAAAGCTGCTGGGGGATTTGGGAGCCCAGGTCATCAAGGTGGAACCGCCCCATGGGGATCGGTCCCGCCGAATCGGACCTTTTTGGGGGAATGAAGAGGACCCGGAAAAAAGCCTTTTCTTCTTGGCGTATAACACCAGCAAAAAAGGGATTACCCTGGACATCGAAAGACCGGAAGGGCGGACACTGCTTCGGCGGCTCGTTTCAAAGTGCGATGTTCTGCTTGAGTCTTTTGATCCCGGTTATCTCGAAGCATTGGGACTGGGGTACGATGACCTCACGCAGGAAAACCCTCACCTCATCATGACCGCCATCACCCCTTTCGGTTCCACGGGACCTTACCATGCCTATGCCGGCACCGACCTGGTACTCTGGGCCCTTTCGGGGCTACTCTTTATCTGCGGGGATCCGGATCGGCCCCCCATCCGTATCACCCTTTCCCAGGCCTTTCAGCACGCGGGATGCGATGGGGCAACGGGGACGGCCATGGCTCTCTTTCACCGGGGAAACACCGGAGTGGGCCAGAAGGTGGCGGTTTCCGCCCTTAAGGCCATGGAGCGGGTCGCCTATACGGCCCATAACCTCTGGGATGCCCGGGGCAAGATCTTAAGGCGCCCCGGGAGCGGATTGCGCATACCGCCGCTGGGAACCACAACGCCGGTCATATGGCCCTGTAAGGACGGCTTTGTGGCCTTTTATCTCTTCGGCGGCCAGATGGGGGCCGTCAGCAATCCGGCACTGACGCGCTGGATGGCCAAAGAGGGGCTGGCCACCCGGAAAATGAAAACCATGGACTGGCCCAAATTCGACATCGGCCGAACCCCTCAGGAAGAGATCGATGAGGCGATTGTATTCCCCATTCGAAACTTCTTTCTGGCCCACACCCAGCAGGAGCTGTGGCAAGAGGGGGTCAAGCGCCGGGTAATGGTCTACCCCGTAAACGACGCCAAAGGTGTTTTGGCGGAGGCACAGCTTCAAGAGCGGAAATTCTGGGTGCGCATGGCCCATCCGCCAAAGGGTAAAACCCTTTTGTATCCGGGCGCTTTTGTTAAGACCAAAGGGGATCTCTGCGGTCCCAGATCTCCTGCTCCCGGCATCGGCCAGCACAACGAAGAGGTCTACGGGGAACTGCTGGGAATGGATGAGCGGGAACTGAACGGGCTGAAACAAGAAGGGATTATCTGAGAGGGTAGATTCATGGACACGCAAATCTTAGAAGGGATCCGCATCGTGGAATTCGGCTGGGCCGTGGTGGGGCCCCTCACCACCAGCTGGGCCGGCGGATACGGGGCCCAAGTCATCAAGGTGGAGACCCGGACCCGACCCGACATCATCCGGTCCATGACCCCCTTCAAGAACGACCGGGTCAACCTGGATAATTCCCTCTTTTTCGGTCGTGAAAACGCCAGCAAACTGAGCATTGCCTTGAACCTGAAACATCCCAAGGGGGTGGACCTGGCCAAAGACCTGGTCTCAAGAAGTGATGTGGTGCTGGACAGTTACACTGCCGGGGTCATGGAAAAAAACGGGCTGGGGTATGAGGATCTCAAAGCCGTGAAATCGGATATCATCATGCTCAGCTCCTGCATGTACGGCCAAACGGGAAAACTTCGGTCTATGCCGGGATACGGCGTACCGCTCACGGCCATCAGCGGGCTGACCTACCTTTGCGGATGGCCTGACCGCCAGCCCACCGGTCCTTACGGTTCATACACCGACTACCTGGTGCCGCGGTTCAACCTGCTGGCCATTGCCTCGGCCCTTGATTATCGGCGCCGCACGGGCAAGGGGATCTATCTGGATGCGGCCCAATTGGAATCCAGCGTGCAGTTCGTCTCCCCGACCCTTCTGGACTACCAGGCCAACGGGCATGTTGCCGGGCCTTCGGGAAACCGGGATCCCCATGGTGCCCCCCACGGCGTTTATCGCTGTAAGGGCAAGGAGAAGTGGATCGCCATCACCGTCATGAATCAGGAGCAGTGGCTGGGGTTCTGCCGGGCCCTTGAAAATCCGTCCTGGACACGATCGTCGGCATTTGAAAGCCAGGCCGCCCGAAAAGAGAATGAAGAAGAGCTGGACCAACATATCAGCGCATGGACCGCCGATCGGGAAGCCAGCGAAGTCATGGAAATGCTTCAGGCACACGGGATTCCCGCGGGTGTCGCCAATACGGGCCGGGACCTTGGCAGTGATCCGCAGCTTTTGCACGACGGATATTTCAAGCGCCTCAGCCATCCTGAAATGGGGGAGATGGATTACGCCTCCCACGCCATTACCTTTTCCCGTTCCCCCCAAAAGATAAAACCGTCTCCCTGCCTGGGGGAGCACACGGAGCGGATTTGCCGGGAAATACTGGGTCTGAGCGGTGAGACCTTTGACCAATTGAAACGTGAAGGAGTCTTTGAATGAGCGAAAAGCCGTCCCAGGACCTCATCGCCAGTGGGGTACGAAAATACCGGAAAAAATGGGAAGGGGCCCTTTTGTCGCCACCCGTGAGCACCCATGTGGTCACCCGGGACGCCATCCGGCACTATGCCAACGGCCTCGGAGATGACAACCCCCTGTGGCACAGCAGGGACCATGGGGAAAAGAGCATTTACGGAGGCGGAATCGCCCCGCCCACTTTTTTAAACGCCGTAAGCGAAGCCCAGGCCATCGTGGGGCTTCCTGGGCTCATCGCCACCTTCGTGGGGGCCGAATGGGAGTGGTTCCGGCCCATCCGTACCGGCGACCGGTTTTCCGTGACCAATCAACTGCTTCCCCTGATGGACAAAACAAAGGAAAAGGGTCCCAGGCAGTATCTTCAATCGGGCATACTGCGCTATATGACAGGGCCAGAAACAGTGGTCGGCCAGTGTACCTGGCGCATGATGCGAAGCGAAATCAAGTTGAGTGGAAAGGGGTCCGAAAAAAAAAGTGAAAAGACCGTTAAAACAAACAAGGCTCACAATTATTCCGAAGCGGATCTTATGAGAATCTATTCGGATATTGAAAACGAGGAGGTTCGCGGCAATGCGCCCCGCTACTTGGAAGATGTCAACGAAGGGGAAGAGATCCCGGCAGTCGTCAAAGGCCCCCTCACCCTTTCCGACATGGTGGCCTGGGCAAGTGGGATTTCCTGGCATCGCATGGCCCTGGCCCATGGGCCCAAGCTCAGATTCCTTCGAAATAATCCGGGGCTCGGCTACAGGGATCCCCGCACAAATACGCCCGAACCCATCGCCAACTCCCATTTCGATGCTGAAGCCGCGGGGATTCTTATGGGGTCCCCGCTCCCCCTGGATCTGGGTTTTCAGCGGGTGGCCTGGCTGAGCCACCCCTTAACCAACTGGATGGGAGATCACGGTTTCCTGAAAAACCTAAAGGTGCGTCTGAAAGGGTTTGTCCGCTTCGGGGATACCAACTGGTGCCGGGGCAGGGTGATCCGGACCCGGCATGAAGCGGGTCAGGCACACATCGAGCTGGCAGTGTGGGCGGAAAACCAGCGTGGCGAAACCACGGCCCATGGCAATGCGGTTGTTGTTCTGCCCATGCGAAAAACCGATGCAGGTGCATAGAAACGCCTTGGACCATAAGGAGAGAGGAAAAATGGAAAAGGAGCGTCTCAAAGAAGAACTGGAGGAGATGGGACTCCTGGTCCACCAGCTTGAAAAATGGGCCCTCATGCGCCCTGGGAAAACCTTTTTTTACTACGGAGAAGAGGATCAGCATTATACCTACGAGGCCTTTAACGGCCTTTCAAATCGCATTGCCAACAATCTTAGGGAGTTGGGAATCGAAAAAGGCGACCGGGTCTCCCTGTATCTCAAAAATCCCCTGGTCACCATCTTGAGCATGTTCGCTCTCTGGAAACTGGGAGCCGTCTTTTGCCCCACCAATTTTCTGTACAAGGGAAGGCTCCTGTCCTATCAGTTGAACGATACGGACCCGAAACTGATCATTCTTGAAAACGGCCGGGAACCCCTCTTAAACGACATAAAAGATCAAGTGAAATGCCGTCGGGTGGCCCTTTACCGGCCGCAGATGGGGCAGCACGATTTCAATCCCGAGACAAGGGATTATAAGCTGGACGGGGAATTTGAGGTAACCCCCTTTTCACGGCTCTTCACAGGGAACTCCCACAGCCCCGGCGGTTCCATCAATTACTGGGACACGGCCAACATTGTCTACACCTCAGGTACCACCGGGCCTCCCAAAGGGGTGGTCCAGTCCCATCGCTGGCTGCAGAACTACTGCTTTTACGGGGTTAAGCTCCTCCACCCGGAGGATGTGGTCTATTGTGACCTTCCCCTCTACCACGTGGGCGGGGCTTTTTCACTGGTGGGGCGGGCCGCCTGGCGGGGCTGTACCGTGGCGGTCTGGGACCGGTTCAGCGCATCCGATTTCTGGAAAAGAATCCATCAGAGCGGTGCCAGCTACACACTGCTCCTGGATGTGGTGATGCCCTGGCTCATGAAACACGACCCCACGGACAATGATCGGAACAACACCCTGCGCCGGGTGCATATGCAGCCCCTACCCGAATACCACCATGAATTCGCCAGGCGATTCGGCATCGATTTCGTGAACGTGGGATACGGTGCCACGGAAATCGGCTATGTCTGTGCCGGCTTGATCGACGAAACCGCCGACGGCGGCGGGACGCCCGGGGAATTTCAGAAAGGGTATTCAAAAGAAGAGGTGCTCAAGGTGGCAGGAGACCTGGGGATGCCGGTCAAGCCGGGCCACGAGCCCATTCAGAAAGGATTCATGGGCACCCCGTGCCTCCTCCATGAAATGGCCATTTTGAATGAACGGGATGAGGAACTGAGGACCGGACAGTATGGTCAGATCGGGTTGAGGAGCCGGCTGCCCTACGTGCTTTTGAACGAATACTTCAACAAGCCTGAAGCCACGGCCGAGGCCTTTCGAAATCTCTGGTTTCACACGGGAGACGGGGCGTATCGGGATGCGGCGGGATACTGCTATTTTGTGGACAGGATGGGCGGGTTCATTCGTGTCAAGGGGGAAAATATCTCCTCCTTCCAGATCGAGGATTTCATCAATACCCATCCCCAAATACAGATGTCGGCCGCCTTCTCCGTTCCCGCCGCCGAAGGCCTCGAGGACGACATCGTGGTTTTCGCGGTGCCGGTGGAGGACTCCGGACTGGACGTGGAAGACCTTCGCAGTTGGACCATAGGCGAAATGCCCAAGTACATGTGGCCCAAACATATCCGCCTGGTGGAAGCACTTCCCCGAACCCCTACCCATAAGGTTGAAAAATACAAACTGCGGGAACTGATTCTTGAGGAAACATCATGACCGAACCCATCATGAAAACCGTTCCGGGGCAGGGTGTCAGTATTCAACTGGCCCGATGGGGGGAAACCGGTAGGACTCTCTTTTGTATTCACGGAATTGCGGCCAACTGCCGCTGTTGGGATACCCTGGCGTCAACCCTTGCACCCGAGCACCGGGTCATTGCCATGGATTTGCGGGGGCGGGGGCGGTCGGATCATCCCCCATCCGGCTATTCCCTTCACCATCATATGGAAGATATTCTCTCGGTCCTGGACCATCTGGAAATTCGGAAAACCGCTATCATGGGACACTCCATGGGCGCTTCCCTCGCCGTCGCTTTGGGAGCGTTACATCCGGACCGGGTGGAGCGAATGGTTCTGATGGACGGGGGCGGCAAACTGTCCCTGAGGCAACTGGTCAAAGTGGCTCGGGGGATACAGCCGTCCCTGGATCGGCTGGGACGGGTCTTCCCTTCCTTTGAAGCGTATTGTGGGCATATGAAAAAGGCCCCCTATTTCAATCATTGGACGTCCCGCCTTGAGGCCTATTTCCGGTATGACGCGGAAGATGTAACAGGCGGAGTGCGATCCCGCATCCATCCGGATCATGTTCGGGAAGACCGGGAGAATATGGGCAAGATCGACAACTCAGAATACTACGGCAAGATCCGTTGCCCGGTGCTGATCCTTCGGGCCACGGAGGGCATGCTGGGAGACGATGACCTGACGCTGCCCCTGGAGGCGGCGGAGCGGATGGTTGCGGAAATCCTCCATGCCCGCTGTGTGGACATACCGGGGACCAATCATTATACCATCGTTTTTGAGCAAAACGACGCGCGGGATCGCACGATTGCCGATTTTCTTGCCTGACGATACGGTTTTTGGGATATTGACCAAATCCCACGCGCCCGTCCACAGGCCCATGCGAATCCTCGCAAATGGTGATATTATGCTAAAATCTCATTTGTCGGTAGTATCTGTTTGCCGTGCCGAATCGTAAGAATTGATATTTGTTTCTTTTCAATCCGATAAATGATGCGGTAATTCCCGAAAATTAGCTCCCGAAACTGGCTGCTTTTAATTTCAGGCACCAGTCTGCCAATTTCGGGAGAGGATTTCAGTTGTTCGACTTTTGAAAATACCGTGTTAATCCAATTCGCTGCTGCAGATGGTTTGTCTTGGGCAATATATTCCGCTATCTCTGAAGCTCTATCAATGGCTAACGGCGACCAGATGATTCTCATTTTCGAACCCTTTTCAGGATTCTTTCCTTTGCATCTTCTTGAGAAACCCCTTGTCCATTTTCGAGCTGGCCAATGGATATCTGAATATCCGCCAAGAGTTCAAGCTTCTCCTGCATCGCTTCATATTCATGGGCATCCAATAAAACCGCAACGCCTTTTCCATGTTGGGTGATAATGACAGGTCGTTTTGTGTCATGAACTTGTTTTATGAAATTTGCGATGCCAGTCCTCACCTCGGACAATGGCCTAATATCCTGATCAATTCGCAACCGTTGCATTGTTTCACCTCACCCTCAAATAAATATGGTACAATATAACGTACCATATATTGTAAAATCAAGGTTTTTATTCATGCCCCGTGAAACGCAATTGCATCATCATATACCTCTATTGTGATGCCTGTCGAAAAAAGGGCGATGACGTTGTGGTTGCTTGTTCTGATTGCAGAGAAACCGGAAATGAGACGATCAAATTTGTCCTCCTGGGACCTCACGATAAGGCCTATGATATTTGACCAAACGCTGGGAGAGAATCGTTCCGGGTGGCCATTTCCGCTTCAAGGCGACCTTTCAAATCTCTTTATCCCGGCGGGGTTCCACAGCCAGTACATAAACGATATGGGTCTCTTTTCGGCCTTCGTATACCCCCCGATAGTCTCCGACGCGTAACTTCCGAAAATTGGAAAGGGTTCCGGAGAGCGGCGCACGAAAATCATGAGGAACTCGGGTGAGTTTTTCATTGATGAGATTACAATCCGTAATGCGGCGAGGGGGGCAGACACTTTCCGGATTCTCTTTCACTATTATGAAATTTCATATTATAAAAACAGGGGGTTATAGTCTATCGATTTTCAGAAAATTCGTTGACGAAAAGATATGTTTTCGCTAACCTTCGATTTCGGAAAAGCACCGTTCTCAATAATGATCCAATTGACGTGGAATCGGCGATTCAATCCGGCAGAAATTAGTTGAAACCACACGGAGTAAAACACCAATCCAATTGCAAAAAGTGGGAGGTTCGTCATGAAAGGAAAAGCGCCCATCGAAAAAATCAAGAACGCGATGCTCGCCATGCAAAGGTATCCATGGGAACAGGGAATTGCATCGCAAGCGGTTTTGGCATTGGGAGACTACGATTTGGCATACCTGATGGCAAGGGATGCGGTACTGCGGCAGTCCCACGAAGGCCGTCTCGGCACGGCTTTCTACCGAGATGATGTTGCCATCATGGGGGATGATTATACAGCAACGGACCCTGCGGCCAACGGCGTGGCGGTGTTATATTTTGCAGAGACCACCGGGGAAAAGTTCTTCAAGGACGGTATACAAAGACAGGTGGACTGGCTTTTGAACAAGGCCCTTAGGGCCAGTGAAGGGGTGATATCCCATGTGATCAGCAAGAAGCAGGTGTGGGTGGATTCCATTTTCATGTTCATACCGACTCTGAGTCTGACGGGTCATCACAAAGAGGCCGTCGCGCAAATAGAAGGATTCAAGAAAATACTTTGGAATGAGGACAAACATCTCTTTTCCCATATCTGGGATGATGATCTAAAGGAATTCGCCCACGAAGCGTCCTGGGGAGTTGGAAACGGATGGGCCGCCGTGGGGATTGCCAAAGTGATCAATTCCCTGCCTGAGCAGCTGTCGGAGGAGAAAAAGAGACTCATAGATCTCGTTACCCAATTGATAGATTCTTCACTTCACTACCAACGTGAAGACGGACTTTTTCATAATATCCTCGATGATCCGTCAACTTTCATTGAGACCAATTTTGCCCAGATGATCAGTTACACCATATATCTAGGGGTTTCGGGCGGTTGGCTGGCTCCCGGGTATTTGCGACACGCAAATGAAATGCGGAAAGCGGCCCATGGGAAAGTTGATGAACGCGGCCTGGTCCAAGACGTGTGCGGTTCTCCCACCTTCGCCGATCCCGGAACGGCGGTGGAAGGGCAGGCGTTTTTCATCTTAATGGAAGTTGCAGCATCTCGGTTTGATGGCGAGTGACCGGCCATGACCCCGCATCCGTCTAGCGGAGCGGGGTCTACCTCGCGCTCATACCAGAAACCATCTCGTCCATCACGATCACCCGGTTTTTGGAAACCATGAAACCCTTCTTTACAGTTGTCCGGAATCGAGCATCTTAGCTAAATATTAGAAATAAATAATAATATAAGGAATAGTGGATAACCACGTCAACAATTGTTGCGCCCTTTTGGATTTTTCATGCACCAGCTCAAATACTGCCGGGCGTGCCCTCATCCATTGAGACAGGGAAACTGCTTTTTTAGTTATCCTATTGTATTTATAGAAATTATTTGGTCTTTTCGTTTTCGCGGTTCTCCTTTACCCGGTACCGCCCATGGGCCAAGGGCCGTTTGTGGCACGCATCTTTCATATACGGACGCTCAGAAATAGCGATCTTCATAATCTTCCAATCGGGAACAAACGGTTTTGGCCGGTGGTTTCTGCTTTTATTGGGAAAAAGGGGGGCGAAGAGGTATGGCTGAGGTAATGGAACAGATGACATCCGCGGACGCGGTTTTGGCGGAAACGGCGGGGAAATATCTCACCTTTAATCTGGCGAAGGAGGAATACGGAATCGGCATCCTGAAAATCAAGGAGATCATCGGGATGATGCCCATCACTTCCGTACCCCAAACGCCGCATTATGTGAAGGGGGTGATTAACCTCCGTGGAAAGGTGATTCCCGTGTTGGATCTGAGGGTCAAGTTCGACATTGATGCCATGGATTACACGGAGCGAACCTGTATTGTGGTGGTGGAAATCGAAGGCACAACCGGCACGATTCTTATCGGCGTTGTGGTGGATTCGGTATCTGAGGTATTGAATATCAAAGGGGATGACATCGATAAGACGCCCGCCTTCGGTGCCAGAATCAACACCGATTACATTCTGGGAATGGCCAAGATTGAAGGAAATGTGAAGATCCTCCTGGATATCGATCGGGTCCTGGGTGCTCAGGAAATCGGCATGTTGGAGGAGGCCTTTTAGAGGTTGGCCGAAGCCGTCGCCAAAATTGCAGAGACAACCAAGGCGTCAATTTTCATTGGGAGAGGGTTTTTTGTTGGCAAAATCGGCAAACTGGTCTAGGTTTGTGGCCAAATGCCCATTTGAATACCAAAACCCAGAGATAAAGGAGGATGACGCCATGTTCATGTTGAACCATGTGAAACCGGAGGACGCCACGGGAAAAGTCGCCGAGGCCTATTCGATCTTTCCGGAAGGTGTGCCGGTTCCCGCCCCCCTCGTTCTTATGAGCGCCAGTCCGGATCTTGCCCATGCCCAAAGCAATATCATAGGGTACTACATGGGACATGACAAACTGGACATCGGTCTTTTGTCCATGATCCGATATCTTGTGGCCAATGAACTCAATTATGGGTTCTGCATCGATTTTAACGCCGGATTGCTGAAGATGGCCGGCGGATTTTCAGATGAGGGTCTCAAGGCGCTCAGGGAAACGCCTGAGAACGCACCCCTGGAAGATTTTCAAAAGGAGCTGCTCCTCTTTGTTTTGAAAGTGGTAAAGACGCCCGAAGCGGTTGAAAAAGCGGATGTGGAGCGGCTGCGGTCACTGGGCTGGACGGACCGGGACATCTTTGACGCGGCCTATCACGGGGCTGCCATGGCGGGACCTGCCGTTCTATACAAGGCTTTTTCCGAATAAGGGCCATCCCGCAAGCTTGTGTGCGATTGCCCGTCGCAAATCAAGTATCCGGCCCCACTCCCAAATGCAACACTGGGGGAAATCCCGCGCCTGCAATTCCCCCAAGGGGATTTCTCTGTCTTTTTTCAGCCATAACTGGTATAAAACACATCGGTTTTGTTATCCTACCAATCGCACCAGCAGATCTTTCCGACCCTTAAAATGTGGAGATGGCTTGAATGGCTGAAAAACCTACCTATGAAGAACTGAAGAACCGGGTCAGAGTACTGGAAAATGAGGCGGCATGGCGGAACCGGGCAGATGAAGCCAGCCATCTGGACGAATCACGGCTTGAAGCACTCCTCAAACTCAATGAGATGACCGGTGCGCCGCTTCAGGCAATTACGGACTTTGCCCTTGAAGAAGCGGTACGCTTGACCGGGAGTGAGATCGGATACCTGGCCTTCATGAATCAAGATGAAACGGTGCTCACCATGCATTCATGGTCCAAACGCGCCATGGAGCAATGTGAGATACCCGATAAACCAAAAGTATATCCCATTGAGACAACCGGGCTCTGGGGAGAAGCGGTCAGGCAGCGAAAACCCATCATCTTCAATGATTACAGTGCTCCCAACCCCCTGAAAAAAGGGTATCCCAAAGGTCACGTGGAAATCAGACGTCATGTGAACATCCCGGTGTTCGATGGACCGAAGATCGTTGCGGTTGCGGGTGTGGGAAACAAGGAAAAGCGGTACGATCAGAGCGACGTTCGACAATTGAAACTGCTGATGCAGGGGATGTGGCGGCTCATCCTCAGGAAATGGACCGAATGGGAGTTGCGGGAAAGCGAAGCCAAATTCAGAAAACTGGTGGAAACCGTGGGCTGTGCCATTTTCATTTATCATGATACCAGGATTTCCTTTGCCAACAGGGCATCTGAGGCCATATTCGGTTATAAACCGGAAGAACTGGTATCCAAGCACTTTTGGGAGCTGGCGCATCCCGATAGCCGGGACCTGGCCAGAGAAAGAGGACTGGCAAGACTGCGCGGCGAACAGGTGCCTTCAAGGTACGAACTCAAAATTATCAGAAAGAACGGTGAAGTGGGCTGGTGTGATTTCACCCTTTCCCTGATAGACCTGGAAGGAAAAAGGGCTGTTCTGGGCATTGCCCTGGATATTACGGAGAGCAAAAGGGCAAAAGCGGCCCTGGAGGAATCGGAGAAGAAATTAAGGGAACTCTCTTCATATCTGCTGACGGCCCAGGAGAGGGAACGGAAGCGAATCTCTTTTGAATTGCATGATGAATTGGGGCAGTCCTTGTCCCTTTTAAAACTGAAACTGAGGTCCATTGAAAAATCCTTGGGGGATGATCGGGCCAAACTGAGATCCGACGGCCTGAATGTATTTGAGGACATAGACCAGATTATCGAAAGCATACGGAGACTGACCCGTGATTTGAGTCCGGCGCTGTTGGAGGATCTGGGTCTTTCGGGCGCCCTTCGGTGGATGGTTGATGAGTTTGCAAGGCACAACAACAGTCAAGTCTCTTTCCACATTGATGATGTTAACGAGCTTCTCTCAAACGAGGCGCAAATCATCATTTACAGGATATTCCAGGAAGCCTTGACCAATGTTGGGAAACACGCGGACGCCAGTCGTATTTCCGTTAATTCCGAGATTGAAGAGGGGAGCGTCGCTTTCGTCATGGCCGATGATGGCAGCGGTTTTGACCTCAATGAACCGTTGTCGGACAATCCCGATGAAAAAGGGTTTGGATTGGCCGCCATGGAAGAGCGGGCAAGAATGCTGGGGGCGTCTTTGGATATCGAAAGCCGGCCGGGCCACGGTACCCGGATTGAGCTGAAAGTGCCGACCATGCGAAAGAAAAGGGATAGATAGTGATGGGTACATATGAGATCGTACTGGCGGACGACCACAAGATGTTCCGCCAAGGTGTCAAAAAGATCATCGATGAAACAGACGACTTGAAAGTGGTGGGCGAGGTGGGCGACGGGCTTGAACTCCTTGAATTGTTGAAAAGCACCTCCCCTCAAATGGTTATTCTGGATGTCTCCATGCCCAAAATGAGAGGCGTCGAGGCGACCCGGGAGATCAAGATGATGGACCCCCGCATAAAAATACTGATTCTGACGATGCATCGAAACAAAGAACTGCTATACCATTGTTTCTCAGCGGGTGCCGAAGGGTATCTTCTGAAGGAGGACACCGATACGGAACTCTTTTCAGCCATAGATGCCATTCGCCAGGGGCGAAGTTACGTCTCACCCATTCTCTCACTTGATTTGGCGGATGATCTGGCGAGGGTTTTCACGGGCCGGCAGGATCGTCCCGATCGTCCCCTTGAGCGCTTGACCCTCCGTGAAAGGGAGGTGCTTACGCTCATTTCCGAAGGGAAGTCAAGAAAGGAGATTGCTGATTCGCTCTACATCAGTGTCCATACGGTGGGGCACCACCGAACCAATATCATGAGAAAGCTGCAAATCAAGAAAACCGCGGATTTGATCAAATACGCCGTCAGAATGGGATATACTTCAACCAATCCGTAACACCCGTCTTTGTGTTCTTTTCACTGCGAATCGCTCCAACCGATGATGTTTTATATAGCTGGTTTTAGCTATACGAAGATCGCTGTTTCGACCATATCAAAACAGTGAATTCGACGATTGTCGATATATACTAATTCAGTATACATTGAGACATGTTCAAAGATGGCCTCAGGGCCGTCAGACCTATCACATTTCCAATGGTTCACATAGAGCTCTTTTTGCGCCGATGACATCCGATGAGGGGAGGTCTCCAAATGGTGAAGATCACGCAAATTGCCGGTTTCTTGGGTTGTGGCAAAACAACCCTGATGCTGAAGCTTTCCCGGAAACTGGCGGAGAACGGTAAACGGAAAGTGGCTATGGTGGTTAACGAAATCGGAGAAATCCCCGTGGATGGCAAGGTGATGGAAGGGGAGGGCATGCAGGTCAAGGATATCGGCGGCGGCTGCATCTGCTGTGAAGTGGCCGCCACCTTCGCCAAGACCGTGTACCGGCTTTACAAGGATTTCGCTCCGGATCACATCCTGGTGGAGCCCACCGGTGTTGCGGTACCCCATCAGGTGAAAATGGCGTCCAGGATGGGTGGCCGTGATGCCAAGATCAGTCTGGGGCCGGCCATTGTCCTGTTTGACGCCACGCGGCCTGCTGAGCTGCTGGATATGGATATGCTGGGAAGGTTGGTGACCACCCAGCTCAAGGATGCGGACATCGTCGCCATCAGCAAGGTGGACGCCGTGGATGATGCCGATGTGGCGGATTCGTCCAAACGTGTTGGCGACTACAATTCAAAAGCCGAAATCATCAGCCTCTCATCCTTCTCGGGACTGGGAATAGCAGAGCTGGCAGAACGGATCATTGGCTGGAAAGGGTAATTCATGGGAACCGGAGCGCCGGAAACGCCCGGCTGTTACACGGAACATGGTGTCAGCGGCTACGGTGTGGCCGCCAAGTTGAGTTCAGAAAAACCCATGGACGAGGCGTCTGTAAAAAAAATGGCGGAGGAAATGATGCTCGGCATTGCCCGGAAATGCATGGAACGGGGCGCAAAATACATCGGGCACATCAAGTCCCATTTGGGAACCTCCGCCGGGACCGTCAAGGCGGACACCATCGGCGTGGCCCATGGTGCGTACTCCACGGGGAAACTGGCCCGGTCCGTCAGTGAAATAAACATGGCGGTCAACAGCATCGTCCAAGGGATTCCCGAAGGAGCCGTGAAAGAGGCCACACTGGAAGGAATACATGAGGTGGCCGTTCAATATGGGGTCTCAGTGATCAAAGAGAAAGAGCACACCTATTTTGATGAATTTGATTTCCTGACATCCGATCAGGAACACCAGAAGCAGCTGGAAGCGCAGTTTGCGGCAGCCGAAAAAACGGACTCCCAATAGAAGAGGCCCCAAAGGATGCGTGTCATCAGTGTTTCAGGGATCCGGGACAGCGGCAAAACAACGCTGCTTCGAAAGCTGATTGCCTGCTTTTTCGCGGCAGGGAAACGCTCGGCGGTCATTGTCAATGAAGAGGGTCAATGTGCTTATGATGCCGACTTCGTGCGGGACCATGACCTGACCGTGGAATACATCAGGGGTGGCTGAGTCGGGTGTTCCGTGGCGTCCAGTTTGGTTGCCATTTTAAAAAAGATCAAACGGCGGATCGACCCTGACCTGCTGTTCATCGAACCCTCGGAAATGGTGGTGACCCGGGAACTCCACGATGTTGTGGCCATGGGGTTGAGGGATATTCAATTCGAGCCGGGTCCGTTTATCACTCTGGTGGATGGGCCCCAGTTTGAGTTTTTGTGGTCAGAGCGGCGGACACTTCTTCTGGGCCAGGTGAAAGATGCCGATCTTGTGGCCATAAGCCGGGAGGATCTGGTTGAGGTCAGCCAATTGGAGAACATCCAACGCATGCTCGGGGAATACTGCGGACCATTAACGGCTCTGAGCGTGAAAAACAATGAAACGATGAAGGAGGTGATGAAACGCATTGATGGATGGAAGCACGGAAGTGCTCCCTAATACGGATGGAGAAAGCGCACTCAGTTTATAGAACCTATTGAACAGAAAAGGAGGCGGAAATGACACCACTGGAAAGAGTCGGAACCGTCCTGCAGGGCGGAATACCGGACCGGGTTCCCGCGGCACCGCTGGTTTGCGGCGCGGCCCGCAGAGTCTACGGCGTAACTTACGAGGAATGGTCCCAGGATGGCGAAATCATGGCGAAATCGATGCTGCAAGCCCATGACCTGATCGGATTTGACGGGATCTTAGGCCTGGTGGACCTTTCGGTCGAAGCAGCGGATTTTGGTCAGAAGATGGTCTTCCCTATTGAAGACACCGCCCATCCCGACTATGACGATCCCTTCATAAAGACACCGGACGATTACTTCAAGATCGAGCAGATCGATCCCACCAAGGCACCGCGCATGAAGGAAAGCCTTAAATACTATGATATTATTTCCGACGACCGTGCCGCCACCGTGCCCATCATGGCGTTTGTTTACGGCCCTTTGGGGATTCTATCGATGATGCGGGGTGCCGAAAACCTGTTTCGGGACTGCTATAAACATAAGGAAGCGGTGATAAAGGCCGAAGAAACCATCACCGCCGTATTGCTGGAGTATATCAAGGCCATTGGCAAGACCGGGTCGCACGCCGTGGTGCTGGATACCCTGTTCGCATCCCAGACGATCATGTCAAAAAAGATGTGGAAAGAGATCGAGGGGCCTTTCACCACCCAATTGGCCAATGCCGTCCGTGAAGCCGGGATGATGGTCATGGTCCACAATTGCGGCAACGGCATCTATTTTGACGCCCAGATCGAAGCCATGGAACCGGTGGCCATCTCTTTTGCCTATCCGGCCGACGACACCGCCGATATGCACGAATTAAAGGCGAAATACGGGAAAAAGACCTGCTTGTGCGGTTATGTGAACCCGGCTGAGTACGCTTTTCTGGGCACGCCTGATGAGATGAAAGAGGAATGCCGGCGACAGATCGAGGAGTTGGGCAAAGACGGCGGTTTTATTCTGGCCACCGGGTGCGAATTTCCGCCCAATGGATCGTTGATGAACGCCATGGCCATGATGGAAGCCGCCGAATTGTACGGCAAGTATTAGAACCAAACCGATCAATATGGCCGCTTTTAGGCCGATTGAGCAGGGTTGGCGGAATGTGAAGTTCAAATGTGACATTCCGCCAACCCTCTTTTTTTGAATAAATGGGGAGCATTATAACGGATCGGCTTCAAAAAGATGAAAATTTCCTTGAGTCCCCAATGAAAATACAGTATAAAAAATGACAGGTGATTCATTTATGAGGTTTTTTCGTGCCAGTTCCCAAGAAGAATTCCCGTGATGCGCGTACCCTCAAATCCAAGGGAAAAGCCACCCGTTCGGCAATCCTTGACGCGGCTCACGAAGTGTTCAAAGACACCGGGTACTACGGTTCATCCATATCGGAGATTTCCCGCCGCTGCGGGGTTTCCATGGGAACCTTCTACCACTATTTCAAAAACAAGGAGCAGGTGTTCCTGGAATTGAGCGAAGAGATTATCGCGCGATTCCGGAAGCGCGCGGAGGCTTCTCCGCCGGACAACCTCGATTTTCGGGAGAGGCTCAGAAGCGTGATCGGGCTTCTTTTGGACCACACCCGGGACAATTTTGCCTTTCACCGCATCCTTGGGGAATCGGAACTCGTCGATCGCGTCACCATCGCTTTTTACGATGCCATCACCCAGTATTACCGCGACTTTTTCAACCGGGAGATACAGGCCTGCAATATTCGGTCTCTTGATATCGATGTGGTGACCTACGGCCTGATCGGCATCTGCTATTTCAACACTCTGGACTGGGGCCCTCCCGATGAAGACCGCGACCGTGACCACACCGTGGATTTGATCACCGATCTGGTTCTGAAAGGGATCAGCGGTCCTTCCCCGTGGCAGAAGCAGCATGGCTGGCGGATGTTGTCGCTTCCCGATCCCGCTCCCCTCCACCCTGAAAAAAAGGATCCCCTCACCAGGGGTGAAAAGACCAAGGAAGCCATTTTGGCCTCCGCCGGCAAAGTGATCGGCCGATACGGGATCAACCGGGCCAGCATTTCTGAGATTACCCGCCATGCCGGCGTTGCGCAAGGGACCTTCTACGTCCATTTCAAAAGCAAGGGCGACCTTTTGATCGGATTTGTTCGTTACATCAATCGTGAACTCAGGAAAGAGCTTCAGCGGATGGCTTCCGGGGAAAAGGATCGCCGGGATGCGGAGCGCGTGGGAATGCTCTCTTTTTTCCGGTTTCTCAGCCGGCATCGGGAGATCTACCGGGTGGTCCCCGAGTGTGAGACGATCAGCCGCCAAGTGGCGCAGTGGTACTACCACAAATTGGCGGAGGGCTATGTCAAGGGGCTTCGGTCCGGCAGGAAACGGGGTGAAATCAGAAATCTCCCCTCCGATTTCGTGGCCCACTCCCTCATGGGGCTCGTCCATTTCATCGGGCTCAAGCAGATTGTCTGGAACCCGGACCCGGCGGCGGAAAACAACGATCTCTTCTTCAAAGATATGGTGGAGTTCGCCCTGTTCGGTCTCCAACTCCGCTGAAGCGACTCACAACCTTTTTACATAAATTTCCTCAAAGATCATTTTTTTGTTGACAATCACAAAAAGCTCTTGTAGAAAAATTGACAGTTGATTCATATTTCGAAAAGGCGCTTCTCAAATGATCAATCAAAAAGATCAGGTGGTTTTGATAACAGGGGCCAGTTCGGGTATCGGCGCGGCCCTGGCCCGGGTGTTTTCAGGGGAAGGGGCAAGGGTGGCGCTTACGGCCAGGCGTTTGGACCGTCTTCATGAGACAGCCGCCCACTGCAACGGAGAAACCCTGGTTGTGCCGGGGGACTTGGTTGAGAAAGCGCATCGGGAACTGCTGGTTGACCAATGTCTTGATCGTTGGGGCCGGATTGATATCCTCATCAATAACGCGGGCCTCGGAATGTACGGGGACTTTGCGTCCACCACGGAAGCCCTTTGGCGGAAGCTTTTCGAAATAAACATCTTTTCCACCGTTTTTCTCACCCAGGCCGTTTTGCCGGTGATGCAAAGGCAGTGCAGCGGCATCATCGTCAATTTGGCCTCCATCGGCGGCCTCATTGCCCATTCCAGCCATGTGACCCCCTATGTATCCAGCAAGCATGCCGTCGTCGGTTTTTCCCGCGGTCTGGCCATGGACCTGAAGGAGACGGGAATCCGGGTCTTTGCCGTGTGTCCGCATCTCACATCAACGGAGTTTTTTGATGTATCGCCGGGAGCGGCGGACATGGCTTTGGAGGTGGAAAAGTATCGATCGTTCATGGACTCTCCCGACGATGTTGCACGCGGCATCATGGAACAGCTGGATTCGGAAAAGGTCGTGCTCTTTCCCACGGAAAAACCGGCCAGAGCCTACGAAAAACAACGGGAGATTTAAGATTTCGGTATCAATCGGAAAATAACTGCCCTGTTGGCCCTCAGTTTGGGACGGATATATGAAAACCCTGAAAACAAAGACGGCATTGATCATCGGCGGCGGGTCAGGCATGGGACGATCCGCTGCCATTGCCCTTGGAAAGATGGGTGTCCGGGTCTTTGTGGCGGATTTGGATGCTTCGGCCGCCAGCGGGACCCTGTCGGCACTCGAGGCGGGAGCCCGGGGCGAGGCCTTTTCAGTGGATGTTTCCCAAAGCGAAGCCGTTTCCACCCTCTTTCTGGACCTGAAAGGGCGCGTGGAGCGACTGGATCTCCTGGTCCATACGGCAGCCATGCTGGGGCGTACCGTGTTCATCGAGGACATGACCGATCAGGAGTGGCGCCGCATGATGGGTGTCAATCTGGACGGCATGTTCTACGCCTGCCGTGAGGCGGTACGCTGGATGAAAGCGCACAAGACCGGGCGCATTCTCCTTTTCAGTTCGGTGGCCTCCCTTGTTGCTACGCCGGGAGCACTGCACTACAGCGCAAGCAAAGGGGCCGTGAACATGATGGGCAGGACCCTGGCCAAGGAGGTTGCCCGCTATAACATTCGGGTCAATATCGTGGCCCCGGGCTATATTGAAACCCCCATGCTGGACGGTCTGCCCGATGGATTTGCCGATTTTATCATCAAGAAGACGCCCATCAAGCGTCTGGGTGAACCGGACGAAATCGGCGCCCTGGTTGCTTATCTGGCGTCACCGGAAGCCGATTTCTTTACGGGGCAGGTGTTCAGCCCCAACGGGGGATATGTGATCTGAAAGCCCGATTTTTTACCTGACGTCATAGGGGACAGACCCATGAATGAACCATTCAAACATCTCATCGTCAGCCTGAAAGGCGAAATATGCCGGGTCACCATCAATCGGCCCAAGGACCGAAATGCCCTCAATTCGGAAGTGATGGCTGAACTCGCCCGGGTGCTGGAGGAAACGGAACGGACCGACGCCCGTGCCGTCGTATTCACCGGGGAAGGCGGTACACATTTTATCGGCGGCGCGGACGGCATCGAAATGATGCGGTGCGATCAGGAAGCGGCAAAAACCTTTTCCGCAAGAATTCAAGGGCTGTTTCTTAAAATGGAAAAAAGCCCCCTGATTCTGGTGGCCGCCATCGACGGTCTCTGTTTCGGCGGTGGATATGAATTTGCCCTGGCTTGCGACCTTCGCGTGGCAACGGAAGACGCGCGGATCGGACTGCCCGAGGTGAAGGTAGGGCTCATCCCCGGCGGCGGGGGTACCCAGCGCCTGCCCAGGCTGGTCGGTTTCGGTCGCGCCATGGAGATGATCCTGAGCGGCAGGCTCTATAAGGGGCGGGAGGCTGCGGAAATGGGCCTGGTTCATCTGGCGGTGGAAAAAGACGGGCTCATGAAAGGGGTTGAAGAGCTCCTTAAGCCGATTCTGCGGCAACCCCAATACGCCCTTTCTCTGGCAAAGCGGGCGGTGCACGCCTCCAGAATGGGATCTCTGGAAGAGGGTCTTGAAGCGGAGAGTGCGCTTTTCAGCCGCTGTTTCGGCCATGATTTCTTCCCGGATCTCATGCGGCGGCAACTGCGGGAATGCTTGCTTCAAACGACGGCGGATGTTTCGGATTTTTTAGAAAAAGAGGTGAATGACGCATGAAAGTGCTGGGCATCGCGGGAAGTCTTAGACGCAATAGCAATACACTGCAATATGTGGAAAAGGCGCTTGAGGTCTTCAGAGAATCTGATTTTGACACGACGCTTATTTCCTTGAGAGGAAAAGAGATCAAACCCTGTAACGGCTGTTATGACTGTGTCAAAAAGGGGTACTGCACCATCAAGGGGGATGACTTTGACGACATTCTGGCAAAGATGCGGGAATCGGAAGGGTTGATCCTGGGGTCTCCCGTGTACTTGAGTTCGGTGGTGCCGCAGATGATGGCCCTCTTGGCCCGGGCCACGTTCGTGGCCTACTGGAACGATAAGTTCCTGTCGGGCAAGGTGGGCGGCCCCATTACGGTGGCGCGGAGGGCAGGACACAACGTGGCCTTTTCTCAGCTCTTGTTGTGGTTCTTCATCAACGGCGTTACGGTTCCGGGATCCACCTACTGGAATGTTGGCATGGCCGGAGCCGGCGGCGCCAGGGATGCCCTGGAAGACGAAGAAGGAATCAGTACGGTGGTTAATTTCTCAAACAACATGGTCCAACTGATTAAAAAGGTTTTTGTGTAAACCATTGAGGTAATCAACATGATCCCCGGAATCGGTTCCTGGTTGACAAAAAGGGCAGTTCTCACGCCGCAAAAAGAGGCGGTGGTGGACGGTGACAAGCGGTTCACCTATCAGCAACTGAACCAGCGGGTGAACCGCCTGGCGCGGACCCTGGCGGTGCTGGGCTTGCGGGGCGGCGACCGGCTTGCCATTCTTTCAACCAATTGCGTCGCGTATGTGGAGACCATCATGGCCGCGGCCAAACTGGGCGCCATGCTGGTGCCGCTAAACTGGCGCCTGACGCCCACGGAGCTGACATTCATCTTAAACGACAGCGGTGCCAAGATCCTTCTTTTCCACCCGGATCAACTGGAAGCGGCGAAAAAACTGGCTGACCGCACCGGTATAGAGCAGCTTGTGGTTTTGGGCGAGGATAGGATCGGCCAGGTCCAGGCCAGTGAAGCGTTGATGGAATCCCAACCTGGCGACGAACCGGCCCCTGAAAGTACCCCCCATCTGGATACGCACCACATCATCATGTACACCGCCGGTACCACCGGTCAGCCAAAAGGGGCAGTGCTGACCCAGGGGGCCAGCTTCTGGAATGCCGTAAACCTGGGGCTAGCCATGGATTTTACATCCCTGGATCGAAACCTGGCGGTGCTCCCCATGTTCCATATCGGCGGCATCGGCCTTTTCACCCTCCCCATGCTCTATAACGGCGGAACCGTGGTCATTCAACAGACCTTTGAGCCTGCACGGACCCTCGAATTGCTGCAAACCGAGGAGATTACCCTCTTTTTCGGCGTTGCCGCCATCTTTCTGTTTCTTATCCAGCACCCGGAATTTGACAGAAAGGCCTTTGAAAAAGTGAGGGTGGTCATGAGCGGTGGCGCGCCGCTCCCGGTGAGCCTGGTGCATCAATATGGTGATCACGGTATCATTATTCAGCAGGGATTCGGCATGAGCGAAGCGGCTCCCAGCATCGCCACACTTGAAAAAAGCCTGGCCGTTAAAAAGGCCGGGTCCATCGGCAAGGCATTGATGCATGTGGATTCCCGCGTGGTGGATGACCGGATGAAGGATGTGCCCACGGATCAGGTGGGAGAACTGGTCATTCAAGGACCCAACCTGCTCAAGGAATACTGGAACCGCCCCGATGCCACCAAAGAGGCCTTCAAAGGGGGGTGGTTTCACACCGGGGACCTGGCACGCATGGACGGGGACGGGGATCTCTATATTGTGGAGCGAAAGAAGGACATGTTCATTTCCGGCGGGGAAAACGTCTATCCGGCGGAAGTGGAAGATGCCATCTACCAACTCCCCCAGGTATCTGAAGTGGCCGTTATCGGCATAAAAGATGAAAAATGGGGGGAAGTGGGAAAGGCGGTGGTGGTCTTAAAGGAGGGAGAGACGCTCACGGAAGAAACGGTCACCTCCCATTTGAAGGACAGGCTTGCCAAATACAAGATTCCCAGGAGCGTGGTCTTTACGGGTCCTTTGCCACGAAATGCGGCGGGCAAGGTTTTGAAGAACAGTTTGCGGAAGGCATATGATGCATCATGAGGGGTGGAAGCCTCAGCAACCCCGAATCGGCCGGGTTTGCTGATATAACATAAACAACAAAACAGAAACAAATAAGGAAAGGAGAGCAAAATGAACGGGAGAAAATTCTTTGGCATCTTTTTGTTGGTGGTAGCGGTTTCGGTCTTCGGGGCATTTCCGGCAATGGCGGAAAAACCGATCAAGATCGGTATTATTCAGGGGCTCAGCGGGCCCTATGAAATTTACGGCAAGGCGGAAGTCACGGGATTCAAGATGGGGCTCGAGTATTTCACGGGCGGAACCAATAAAATCGCGGGCCGCCCGGTGGAATTGATCGTGGAGGACACCCAGTTGAAGGCAGCCAGGGCAAAAATGCTCCTTACCAAGCTGTACAGCGATGACAAGGTGGATCTGGCGATCGGCCCCACCAGCAGCGGCGTCGCATTAGCGGTACTGCCCGTGGCCCAGCAGTTCAAGAAGATCCTTATTGTGGAGCCGGCGGTTGCCGATTCCATCACCGGTAAGAATTGGAATCGCTACATTTTCAGAACCGGCCGAAACTCCAGTCAGGATGCCATCAGCAACGCGGTGGCCGTATCCAAGCCGGGGGTGAGCATCGCCTGTATCGCCCAGGACTATGCCTTTGGAAGGGACGGGGTCGCGGCCTACAAGGAGGCTGCCGAAAAACTGGGTGCCAAGGTGGTCCATGAGGAATACTGTGATCCCAAGGGCACCGACTTTACCGCTCCCATTCAGCGGATCATCGAGTCCCTGAAAGACAAACCGGCACCGAAATACGTGTTCGTGATCTGGGCCGGCAAGGGTGGTCCCATCCCGCAGTTGATCGCGGCAGGTCTCGACAAGCACGGTATTGAGATTGCCAGCGGTGGTAACGTTCTGGCGGCCCTCAAACTGATGAAGCCTTTGAAGGGCATGAAAGGGGCCATCTATTACTACTATGAAAACCCCAAAAACGAGGTGAACGACTGGCTGGTGAAAGAGCATTACAAACGGTTCAATGAACCGCCGGACTTCTTTACCTGCGGCGGTTTTGCGGCGGCGGGCGCCGTGGTTGAAGCCATCAAGAAATCGGGCGGCAAGACCGATACCGAGACCCTCATTACCACCATGGAGGGAATGGAATTCATGACACCCAAAGGGAAGATGAAATTCCGGAAAGCGGACCACCAGGCCCTTCAGCAGATGTACGCATTTCAACTGGACACCAAGCCGGATGTGGCGTGGGCCATTCCCGTTTGCACGCAGGTGCTGACCATGGAAGAGACGGCGCCGCCCATCGCCAACAAAAAGTAATTGCAGCCCAAGAATTCAGGAGCCAGGAGTCAGAATCCAGGATTTTCCAGAAGTAACCTTCCCATTCTGTCTCCTGAATTCTGTATTCTGAATTCTTGAAATTTGCGGCAAGCTTCTAATAAATGAAGGCAAGAAGGTGATTCAGATGCGTGCAGCAGATCCCATTTTAGAGACCAAAGACCTCACCATCCGCTTCGGCGGCCACGTGGCCGTGAACCGGGTGAGCCTCCAGGTGGAACCGTTTGCGCTGAAATCGATTATCGGACCCAACGGCGCCGGCAAGACCACCCTGTTCAACCTCATGACGGGCCAGTACAAACCCTCGGACGGGAGCGTCTTTCTGAAAGGAGAGGACATCACGGGTCTCGGTGCCGTGGAGAGAACCCGCATGGGGATGGGCCGCTCTTTTCAACTGACCAACATCTTTCCCATCCTGACGGTCCTTGAAAATGTTCGGGTCGCCATCCAATCCCGGGAAGGGGTCGGCCTCAACTTCTGGAGAAACTATCTTCATTACGCCGACATGGAGGATGAAGCGTACGCGCTTTTAAAGAGCGTTTTGCTGGAGGATAAATGGGCCATGCCGGCCAGTTCCCTCACCCACGGGGAGCAACGAAAACTGGAGATCGCCATCCTTTTGGCACTGAAGCCTGAGATTCTTTTTCTGGATGAGCCCACGGCGGGCATGGGCCAGGAAGAGGTGCCGGCGATTCTGGATATTCTTCATCGGATCAAAGAGGGAAAGGACCGCACCATGCTCCTGGTGGAGCATAAGATGGATATGATCATGACCCTTTCGGATACTATCGCGGTGCTTCAGGAAGGAGAATTGATCGCCGACGGTTCCCCCGACGACATCTACCGGAGCAAGGCGGTTCAGGAAGCCTATCTGGGCGGAGGTGCGAGGCGTGAGTAAGACGATTTTGAAGGTGGAGGGGGTTCATACCTTTATCGAGCAGCATCATATTCTGCAGGGGGTCTCTTTTACCGCCAGGGCCGACGCGGCCACTGTTTTGATCGGCCGAAACGGTGCGGGCAAGAGCACGACCCTCAAAACCGTGATGGGACTCCTGCCGTCGGAAAAGGGCAGGATTACCTACCAGGGAAATGAGATCCAGGGCAACAAGCCCTATGAAATCGCACGGATGGGTATCGGTTTTGTTCCGGAGCATATGGGGATTTTCGCGGATCTGACGGTGGAGGAAAACATGCGGGTGGCCATGCTGGTGGAGGATGATGCCACAATCCGCCGTCTTAACCGGATTCTAGAGATGTTCGAGGCTCTCGGGAAGTTCTGGAAAAAGAAGGCGGGAACCCTTAGCGGGGGACAAAAGCAGATGCTCGCCATCGCCCGGGCCATCGTCAACGATACCTCCCTGCTGCTCATTGATGAACCCTCCAAGGGGCTGGCACCGATTATCGTGGACGTGGTGATCGATTCCATCAACCAGATCAAGGAAAAGAGCGTTGTGGTGTTGGTGGAGCAGAATTTCTACATGGCCAGTTCGGTGGGAGACGATTTCTTCATTTTGGATGACGGCAAGGTGGTTCATAGCGGCCTGATTACGGAACTCATCCAGAACGAGGAATTGCAGAGCCGTTACCTGGGTATCTCGAAAGTCGAGGACTAGCAAACAGAGGAGCAACTGCCAATGGCTGAATCCATCTTCAAACGTTGGGACCAGGAACTCACACTGGTGGGAGCGGGGATTCTCTTCCTGCTGCCGCTCCTGGAAATACCGCCCAAAATCTACCTGACCCTTACGGTTGCGGGACTGGCCATGGGGATGCTGCTCTTTCTGGTGGCTTCAGGCGTCAGTATTATTTTCGGGCTCATGGATGTGCTCAATTTTGCCCACGGGGCCCTTTTTGCATGGGGTGCCTATGTGGGGTTCAGCACATTTAACCGCCTGATGAAATGGGTGGAAGCGGATTCGGTACCAAAAAACATCGCCGTTTTTCTGCTGGCCATGGCCCTTGCCATGATTGCGGTGGCAATCCTGGGGATTCTTCTGGAACGCGTCATTGTACGCCGGGTTTACGGAAACCACCTTTTTCAGATTCTCATCACTTTCGGTGCAACCATTGTTTTGGTGGAACTGATTCGCGTCTTCTGGGGTCCCAACGATGAAGTCATGACGGTCCCCGGGACCTTTGCGGGAAACTGGGATGTTTTTGACGTGATCATCAGCCGGTACCGGATTATCTGTATCCTTATCGGCGCCCTGGTCTACGGTATCATTCAGATCATCCTGAAAAGGACGAAACTGGGGACCATCGTTCGGGCCGGCGTGGAAGACCGGGATATGGTGCAGGCCATGGGACACAATATTTACCTGCTGTTTACGGGCGTATTCGCCGTGGGTGCCGCTCTCGCCGCCCTGGGGGGAGTGGCCATGAGCATTTTCAGCCTGCAGGTATACCCGGATATGGGAGGGACCTATCTCCTGTTTGCGTTTATTGTGGTGATTATCGGGGGACTGGGAAGCGTCACCGGTTCTCTGGTGGGAGCGATCATCGTCGGTCTCAGCTACAATTATGTGGCCTATCTGGTACCCTGGGCCGCTGCCGGCGTCAATGTTCTCATTATGATTGTTATACTGCTCATCCGGCCCACCGGTCTTTTTCAGGCCGGCAAGTAGCGAGGTATATGAAATGGCAGAAGCCACACCTGTACAGTTATACCATCTGGCGGAGAAGAAAAGACAGTACCGCAGCGGCGGTTTCTTTCTCAAGATTTGTCTGCTCGCCCTCTTTATTCTTGTGCCGTTTCTTTTTCCTTCTTTCAAAACGGTCGATCTGGCTGTTCAGATCATCATCTTCGGTGCCCTGGTCGCCAGTTTTGATATTCTCTTGGGGTATACGGGAATCCTCTCATTCGGGCACGGTATGTTCTTCGGCATGGGCGCCTACTGCATGGCCTTCTACATGGGCAAATACGGGATGCCTTCCTATGCCAACCTTGCCCTGGGGTTCATAACGGCGGCCATTGTGGCCGCCATTCTGGCCCTTTTGATCAGCTTTTTGACCCTCCGTGTCAAAGCCATCTTCTTTGCCATGATCACGCTGGCCATTGCGGAGCTGGCCATCGTGCTGGCCACCAAATTGAGTCATTTTACCGGGGGCGAAGACGGTGTCAGTTTTATGATGCCGGGGATCTTTTCCATTGCCTATTCTGTTGGGGATGTTATGGGGGTCTCGGTTACCGGAAAGACCCTCACCTATTATTTCATTCTGTTCTCCTGTACCATCCTCTTTATGGCCATGCTCAGGTTTACCCACTCCCCTTTGGGGCGCGTGCTTCAGGCCATAAGGGACAACGAACAGCGGGCGGAAGCCCTGGGCAACCGTACCTTTGTCTATCAGAGCATTTCCATTACCTTTGGCTGCGTCGTGGCCGCCCTGATCGGCTGCCTGTACGCCATGTGGATGGAGTACGTGAATCCGGAGTCCAGTCTGGGTGTTCTGACCATCATGCTGGATGTGCTGCTGATGGTCATCATCGGCGGCATGGGAACACTGTACGGGGGTATTATCGGTGCCGCCTTCCTAAAGATCACACAGACCTTTCTTCCCGATCTTCAGAACCTGGCAAAGGACCTGTTTCCGAACGCGGTGATACTGCACAATGTTCTGGAGCGGTGGCTGCTCCTGTTCGGAATCCTCTTCATCCTGGTGGTCATCTTTTTTCCCAAAGGCGTCATCGGATCGGTCAGGGAACGGATGGCCAGAAGGAAGAAAATGCCGCAAACCTGAAAGTTGTGAAGGGAAAAAAAGATGATTTACGGAGACGTTATCGGCCGTTGGGGGCGTGCATATCCCGACAGTGAAGCCCTTTTTGATGCCATCAAAAAGAGACGCTACACTTACGGGGACCTCCTTTCGGCATCGACCCGGATGGCCCGTTTCCTCAAAGAGGAACTGGGTGTTTCAAAAGGAGATCGGGTGGCCTGCCTCTCCTTTAATCGCACGGAGTACGTCACCCTCTTTCTGGCCGCAAGCCGCCTGGGGGCCGTCCTGGTGCCGCTCAATTTCCGTCTTGCCAAAGGTGAATTTGTCTATTTTTTGAAAGACAGCGCCCCCAAGGCCATCTTTTTTGACCAGGACCACCAGGAGGTGGTATCCGCCCTTAAGGCGGATGTGAACGTGCCCCACTATGTCTCCATGGACAGGGACAGCACCGTGGGCATATCTCTCTCGGGAATATGGGATTCTCTTTCCGCCGATCCCTTGGAGGAGACGGATATAGGGCCCCATGATCCCCAGTTGATCATCTATACATCGGGCACCACGGGTCTGCCCAAGGGGGTGCTGCTGACCCACGGCATGCTGGCCTGGAACGCTTTTAACACCATTGTGGGCTGGGAATTGAGGCCGGATGACAAGACCATTCTGCATGCTGCCATGTTTTACACGGCCGGCTGGAACGTCTTTACACTGCCCATCTTTCAGAGCCGCGGGGTCAATATTCTGGTTCAATCCTTTGATGCGGACCTGATTCTGGATTTGATACAGAATGAGGGTGTCACCCTCTTTTTCGGTGTGCCCACCATGTTCCAGATGATGATGGAATCCCCCAAATTCCATGACACCGATTTCTCAAAGGTCCGGTTCATGGTCTCGGGGGGCGCCCCTTTGGGTGAAACCATTTTTAACGGTTATAAAACCCAAAAATCGGTTCATATCCGGGAAGGATACGGTCTCACGGAAGTGGGTCCCAACTGTTTCATGGCCAACGGCAAACTGGGCACCATCGGGCATCCCATGCCCTATGTGGATGTCAAACTGGTGAACGGCGACGGGAAGGAAGTTTCTGAGGGCGAGGAAGGGGAAATCCTTCTAAGAGGCCCCAACGTGTGCGCGGGCTACCTCAACAAACCGGACATCACCCGCAAAACCATTATCGATGGATGGTTCCATACGGGAGATCTGGGGAAGATGGACGAAGACGGGCACATGGCCATCGTGGGAAGGCTCAAGGATATGATCATTTCAGGCGGCGCCAACATCTATCCGGCTGAAATCGAGCGCGCCATCGATACCCATCCGGCGGTTGCCGCATCCGCGGTCATCGGTGTTCCGGATCCCAAATGGGGTGAAGTGGGCAAAGCCATCGTGGAACTGAAACCGGGAGAAACCTTGACGCTTCCGGACCTTCTGGATCATTTGGGGGATCGGCTGGGAAGATTTAAACAGCCCAAATATCTTGAGGTGGTGGATGAACTGCCCAGAACCCCCGCTTCGGGCAAGGTTCAGAAATTCATCCTCAAGGAAAAGTACGGCGAAGGCTGACATGTTTGATCTCATGGAGAAAATCATAGAGAGCGGGGAACTTTACACGGAGTTCATGAACGCTCTTTTGTCATCCGCGGGTGCCGCACTGGACGGGCGTCAAAATCATGAAACCTTAAATGGTATCTATGAACAGATGACCCGGCGCTACCTGTCATTATATGAAGAGGGCGTTGGCAGGGTCTTAAAGGCGCCGCAACTGGGTCTTTCGAGGGAACACCTTCAGCATGTCATGGCGGCCTCCGATGCCTTTAACCGTTTCATGGCGGCGGTTGCTGATTTTACGGTCAAATTCAATATCCCCCTAAAAGACGCTTTTTCGGACCTGATGGATGCCATCAGAGAAAAGGAGGAGACGGGCGAGGGGTTTGAGAGTGCCAAAGAGATATATGCGGCGGCCAGAAAGATATTGGACGAAAGATACGATGCCCATATCAAATCCCCCGAAGGGGTGCAAATGGTGGTGGATGTTGTCGAAAAGTATATCGCGTTTAAAAAGAAAGCCCATGTGGTAAATGATATCTGGCTGAGGAATTTATCCATACCCACATCAAAAGAAATGGATGATGTGTACCGGAGCATTTACGAACTCAAAAGGAAGACGCGAAGGCAGGCGGCCGTCATTCGTGACCACGAAGACCTTATCGCCCGTCTTGGCGAAAAAGTCGAGGCCCTTGAGACGTCTCTGGCCAAGGCCTGTAAATGAAGATATGTCTTACAAACGGATCATAGAGAGCATCGAGAATGATCTTAAGGAATTTCCGAAGAAAATGCTTCGGGCGGGGGAAGTGCTTACCGGCGATCTCGATTACCGGGTGGCCACGACCCCTTCAGAGGTGGTTTATTGCGAAGACAAGATGCGGCTGCTTCACTATGAACGCCCCGGCCACTTGAAGAAGGTCCATCCCACCCCGGTCCTGATCGTCTATGCCCTCATCAACCGCCACATTATGCTGGATCTGGAACCGGGCAGAAGTTTCATAGAGAACCTGCTCAATGAAGGCATGGATGTTTATCTCATTGACTGGGGGTACCCCACCGGCGCTGACCGCTTCCTCACGCTGGATGACTATGTAAACGGCTATCTGGACAACGCCGTTCGATGGATTTGCTCCCAGGAGGGTGTCGGAGATAAAATCAATCTCATGGGCGTCTGCATGGGGGGGACCTTCAGCGTGATGTATGCGGCGCTTCATCCGGAAAAAGTTCAGAACCTCATCACCCTTGCGACGCCCACCCGTTTTGACATTGACGATGCGGGGCTCTTTTTGTGGGCCCGGGGGTTTAATGTGGATCAACTGGGCGAGGGAATGGGGAATCTGCCGGGAGACCTGGCCAATATCCTGTACCTGCTGGTGGTGCCCGTGGCCACGGTGGACAAATATGTCCAGTTTTTGGATATGGTGGAAAATCCCAAACAGGTGGGGACCTTCCTCCGTATGGAAAAATGGATATTTGACAGTCCCGATATGGCGGGAGAGGCCTTTAAGGAGTGGATCAGGGACCTGTTGCAGCAAAACCTGCTCATTTTAAACCGTCTGGTTCTGGGGGGAGAGCGGGTGGATTTAAAGAACATCACCTGCCCGCTTCTAAATGTCTTCGGAAAAAACGATTATCTGGCGCCCCCTTCCTCCGCCAAACCGCTCTCCAAAGCGGTGGGATCCAAAGACGTCACAACCCTGGGGGTGAATACGGGTCACGTGGGGATCTTCGTGGGGAGCATGTCGTACAAGACCATTATTCCCAAAATCGTGAAATGGATTAGAGAAAGGTAAAAAGGATGCTCCTTGAAAATCCAGGTCTTTACTATGAAATCCATGGTGAGGGAGAACCGCTGGTTCTCTTAAACGGCATTATGATGAACACCCTGAGCTGGGCCGAACACATCCCCTTGCTCAAGGACCATTATCAGGTCATTGTCTACGACATGCGCGATCAGGGCCAGTCGGCCCGATTGAAGGAAGGGTATGACAGCAGCATCCACGCGGAAGATCTGAAAAAACTGCTGGACCATCTGGGCATCTCTCGAACCAACCTTTTCGGGGCCTCCTATGGCGGGCAGGTGGCCATGATCTTTGCGCTCAAATACCCGGAAATGGTGGAACGGCTGGTGCTGGCCAATACCTGCGCCCATGTGGATCAATACCTTCGGTCAATGGGTGACATGTGGAAGCGGGCCGCCAGGCTCTATGACGGCGAAGCGTTTTTTGATCTGGCCCTCATTCCCATCTATTCAAGGACCTTTTACAATGAGCAATACGACTGGCTCCGGAATCGACGGCAGGTCTTCAAGGAGTATCTGACCCGGGAGTGGTTTGATGCATTCATCCGGTTGGCCTCATCCAATACCCATTGGGACATCCGGAAAGAGATCTCCGCAATCAAACATGCCACGCTCCTCATCGCTGCCCAGGAAGACATTATTACCCCCTATGGGCAGATGCTTGAAATGAACCGCATGATGGAAAATTCCAGAATTGTCTGTGTGCCCGAGACCGGCCACGGCGCCATTTTGGAAAAGATCGATACCATCTGCGCGCTGATCAAAGGGTTTATCAGATAACCGTTGCGCATTCAAACATGGGAGATGTATTCATGATGGAACCGGCCATGGTAAAGGCAAAAGGCGACGGCATTGGCATTCAAATGGCCATTTGGGAAGGAGAAGGGGAGAACATCCTCTGCATCCACGGTCTTTCCGCCAACTGCCGATGCTGGGATCGCATCGTTTCCCCGCTGGTGCCCGATTTTCGAGTGCTGGCCATGGATCTAAGGGGAAGGGGTTTGTCGGACAAACCGGCCACCGGGTATTCCGTTGATCAGCATGTCATGGACGTTCAAGGGGTCCTGGAGGACCAGGGTCTCGAGACCGTAACGCTCATGGGGCATTCCCTAGGCGCCTACGTCTCCCTGGCCTTTGCGGCCCAATACCCGAAAAAGGTCAAAAAAATGATCCTGGTGGATGGCGCGGGAGATCTGTCCGGTGCCCGCTGGGACAAGATCGAGCAGGCCATAAAGCCGTCCGTGGAAAGGCTGGGACAGGTCTTCCCCTCCTATGAAGCGTATACGGCGTTGCTCAAGCTGGCCCCTTTCCTGAAACCCTGGACCGATTTTCTGGATGCCTATTTTCGTTACGAAATCGAAGAAACGGACGGGGGCGTAAGGTCCCGGACCCCGGCCGGCCCCATTCGGGAAGAGATCGCCAATATCCGCTTTTTTGACGCTTCCAAGAAATACCCGGAAATCACCTGTCCGGTGCTGATCCTAAGAGCCACCGAAGGGATTTTTTCAGAAGAGGACATGGTCCTGCCCGCTGATATGGCGGACAAGATGGTGCGGGAAATCAAGGATGCCAGGTGCGTGGATCTTCCGGGCACGAATCATTATTCCATCCTTTTCGCGGAAAACAGCCCGCGGGACCGCGCTATTCTGGATTTCTTGTCAGAAGGTTAATTGGGGGACACCTTCCCTAAATCCGGAAGGAATTCAGAAAGAGAGGTAAGAT
This sequence comes from Thermodesulfobacteriota bacterium, assembly GCA_028278625.1. Next base: position 102,251 of record JANQDY010000088.1, read on the forward strand.
TCCAGGATTTCGCACTATCGGACGTAGCGCAATTCACTTCTTAAGTTGATCTGCCACAGATTTTAACCGTTTATCTGCCGTCCACAGTGGTACTCCCGCCAAATGGGCAGACGCCAAAAGGTGGATATCGACGAAACCAACACCCTTCCCCATCAGCTGATTTCGGTCAATAAAAAACAGGAATTCGCCAAATTCAATTGTCGGCGCCATTGGAAGTGATTTTAGCAGAGAGATAATTTCGTGCCTGTTTTTCAAATTGCCGCAGGCGAGCTCGCCAATGATAAATGGATGGCACATAACCTCGGCATCCATTAGCAGCTTTTCAAGCCGTCGGCTGCCTTGACGAAGGTGGGTAACCCAAATGGAAGTATCGACAAGGACCATCATTGGCGTTAAGCGGGTCTTCGTCTGGGAATGGAACCCAAGTCTTTTTCGGTTCCGCCGAGTTTGGCCAGCCGCTTACTCCCCTCGCGGGCGATTAAGGCCTCTAAACCAAGTCGCACCAAAGCGGTTTTCTCTTTTACACCGGTCAGCCGCGATGCTTCTGCCAATATTTCATCATCTATGTTAAGTGTTGTTCTCATATGCATTGATATGCATATTTTAAGCATCACTGTCAAGGAGAAAACAGATTCAGGGGACATCCGGTTTTATTTTGGAAGGTGCTCTCAAAAATGAGCAAGAAATCCCCGGATTTCAAATCCATGGTGGCCATCAAGCTATATGTCCAGGGATTATCTGTCGATAGATAAGCGTTCCCCACGCATGTGGGGATGAACCGTCCGCCGTTGGTATTGGTGGAGAAATCAAGGAAGCCAGGTGCGTCGATTTTCCGGGCACGAATCATTATTCCATCCTTTTCGCGGAAAACAGCCCGCGGGACCGCGCCATTCTGGACTTCTTGTCAGAATAGTGTGCGATTTCATACACGCAGATTCGCTTCTCCTTTAGAACGGCTTGAAACAAGCCTTGTACAGGCGCAGGTTATCTAAGAATCCCGCTCTATAGTCTATCGGTATCGTCCGGTTCTGAATCAGGAACCTTTTTGAGCACTTTCTGGAATTTCTTCAAACTCCCTCTTTTGGCTCTTGCTTCAATGTATTCTTCGGTTAAAAGCGCTGACATTTTTTCGGCTGCGGCAGATGCGATAAATTGATTAATGGAAATGCCCTCACGTTTTGCCAATTGCCGTATCTGTTCATGAAGAGAATTAGGAATGCGCAAACTCAAAGTACTCATGATATTGCTCCTATTTCCATAAGGAATTCTTTTGGATCGATAATTCTCAAACCGAATTTCTCAACATTCTTAAAATGGCGTTTATTGACCGTTATAATCGCATCACAACCGCCTGCCACGGCAACTTCCAAAACAAGGTCATCGGATGGATCAGGCAGAAAAGGACGCCAAAGGAAGAAAATGTCTTGCTGTTCTCCTATTTGGCAGAAAAAGTCTATGAAATCGCCTATATCTTTTTGGGTAATAGAAGAGGGAAGTTTCCCCCTCTTCAATACATCTTCATATTCAATGATCAAAGGAACTGATATTGCTAAAGAAAATCTTTCATTCGGAAGAAGAGAAACCAATTTGTACGAAGCACCACGACGGGATTTCAGCGCTGCGAACAGGACATTTGTGTCTATAACGATTTTCATTTGGTATTATATATCATACCAAAAATCTGTGGTCAAGATAATAGGGGACAGACCACGTTTTTCGTTGAGTCTCGGCACAAAAAAATGGTCTGTCCTTTATTACGCTCGCCGAAAATCCAAAAAAAGCACTTGACATGTATTGCCAAAGAAACTAGAGTTCGAAACATGTCGAACTCAGGAATCAAGGCTAGCGATGACGAACAAGTTGAACAGCTGTCGCAAATGTTTAAAGCCATCTCTAACCCGAACAGATTGAAAATACTATTAGAACTTACCCAATGCCCTGAATCCGGCGGAAAATTTATCGCAAGCGTTGAAGAGATGAAAAACTGTCAACGAGTGTTTGCTGAAGAACTTGGCTTAGCGCCTTCAACGGTTTCGCATCATTTCAAGGAACTCAGACAGGCAGGACTTATTGAAATGAAGCGTGAGGGCAAGGACATTATTGTTCAAGTGAACAGGGAATCAATCGATTCAATAAAAAATCTTTTTTAGTGATCAGATTTTTTTTCGAATTAGACTTCGATGTTGTTCGATGTTTAAAATTTTAAAAACCAAAACAACTGAAAGGAGCGACCAATGAAAGTGACGGCAATTCTGGGAAGTCCGAATCCAAAGGGTACCACGGCAACCATGGCAGGTGCCTTTTTGTCAAAAGCGCGGGAATTAGGCGCGGAAACAACCACCTATCCTTTGAACCAAATGAAGTTCCAGGGCTGTCAGGGATGCTATGTCTGCAAAAGCAAGCAGGAGTTCTGTGTCCTAAAAGATGACTTGACGCCAGCACTTGAGGCGATGCAAAAATCGGACATCATGGTGTTCGCAACGCCGATATATTACTGGGATGTCACCGGGCAGTTCAAATGCTTTGTTGACAGAACCTGGTCCTTGGTCAAGCCTGACTATATGACGAATCCGGATCCCGTCAGGATAGAGAAAGGGAAAAAGGCGATATTCATTACAAGCCAACAAGCTGTTGAGGAAAAGCATAAAGATGTATCTGAAAAATACATGGGCTTTCTAAAGATGTATGGATTTCAAACGGAATCCCTGAGAGCCTTTGGAATAACATCCGATAGCAAATTGGATGGATACATCGATAAAGCAAAAGAGCTTGCAAGTCGCATGCTTTAGGGAGATGCCCTTATGGGCTTTTGGGACCTCCATAAAAGTATGAAAAGCCCATGCCAAACAAAAGGTGGAACTGCCAACATCTTGACAATGTGGAGAATCTCCTTTTTTTGATGTCGCCCTGGATCATGTCACCGCTTTCCATGCCCGCATTGCCCCGCGGTCAGGAAGTTGCCCATAAGAGGGTGAAAAGCTGGCTGGAGCAATTAAGACGTCTGTCGTCCGCGACAACCGTCCCATACTGGCCGCAGAAGTCAAGGTGTCGTTAAAAGAAACGCATCAAAAATTTGCGGGGAACAACTGGGTGTTCAGCGTCGAGCGGTTTCTTATTGATGGGTCGCCATGTATTCGGTGGCTGCTTGGGCTAAAATACCAGAACGGGTTTCACCATGTTTTTTGGCGAAATAATCTAATGAATTGAGTAACCTTTCTGGCATGGTGATATTGATCCTTTTTGACTTGAGGGACAATTTGCTCAGATCCACGTCAATAAGAGCCCATAGGCCGTCTTTAAAGTCAGGATTGTCTTTGTGTTTCTCGATACTTGTACAAACCGGGATAGGCTCGGAGTCAATCAAAATACCTTCAATATGGCATTCGGCAGCTTCCTGGGCATTCGCCAAAGCCTCTTCAATGGTTTCCCCAGCGGAAAAACAACCCGGTAAATCAGGAAACGTAACGCCATAATCAGAATTTTCGTCCTTGTGAATTACTACCGGATATTTCATGGCTTCACCTCCAATCCCAACCCGCCTGTCGGTAAATATTTCGAAGAGTGCCGACGGGGAGATCCTTTTTTGGGTGGAGAACCCACCCATCCTTCTTCAACCGTTGTATTATTTCCCCGCTCTTCATGGTGTGTATAATACACACTTTCGGGTTGAATGTCAATGACGCCATGAAAGTCTTTTGGCGAACCATGAAAATCACCGGTTTATCCGGTGCATGTTCTGGTATACGCCCGGCAAGGGCGGATTCGTGAGGAGCCGTCCGAAGGAAGCCCGAGTGAAAAGCTATGGGAAAATGCCACGCTCCATTGATGTATGCTTATCAAGGGTTTCACTGCACGGTAGCTCCTTTTCACTTGATCCAAAGGTCGGTTTTCACTATGCTCTTTGCCGAAAGAGCAATCTCTATTCACTCTTAAAACCCCGCCCTCCATTGCTTTAAGCGTGAGCGTTAAGGGCGCGGATGAATAAGGAGACATCATAATGACACGCCGATTATTGGTTTGCCCTTCCGTCTTATTGGCTCTGACCCTGTTGTTCTCTTTTTCAGCCCATGGCGCCGAGATGCCCAAGGTCATGTTTATTCTGGACGGATCAGGATCCATGTGGGGTTCGGCCGGCAAGGTCCGCAAAATCGAGGCCGCCAAGGAGGTCATGGCCAAAGTGGTGCCGTCGCTGCCCAAGGAAGTGGGTGTGGGCCTCACCGTGTACGGCCACAGGCGCAAGGGCGATTGCGGGGATGTGGAGATCATGATCCCATCCGGCTCGACCGATCGGGACGGTCTTCTGGCCAAGGTCAAGGGGATCAGCCCCAAGGGCAAAACACCCATCTCCGCATCGGTCAAGATGGTGGCCGAGGAACTGAAGAGCAGGGAGGCGGAAACCACCATCGTTTTGGTCAGTGACGGAATTGAAACTTGCGACAAGGACCCCTGCGGCGTCATCAAGGGCCTCAAAGACTCGGGCATCAAGTTCATCCTCCACGTGGTCGGCTTCGGGGTGGACCAGAAAGGAAAGGCACAACTTAACTGCCTCTCTGACGCGGGAGGCGGTCAGTATTTCCAGGCAACCGATGCCGACTCCCTGCTGGCTGCCCTCGAGACGGTCAAGAAGGAGGTGGCGGTCAAGGTGAAGAAGGCCAAGACCACCACGGTCAAGGCCAAGAGCAAGCTGGGTAAGCTGAAAATCACCATGCCCGCTTCGGCCGTGAAGACGCAGGGTGAGATCAAGATTGTCAAAAAGCGGGACAATAAGGTGATCAAAAAGGCCAAGCCGGCGGCCGAGGGAACCCATCCCCTCCTGGCAGGGACGTACGAGGTCATTTTACAGTTCAACAACACCAACTACAAGCCGCCCAGCGAAGCGTCATTGGGCCAGTTTGACGTCAAGGGGGGTGAGGTCACGGAAATTAATTTGGGGGCCCTGGTGATCAACAAGGCAGAAGGCCTGGGCGAGGCCACGGTGGCCATCGCCGTGATGCCCCCGGAGGGCGACACGCCTTTTGTGAGAAACGATGCAGGCGGCAACGACTACTACATCTGGAAGCCCAAACCGGTTCCCGCAGGCACCTATGATCTGGGTCTGGTGTACGGCCGGTCCCCAGAACTCTTCAGGGTTGTTCGGGGGATTGAAATAGAGGAGGGGAAGGAGACCGTTGTCACGCTGGATTCGGGAATCCAGCTCACGCCGAACCCGGAGATCGTTTCCTGGCAATTATCTCCACAAGGCCAGGAAGAACATGTCTTAAAGGTTAAGCGCCGGTGGGACAATGATTGGCCCCTCTGGAAGGCTTTTCCGGTGACACCCGGGCAATATGACCTGGCTGTCTTCCTCAAGGGCATGGATGAACCGCTCCCGGTGGGCGAAGGTCTTGAGATCAAAAAAGGAGAAGTGCTCCTTTTCGATCCGGGATTGTGAGAATCAGGGGATCGGGGAAATAATCTGCGCGATTGCACCCTTCTGGACTTCTTGTTAGAATAGTTTTCGATCTCATGGGCTCATATTATCGCAATAATATGCGCCCATGGAATCGGATGATTACATCATTCAAAGCAACTCAAATATCCTCATTCCCTCTCTTGATTTCATTTGCGTAGATGCGCCTTTCTAGCGGCTTCTAAACAACTGTTATACGCTATATTCACATTTCAACCTCCCGTGCTGTTGGGTGCCGTTTCAAAAAAACGATCATTGTGTTAACATCTGTTCTTTAAGGTATGAATGATTCAAGGACCTTGGGGGTGAATTCCCATGATTGAAAAACCCACCTACGAAGATTTGGAGCGAAGGGTTAATGAGTTGGAAGCATCCTTGAAAAAGCAACAGAATGTTCTCCAGCTCTTTGACCATGCGCCAAACGGCATCTTTCTTATCGACCTTGGCGGTAAGGTTCTTTATGCGAATGAATCCGGCGCAAAACGGTTGAACAAGACGCCGGAGGAGATTCTGGGAACACTCCTGAGGGGCTATTTCCCCGACGACATTGGGCAAAAAAGGCAGCTCAAGGGGATGGCAGCGCTGAAGACCGGAAAGCCGCAAAGAGTAGAAGATCGGGTCGAAGATAAATGCTACTCATCCACCATTTTTCCCATAAAAGATGCAACTACCAATGAAGAACGGCTGGCCATTTTCGGCGCGGATATCACCGAGCAAAAAAACGCCGAACAGGCACTGCGGGACAGCGAGGAAAAATACCGCGTCACCTTTGAAAGCATTACGGATTCCATTACGGTCACACGCATGGCTGATGGGCGCTATCGATACGTGAATGACGGGTTCTGCCATCAGACCGGCTATTTACGGGAAGAAGTCCTTGGGAAAACACCCTTTGAACTCAATATGTATGTGAATCCGGAAGAAAGAGAGCGTTTCATCGAAACCCTTAAACGGACCGGCAAGGTAGAAAATGTCGTCCTTTCCCTTCGCAGAAAAAGCGGCGAGATATACTATTCGGAATTCTCCGGAAAACCCATATCATATGCCGGTGAGGAATGTCTTCTGGCCCAATCGAAAGATATCAGCGACCGAAAAAGGGCCGAGGATGCGCTGCAAGAGAGCGAGCGTTACCTTTCCACGATTCTTCAGACGGCGGTGGACGGATTCTGGGTGCTCGACCATACGGGCCGCGTGATGGACGTGAACAGCGCCTATTGCGCCATGAGCGGCTACACCCGGGACGAGATGATCGGCTTGAAGATCAGCGAGTTGGATGCCGTGGAATCAACCAAAGAGACAGCCGCGCGGATAGAGGCGGTTATGTCAAAAGGATCCGACACCTTTGAGACGAAACACCGCAGGAAGGACGGCACTGTGTGGCCGGTTGAAATCTCGACCACATACCTGAAGGCGTATGGCGGCCGTTTCGTGTGTTTCTGCCGTGATTTGACGGAAAGAAACAATTCCCTGGAAAAACTGCGTGATCAAGAAGAGTTGCTTTCCATGATCCTCGACGCCACGGAAGACGGTATTCTTTTGGGCCATAGTGACGGCTCCTTTTCATACACCAACAACCGTTTTGTCCAAATGTGGCATATTTCCGATGCAGCCATTGCGACCGGTGACAGGGCAGCGCTTCACCAGGAAGTGCTGAGACAGCTAGAGGACCCTGATGGGTTCATAGAGTCCCTTCGGAAAGCGTATCTTTCAAACGAAAGCGTTATGGGTCTTCTCCACTTTAAAGACGGCCGCGTTTTCCAGCGTTTTTCCAAACCGGTACTCAAAAATGGACAGGTCATGGGGCGTTTATGGAGTTTTAGGGACATAACGAAACAAAAAGAGGCAGAGGAGAGGCTAAAAGAGACACAACGGCAGCTAAGCACCCTCATGAGCAACCTTCCCGGAATGGCCTACAGGTGCAGGAATGATCGGAATTGGACCATGATGTTTGTCAGCGAGGGCTGCTTTTCCCTCACTGGCTACAAGGCCGAAGATCTGGTTGGTGACACCAACGTGTCCTACGGTAGCCTCATCAAAGAATCGGACCGTCATATGGTTTGGGACGCCATTCAAACGGCCCTTCGAAACAAAAGCCCTTTTAACCTGACGTACCGCATTCATAGAGCCGACCGGCGAGAGGTGTGGGTATGGGAGCAGGGCCAGGGCGTCTTCGATGTCCATGGGAATGTGATTGCCCTTGAAGGCTTCATTACGGATATCACGGAGAAAAAGCAAACGGAAGTGGCTTTGAAGAAAAGCGAGGAAAAATACAGGGCTATTTTTGAGAACAAGGGAACCGCCACCGGTATTTTTGGAGATGATCGCACCATTTTGGAATGCAATGCCGTGTTTGAAGAGCTGAGTGGATACTCCAGATCGGAAATCATTGACAAAAAGAAATGGAGCGATTTTGTGGTTCAGGAAGACCTAGACCGCATGCTGTTATATCACGCAAAACGCTTAAACGAAGGGGATCCTCCACCCTCTCAATATGAGTGTCGCATCATGAACAAGGCGGACCAAATCAAAACGGTTATTGTCAATGTCAATCTTGTGGGTAAGAATCGGATCGTGTCACTCACTGACATCAGCGACCGGAAGCAGGCCGAGAAGGAACGGGAAAGACTTCAGGCACAGCTCCTTCAGGCCCAGAAAATGGAGTCCATCGGCACTCTGGCGGGGGGCATCGCCCATGATTTTAATAACATCCTGGCTTCAATTCTGGGCTATTCCGAGCTGACCCTTATGGACTTGCCGGCTGAAAGCCCGATCCGAAATAAACTGGAGGCGATTTACACCTCAGCTGTGCGGGCACGTGACCTTGTGGCCCAGATTCTTTCATTCAGCCGGAAGGACGATCAGGTCAGGTCACCCATAAAATTGCATTTGATGATTGAAGATGCGCTCAAACTGCTTCGCCCCGCCATTCCCTCCACGATCCGCATTCGAACCCAGATCGATGCGGCGTGTCGAATCATGGGAGATCCCTCGCGGATTGATCAGGTCATCATGAACTTGTGCACGAATGCCTATCAAGCCATGTTGGAAACAGGCGGAACCCTTGGAATTTCCTTGTCCCGAACCGAAATGGATGGTGAGATTACCGGTCTTACGGGTTTACCAAGGGGATTCTATGCAAAACTCATCATTTCCGATACCGGTATCGGAATCCCCCCAAAGGATCTGGAACGAATATTTGAACCTTACTTCACCACAAAGGAAAAGGGGAAAGGCACGGGATTGGGTCTGGCGGTCGTGCACGGCATCGTCAAAAGCCACAAAGGAACCATTTTGGTGGAGAGTCAGGCGGGAAAGGGGGCTGAGTTTTACGTCTATTTGCCGTTGACCGGGCCGGGGTTGGACCAAGACACAAACGGATTGGAAGTACATGTCAACGGAGGTTCAGAACAGATTCTGCTTGTTGACGATCAAGAGGATGTCCTCGATATTGAAAAAAAGATGCTGGAACGGCTTGGGTATAAAACCATGGCCACAACCAGCGTACGGAACGCCTTGCGTCTCTTCTCCAGACAGCCGCATCGATTTGATGTGGTTATTACCGACATGACCATGCCAGATATGACCGGCGACAAGCTCGCGGGAGAGTTGCGAAAAATCCGTTCCGATATCCCAATCATACTCATCACCGGATATAGTCAACTCATCAACAAAGAAAAAGCCGAATCCATGGGAATCAATGGTTTTCTGATAAAGCCGGTTCAAATGTCCCATATGGCAAAGGCCGTACGGAAAGTGATTGATGAAAGATCAAAGTGAAGATGTGAATTCACAAGAACCGATACCATGCAAGCATATAAAAAGGAGCGCGTCAACTCTTGCGTTCTTCGATCAGGGCACGCAGCTTTTCGATCTCCGCCTGCTGCCGTTTGATTTCCTCCCTTTGCCGTTCGTTGTCTCTCTTTAGTTCTTTTACCGCCTCCACAAGCACCGCTGCCAGTTTGTCGTAGGATACCGCTTTATACCCGTCTTTATCTTCCGATACCAATTCCGGCAGTTTTTTCTCGACGTCCTGGGCAACAAGGCCGATCTGTTTCCCTTTTTTCATCCCCATATCCGGATATTGGTCCGTATCCCACTCGAAGCTTACCCCTTGCAGGCCGGATATCTTGTCCAAGGATGCCGTAAGGGGCTGAATGTTCTTTTTCCACCGTTTGTCGGAGGCACTATGGCTCGAAATGGCCCTGAATCCCCCGTAGATCACCACGTCGTTGGTATCGAAATCACCCCAGATCAGGGGATTGTCGGAAGTCCCCGAATTGTCAATGTAAAGTTTGTTGTCCGTGCTCTGCTTGTTGTATCCCACATGACTGCCGATGAAAACGTTTCCGTTCCCGTTCACGTTGTAACCGGCCCTGCTGCCGATACAGACGTTTTCATGACCGCCACTGTTATTGTATCCTGCAGCCCGTCCGATGAAGGTGTTGTTGTTACCATCGCTGTTGAGGGCTCCGGCATACCTTCCCATGAACGTGTTTGAGCCCCCGCCGGTGTTTTTCCATCCGCTGCCGTTTCCCAGAAAAGTGTTTGAAGAACCGCTGTTCCCGCCGGAACCCGCATCAGCACCGATGAAAGTGCAGTTACTCCCGGAATTGCCGTCTCCTGCAAGATTGCCGTAAAAGGTGTTGTCAGCCCCCTCGGTTCCGGCAGGGCCGATGGCGAAATCCGCCCCATTTGAACTGCCGGTTTCTATGGGTTCGGTAACCCTTGGCGTTTCGGAAAGCGATCCGGAAGTCTCTTTGTCAGCGGCGCCCGAAATCGCCGCGGGCAACTGCCAAAAGCCCACTGGAACGAAAGTCAACGTAATTATGAGCGAAAGGAAAACCGTGATGCTGCTTCTCATATGAACAACCTCCCTTAAAAAACCGATCATCTGTGCATGGGCCGCGTCAGCAATCCCATCCCCCCTTTTCCCTGGATAAGCCCGTCATCACCGGTGTCATCTCCAGGTGCATTATCTTTCAACCTAACAATAACCCGGTTCTCTTCCGTATCCACGGAATCGGGCAGGCTGTACCACGCATCTCCCTCAGAATCATCGGGCCCGGTGGGACCGTACTGCCTGTAGATATAATTGCCCAGGTCCTTTTGTTCGTGATAAATGACCACGAGATCAGCCGTTTCGCAAGGGATGGAAAAGCCCGCGACACCAAACGGGTAATCAAAGAGCGCATCATTTTCCAATGATGCTTCTTCAAGCGGATAGGAAATCGCTAAAGCGGTGCATTCACCTGATACCGCATAAGTGGCATATCCTTTGTCATCAATGAGTTGGAACGAAGCCACATTTGACTGCTCATCGTCGGTAACACCATCACCATTGCCATCGCCTTCGTTCGGGGCAAAGGCTTCAATGATGTCGGCGATGCCGTCGCTGTCTCTGTCTCCCCTCCCTTCGGATACTTCGACGCAGTTGGAGAATTCGGAGGTATTTCCCCCGGGATCGGTAGATGTGGCGGTAATGAATTGTCCGGTTGGCACCACCGTATCAAATGTCAATGCAAAATGCTTGTCGCCGTTTGCATCGGTGGTACGTTCCGCGGACCCCAGGTGTGTCCTCCCTTCTCCGTGGCCGGAAGGATCACAGGTCTTGTTTGAATAGAAATCGATATGGTAGGTGGTATTGGGTGAATCGATGACATCGCCGATAATCGCTGTTTTGCCGGTATAGGGCGATGCGGAAGTCAATGCGGGCCATTGGACCATGTTGTTGGCACGCTGCGATTGCGATGCCCTAACGCCATTAACCCCGAGATCGATACCCAGTCCGCCGTTATCGTAAATGCTGTTTCCTCTTATGTAGTTTTTGTTGCCGGATTCAATGTACACCCCGTCTTCACCGTTAAAGGCTATAAGATTGCCTTGAAGGTATCCGATGCCGATGATTTTGTTCCCATTGCTGTTGGTCACTCGTATGCCATGACCTTTGTTTGCCAGACGGACGTCTCCCTCACTGTTCGTACCGATGAAGTTCCCCTTGATTTTGTTGTCCGATCCGTTTTCAATGCGGATGCCGTTTTGCTGCCCGGCATTGGAAGCATCCGTTCCGTTTCCGCCGATGACGTTATTCATCACGGCATTGTTCTTGGCGTTGATGCCTTCTATGACGACGCCGTCACGTTTGTTGCCGATGATCTCGTCTGATTTTTCATTTGTTCCGATTCGGTTCGCCGACAGAGTATTATACTGCGTGACCGAGCCGGTGCTCACAATATGAACCCCTGTTCTGTTATCCGATATGGTGTTTCCATCTTTCGTGGTTGATCCCCCGATGAGGTTATCGCTTGCATTTTCGATCTTTATGCCGCATTCCTTGTTTGGGCAGGAAGTGGTGCCGGTGGTGGAGCGACCGATGACATTCGATCTGATGGTGTTGTTATTGCTTTTCACAATGTGGATGCCATTCATATAACCTTGCTTTCCACCCTCGACCTTTCCGCTTCCGCTAACAAGGTTTGCAAAGATTTTATTATTCCGGGCCCCTGATCCCGTAATCAATATGCCATCTCCCGCATTTCCAAAACAAGATTTACCTGTTTTGTTCCAGCCGATGGCATTGCCTGAAACCTCATTGTTTTCGGCGGGTCCGTAATTGCCGCTGATCCAAACACCGGTCCCATTGCCGGCAATCGTGTTTAGTTGGACTTTGATGCCGGACGATTCATCGATTCTCACCGCTGATTCCGCATTCCTCAAAATTCCCGTTCCATCGTATTTAATCCCGATGCCGTTGGCATATATATTTACATCCTTGCTTCTGGAAATCCTTATCCCGTTTCGAAAGCCCGTGCTGCCGCCGGGGCCGGTGCCGACCCATCCGGACCCACCGATTAGATTTCCGAACATACTGACATTCTCCTCAACCCTCTGACACACAATCCCGTCCAGAGCATTACCGATCAAGGCGTTTCCGTCGGCATCACTTCCAATGGCATTATACCAAATCAGCGTGTTTCCCGAAGTGGACATATCGCTCAGTACCACGACGCCGTAGCTGTTACCGGAGATAAGATTCCCCCATTTTTCCGTTTTGCCCCCAACCAGGACGTTTTGACTGTCGACGATATCCACACCGGTCCCGGAATAGGTAAACCCCTTTTTCCCCGTGATGTCGGTCCCGATAAAATTCTTGGCAATCACGGTTGATTCCTGGCTCTTATAGACCTTTATCCCTCCGCAATCATTGCCGGAAATAATATTTCGGGCGGAAAGTTCTACGCCCCCTATGGCATTGCGGTTTCCCCTGTTGATAACCACACCGTAACATTCGTTGGGCCGGGCGACCGTACCCGTGACATCCGTTCCAATGAAATTCCCTTCTATCAAGTTGTAATTGGATTGGATTTCAATGCCAGTGCACCTGTTTATGACCAGCCCCCTCACCGTGCAGTTGTCCGCCGCGATGAGAAAGCCGTAATATCCTGTCTCAATCATCGGTTTGTCCGCATGGTCCGGCTCCGTTGTGCCGTCAATGGTGACCGAATCCACGATTGGCAAGCTGAGGGGCACCACGGTTGAACCAACTTTTAAAGGTTCGATGGTGTGCGGGCCGGTTCCCGGAATATTAAAGGCGATTTTATCCGCCCCCGGACTTGAACCGGCTTCAGTGACTGCCGCGATAAGGGTGCAGCCGCCGCCGCAAATGGGATTCCCCTGTGGGTCCTCGCCGATTTTGATATTGCACACCCCGTCCCCCCCCTTGCAGTCATGTTGATTCCCCGTGGAATTCACCGTAAAGATATGAACCGGTTCACTCATGAGCAGGCTTGCTCCCATTTCGCCGTCACCGTGCAAAATCACAAGATCCTGCAATGCATCGGAATTGAGGCGCATGGGCAGGACCGCGACGGGTTGGTCATGAATACCGAGTGAAGCAATGGAAAACGGTTGCGGAAAGGCGTCCCCGTAATCGTCCTCCTCCCTTGTTTCCCCGAACATGACGGACATGTTACCGTCTTGGGGATCAATGAGGAGAAGATCATCAGAGGGATGGGTCGAAATATTGGCCGTCAGAAGACCAGGGCGTTTTCCGGATGAAATATCGCTGTCCAGGGCGGATAACGTGATGCGCTCCCTAAAGCCCTTGGCCATTTCGTCAAATCCCTTAAAGATATGGATTTTTCCATCCATTGAAAGAGCCGCCAGCTCCGGCTTGGCGTTGTCATCGGTTATAAAATCGCCCACTGCCAAGGCGATTGGCCGAAATGCCAGCGATATGCTTGTGACCGCCGCTTCATCCAGCTCTTCTCCTGGTTCCGTACCATCAAGCTGAAACAGTTCCCTGCCGGAAACGATAACAAGTTCATTGCCGGCTGCAACCAGAAGATCCGCGGAACCGTCATCATCCATTCTTCCCCAAGCGAGATCCTCAACCTCATGCGCCAGTTCCAAGTAGCGCGGTTCTGTCAAGAATGACAAGGAGCGCTCATCAAAAAACAGAATTTTTGAACCGTCAGGTCCTGATACGGCCAGAACCAGCCTGTCAAAGTCCACGGGGTTATAGAATTCCCCTGCAATCATTGCCGTTGCCACGCCCGGCAGCGGTATTTCCTCTATATCCTCTAACGTGCCGTTTACATCACCAAACAAGGCATAGAGCGTTTTTTTCCCTTCGGAAGCAAAAATAAGGTCTAAATGCCGGTCTCCATTGAAATCCCCTGAAACCATGAAAACCGGTGCCCCGGGGACTTCGAGGTCGATAATGGGGGAAAGGAATGGTGAATTGGTGAACGTACTGCTTGCTTTTCGTTCTTTGGCGGCAATCGTGTTGGGGTAAATTGCATCGGGATTCCCCTTGTAGATAACGATGCGTCCCCCGTTCAAGCTTTCGTATCCCAATGCCAAGTCAGGGGTCCCATCGTCATCGAACCGGCCGGACGCCAGTGAGAGCGGTTGGAGTTGAGCGTCAATGGCCATGGAAGCGGTGTTTTCAGTAAACGCTTGACCTTCCCCAAAATTGATCCAGGGAAATCCGTCACCGATCTCAGTATTGATGTCACAAACGGATCCAATGCTTTCGGAAATGGTTTCCGCCAAAACCTCAGTGCATAAAAAGAGAGGATAAATTCCCAGCAGGAAGATGAGAAGGATTCTTGTTGGGTGACTTAAGGTATGTTTTTGTTCGCTGTTTTCTTTTATCTCTCCCATTTTAATACCCCCATGTGTCAAAAAGACATTTCTCACGATCCAAGTACTTGTGGAAGGCAACGGAACAAAAATAGCAGAACTTGAAATTCTGGAAAATGGATTGGAAAGAGCTGATTGCGAGACAAAAGACTACCACAGAACTCCTTGTGAAGCAATCGGGTAGGGTTAGGGGAACATACAAAAACAACGACACTCATAAGATCGATTCACCGGCACAATAAACTCTGGAAATTCCTTTTGGGATATTAGGTCTTGATTCAAAATCCCTTATCGCCTACCTTTAGAATTTGGAAAACGGTTTTCCCTGAGAGGTTAATTGGCCACACTCAGAAAGAAGGTGATGATGGGTAGACCAATAACAATCTCGTGCTTTTTTTGCTTTTGCGTCGTCTGGCGTCTTTTTGGGGAAAGCGGCTTATGCGCTGAGGAAAGCGTTTCTCATATCCAAAATGACGCAACGTTTTTTGTGAGTGAACCGGTAATCCCGGGATTAAGCCGGGAAGTGGGGCAGTTGCCCGTTAGGGAACCGCCAATCGCGGACGATTCCCTTCGGGAATTTCCGAGGAAGACCGGAAAATACGCACAGGGTATCAGGGAACCAGGTCCCAAAATGATTGATCCATTGGTCAAGGCAACCGATGGAGAAGTGCCTGTCAGAACCCCTTCCCCAGACCTCAGTTTTGAAGGGATGCGTCTTAGTAGCGGAGGATCCGGATGGCCGCCCGACCCCATCGGTGATGTGGGCCCCAACCATTACGTGCAAATGGTCAATACCTCTTTCGCCATCTTTGACAAAAACGGAAACAAACTTTCAGGACCCACCGACATCAATCAGCTGTGGCAAGGCCAGGGGAACGCCTGTGAAAGGTGCAATAGCGGGGACCCGGTGGTTTTGTACGATCCCCTGGCGGGTCGTTGGCTGTTGAGCCAGTTCGCCGTATGTGAAACGCCTTACCACGAATGCATTGCCATTTCCCAGACGGCGGACCCAACAGGCGCATACCATCTTTACGCATTCGAGATTAACGACTATTTTCCCGACTATCCAAAGTTCGGCGTCTGGCCCGATGCCTATTACATGTCCGCCAACGAATCAGATGTTGGCGCGTACGCATTCGACCGTGAAAAGATGCTTCAGGGTCAACCTGCCACCTATCAGAAATTTCAGAAGACCGGAAACTTCATGTTGCCCAGCGACCTGGACGGCGCCACGCCGCCCCCTTCAGGAGCCCCCAATTATTTCTACACCATGAAAACCGGCAATGTCCTGGAAATATGGGAATTTCACGTTGATTTCGCGACCCCCGCAAACTCAACATTCACCCTTGCCCAGACGTTAACCACATCCCCGTTCAATTACGGGGTCTGCGGGTTTTCCTGGGACTGCATCCCCCAAAAGGGAACCTCCCAGAAGCTGGATGTCATTTCCGAGTGGCCCATGTGGCGGCTTCAATACCGTAATTTCGGCACCCACCAGACCTTGATTGGCAATTTCACGGTGGACGTGGCCGATTTTTCAAACCATGCCGGTATCCGATGGTTCGAGCTCAGAAAGACCGGCGGTTCATGGTCAATTCACCAAGAGGGGACCCATGCTCCCGATGCCCACCATCGCTGGATGGGAAGTATCGCCATGGACGGTAACGGGAATATCGCCCTCGGGTACAGCGTATCGAGCGGGACCTTGTATCCCTCCATACGCTATGCGATCCGGTTTCCTTCCGATGCGGCGGGCACGCTTCAAAGCGAGGCCACATTGACCGCCGGAACCGCTTCCCAGACAAATACCAATCGATGGGGTGATTACAGCTCCATGAATGTGGACCCATCGGATGATGCGACGTTCTGGTATACGAACGAGTATCTGACCAATTCGGCGGAAGGGTGGCGAACCCGCATCGGCAAGTTCAAGGCCAACATCCCGGTTTCATACGCATATGTGAGCAAGAGTGGGACGTGCGGCGGAAAAACCCCATGCTATTCATCAATCCAGGCGGCGATCAACGGGGAAAGTACAGGGGCTGTCATAAGGATCGCACGGGGAACTTACACAGAATCGATCACCTTAAACGCATTAAAACACCTGACACTGAACGGCGGTTGGAGCGTATTGTTCACATCTCAGACTCCCAATACAACCATCATCAAGGCCCCAACGCTGACGAACGGATCAATAACGCTGCAAATGATAACCGTAAGTCCCTGACGCATCGGTCATATCGTATCAGTTGATCTTCCTTCTGCCGAGGGCCCAATGAACTCTAATATGGATTTTGTCTCCTGCTTTAATGAGCCCCGCAAGCAGGCTTGGCGGCTTGATGTTGAAATCGGTCATTTTGAGATCTACTCTGCAATCAACGAAGATCTCATCCGCATCCGGTTCTTTGATGGTCACGTTCATTTTGACAGGTCGGGTTATGCCGTTGACCGTGAGCCGGCCTTCCGTATCAAAGGTAAAACCGGAAACAAGATTGCCACGCGTTAGATCCGCTTTCACGAAACTGTAATGGATGGTCGGATGTTCTTTGCAGTCCATGTCCTTCCATATGGCCTCCTGGAGGCCTACCGTTTCGCTCTTTAAGGACTTGACGGGGATGGTCACGTCCGCCCTCAGGTTTTCAGGCGCCGACAGTGTTTTGGGCGGGTTTCCGTTCAGCAGTCCGGATCTCTGTTTTTCGGCAATCTCCACATAGCCCTTGATGATGCGGCTTTCCGCACTCCAGTCGTGAATATTGGAAGTACCGTTCAATTTCACATCGTTTTTGGTGCCCGTGGGTTCATAACGGGATATGGTTTCAGCATGAATCGTAGGCACCAGAAACAGGCAAAGCAGGCTCAACGCACAGATCCATAATCCCAAGTGATTGCGTGGCTTCATCAAAAGCGTTCCTTTCATAATGCGGGTCATAATGCGGGAGATGGAAATCAAAAACCAAAAGAGGCCTCGGCAATGACGCCTTTAAAATCAGGGCTTCGCCAGACCTCAACACCGTTGATTTCACCATCCTGTTCTTGAAACCGGCTGTATTTTTGGTAGACGAATTCCAGTTTTCCCAGAACCGTGTCAAATATCCAGTATCCGCCGCCCAGTTGAATCCGGTTGACGATTCCACTGCTTGAGAGATTGTCCAGATAACGGGCCGCCGCGCCGCTGAATCGCCCGGCAAGATAGAGACGATCATTGATGTTGTAAATCCCTTCGCAGGCATAGTACAGCCAAGCGTCTTTGGGCGTGCCCGGAGCGTTTCCGTTGATGTCGGCATCCTGCATCCAGCCCATGTATCCAAACACTTCAAAGGGTTTGCGGCGCCAGGTCAGGTCCAGTTGTGATGCCGTCACGTCCTGTCCGGCACCGAGAAGGACCTGCCCCGGTGCATCGCCACCGCCCATCACCGCGGCATAGGGGCCACCGCTTCGGTTGGTGACAAACAAATCCCCGGCGGTACCATCACCGGGAGGCCATCCCGGACCGTCGCCCGAATGATCCGCGTGATAGATGGAAAAGGATGTCCGGAGCGATGGCATTACATTTCCCCAGACTTTGCCGTGAACGCTGTAACCCCCGCCGTGATCGAAGTGTCCCTGATAGGTGCCGCTGCCAAAGCCTACCAGCCATTGAACAGGGGTGGTGGTTCCCATGATCTCAAAGCCAATGTCCGTGGCACGGGGATCCACAACATAGTTGCCGATGAGCGGGTTTGCCTGGACGGCGGCGTTGTTGGAGCGGCGGTAATGGGCATCACCATAGTCGATTTCAAAGGCGCCGGCTTTCAGGTCAATGGTTTCAAATGCCCAGTCCAGGGGCTTCCACCCCTTTAGCTGCTCAGGCAGATCCCGGATCAGCAGGTACCCCTGGTCCCCCTGCATATGGTCTGGATGGGGGCGGCTGGATATGTACAGGTCAAAATAGACATCCATTTTGTCCCCGAATTTCGCAAGAAACCCAACGTTTCCAAAGGGTGTTTGAAAGCCCGGTTCAAGGCCTTCGGGCTCTTTCCCGTCAATGACCACATTGTCCTGTGTCAGATACTGAAACCGCCCCACCGAATCAAAGGCCATGTAGAGGTCCATATCCCCCACACTGGCGATTCTCGCGTCCATGTCGGGCACTTGATCAGGTTCGGCCAGGCGCCATCGTTCAGCCCGTATCCAACCGGGCGTAATTTCATCGGGCGTGGGCAGATGCAAAGAGGCCGTCTTCCCGGGTTTTTCCTCAGGTTCTGCCGGTGGTGTTTCGGTTTCAGCACGAACTGCCGTTTCATCCGCCTTTGCGGGTTCAGGTACTGTCTCCTTTTGCCGGACCTGCTGATCCATCTCAAGTTGACGCTTTTCCATTCTGTCAAGGCGCTTTTGAAGTTCCTCGAATTTTTCCGTGAGCGCTTCGTATTCAGATCGATGCACATAGTCCCTCATATCCACCGGTTCCTGGGCATTGGTGATTAGAGGCTGAGCAGCGGTCACAAGGAGAAAAGAAAGCAAGATTTGCCAATTTGCGCGTTTCATTTTCGATGCAACTTCCTGAAAGGATTAAACTTCAAAACCTGGCCCTTTTTCAGCAGAAACTATTTTTTGCCCATAATACGTAATTGGCCGATATTCGTCAATTTCAAAAACCTTGGGGGCACACTGCCGTTGTTCTTGCCAAAGTATTCTCTTGACACACAAATAATGGAGAAAATACTGTGCCGAAAGCCATTAATAAGGAGGACTGGAGCCATGAAGAATAGAATGCTGTTTTGGGTGTTTATCCTTTCATTTTTTGGATTCATCGGCGATGGGTCGGCAACAGATCAATTGGGTGGGCTATCAAAGAAACATGGCATCATCAAACCGATACCGGGAAAACCCGGCACAATCAAACCGCAAGGAGATGATGGCGCAACAAATACCTTCATCATCGCCAACACCCCCACGGATAAACCGCTCGTTTACGGTGATTTCAGCCAACGCTTCCTGAAAATAAACGGCAGCCTCAGATGTAGCACATCCCTGCTGATAAACGATGCAACCCCCTGGGGGAGCGCCCCTTTTGTACTGGGCCAGGACGTTTGGAACAGGGGGATTGTCATCACCGATAAGGCATCCTCCAACAAAAAGAACATCTACTTTGGCTGGAACGTGGGTGAATCCCATGAATATGCCGAGGTATTCGCCCTCCAGGAGGGGGTGGGATATAAAAACCTCGTCATCAACCCCAACGGCGGCAATATGGGGATCGGAACAGCGGCCCCTCAACAACCCCTGCACATGGGGAGTGGCGCCTATGTCTCGGCAGGCGGCGTGTGGACCAACGCTTCCAGCAGGGAGGTTAAAGAGGACATAAAAGCGCTTACCCGGGAAGAGGCGGTTAAGGCGTTAACAGAACTTCAGCCGGTGAAATTCCGGTACAAGACGGATCCCGGGGAAGGGCATGTGGGTTTTATCGCGGAAGACCTGCCGGATCTGGTTGCCACAAAAGACAGGAAAGGGATGAGTCCGGCGGATGTGGTGGCTGTTTTGACAAAGGTTGTCCAGGAACAGCAGGCGGCCATTATGAGGCTCAAGCAAGAGGTGGCGTACCTCAGAAGCATTTCAAAAAAAGGGGGCAAGTGAGAGGGCGGGATGGAGGACGACCGAAGGGTCCGTGATACCGGCGCCATGAACGCCAAGGTTCATGCTCAGGAGGGCGCCTGTGGAGAAAATGATAATAACCGTCCATATACCTAACCCGGACAAGCCGGAACCATAAAGGTAAGAACTTTTATAGCTTTGTTTGATTTTGATTTCATAGATTTATACCATGATGACAACCGTTATTTTT
>JANQDY010000211.1 GCA_028278625.1 Thermodesulfobacteriota bacterium
CACGCCGCCGGATATGGCACAGGTGCCGACCGCCACAACCTTTTTGGCTTTGGGAACGGCCCGGCGCAAACGATATAGATCTTCGTCTGTTCTTACACCGCCGCTCACCAGGAGGATGTCCACCTGGGGAATGGTGTTTGCGGATATGACCAGCGGCATATAGACCAGTTCGTATTCCTCCAACCATTCTTCAGCGTTTAGAAGCGACACCTCGCATCCCGCACATCCCGTCAATTGCAGCACCGCAAACTGATGCATTTTTTTGCCCCCGGACTTCCCATTATTCCCCGGACCTAATTGCATAATATATCAGAAGCAATCGCGGAACAAGCTCAATCTAAAATCGGCGTAACCCTGTCCCGGCCGCCGGCAGTAATGAACCGCTCCTTCCTAACATCCATTTTGGTGAGAAATATCTTGACCCAAGGCCCCTTTGTGTGGGTAAAAGCATGGCGGAAACCATCAAAGGGAGAATGTAACCACAGATCGTGATGTTGAAAGGAGCCAGGCATGATCGGAAAGACCATTCATGACATTCGAGTGGGGGATTCGGCAACCTTTACAAAGACCGTTTCCGAATCGGATATTTATCTTTATGCGGGGATCACCGGTGACATGAATCCCGCCCATATTGATGAAGCATACGCCAAGAAAACGTTTTTTAAGACGCGGGTAGCCCACGGTATGCTGACGGCCGGTTTCATTTCAGCCATACTGGGGAATAAACTTCCGGGACCGGGAACCATCTATACCCAGCAAGAATTGAGGTTTTTGGCCCCTGTTTACATCGGTGATACCATCACCGCCAGCGTTGAAGTTTCGGAGGTTGATACGGTTAAGAATCGCGCAAAGCTGAGAACCGTCTGTGTCAATCAGGAAGGGACGACGGTTTTGGACGGCGAAGCGCAGGTCAGCCCTCCCAAGGCGCCAAAGGCGTGAGCATCGGGGGCAACTGTCACCCCACCTTAAGGGAGATTTCCCTGACCATCCCCTGGGGAATCCGAAGGGAGGAACCGCCCCATTCCCTTTAACAAGACCTGAAACTGATCCAATTGATTTACTTCTCTTTTTCAAGATCCAATTGGTAAAGGACGGGACCTCGACAATCATCACCAAAAGAGGTGTGAAGAGCGCATTCCGATGTGGGCAAAGACCAGGATGTGGCGATGGCCCCATGCCCTTTTGGAAAGACCGAGACATCGGCATCCATGAAATCAAGCGGTGCCAGTGCCGCCGCCTTGTCCACCAGATCGTCTTTCTCCGCATAGCAGATGAGATATGGGATCTTCTTCTCCTTGAGGCGCTTGAAATTGAGTTTCCGGTTGAAAAGCGTAACGGGAAGGATCCCGTCCTTTGTAACCGGAACCGTGTATGAGTCAAAACTCATTTGGGTAATGGCAATTGGCAGGTCGTTTCGGTCATAGATGAGCCAGTGGTTAAGGGCCGCCGCCGTCTTGCTGATCTTTGGCCCTTTTACCCCCTGCCGGCCAAACATCATCAGGTCACGGTAAAAGGAAAAGACGGGGGCTTCCTTTTCCATGCTTTTGAGTTTGTAAACCCAGCTCATGACCTTGCCGTCCACCACCTGGTTCCCATTGGGAAGCGTCTTTATGGCATAGCCCAGATCCCTGAATCTGGGAGGCAGATGTTCCATGTACTCAATGAGCGATTTGCTTCTGGTGCCGTCCATGGGTGCCACGCAAGTAATGAGGGCATCCACCAAACCATCCAGTTTTCCCGAGAGGATGTCCAGAACCGCGATGAACCCGCCCTGACAGAATCCGTTCAGCGTCACCTTTTGCTGGTGCTTTTTCTTCAATTCCTCGCAGAAAAGTCTGGTATCCAAAGCGTCATCTTCACCCGTCATGATTTGCACGGCAGGGGTTTCATCAATGCTTTTCATGATCCTTATATAGGTGGGGATGCCCTCGTTGGCGAAAGCATGGACGTAGCTTTTGTTCTCACCGGGCAGGAAAGCCAGAATATTGGCTCCCAGAACATAAGGGGGGATGATGATGATCGGCTTTCCATTTTTTCGGGGTCTGACTTTTTTAACGGTGGGAAGGACTTGATAAAGAAGAAAGCGGTCTGTTTCACCTGCTTTTTTATATCCGTCTCTTTCAAAATGAAACCCGTACTCGGACCCGATCTCCAGTATCGCCTTCGGATATGCGTAAACCACTTGTTCCAGCGCTTCCGCCTGCCGGGCCAGGAATCCTTCAATATCCTCGCCCTCACGGTCAAAGACCGTATTGAGCCATGCGGAAAAAGCTTGTGTTGCTTCTTTGCTGTGGTAGTCACTCATCAATCCCACACTGCTGTTCAGGCCCTTTTCCGCCACCTGAAGGTTAAACTGCAACAGTTCCATATAGTCTCTCAAGCTTTCGTAGGGGATATGGTTTTGCAGTTTGCCCTTCTCGGTTTCTGAAAAAGCATCGAGGGCAATCCAGAATGGGGTCATGAAATCATTGATGTAAGTGGTAAGGCCTTTTGAGTAGGTTTGAAAAATCTTCATCTGCTCGCGGGTTGCCCCCATGAGCGTAAGATTCATTTTCCCGAGCCTTTCCAGAAAATCGGAAAAGGATTGGTAAGAAGCCTGGGCCAAACGGTTCATGTTTTCCATGTTTCCCTTCCTCAACTGTAGGAAATGGTTGCCGGGTGAGAGAAGATATCCCAGAATGCCCAATAAAATGAGAGAGCGGCTTTAAGCGCCGCCCTCAAACCGTTAGAGGTCTACTTTTTTGCAGATGCAAAAAAATCCTCTACCTTCTTGAAATTATCATCCACCGCTTTCTTGAAATCCTGAGAGCCTTTTTTGCAGGCATCAGCCCAATCCCGAATGGCTTTCTTACCTTCTTCAGGCAGCCATGTGGCCTGGTCCAACATGGTCGTGACCATTTTTTCCGTCTGTTGCTGAACCATGACCATGGCGCTGAAGCTGTTATCAAAGGCGGCTTTGTTGAAATCAATCATCTGTTTAAATATCTGAGTTTGGTCCATTTTGCGACTCCTTATCTTCTTGTTTGTCAGATTTTGGTTCCCGCGGGTTTTGAATCACTTATGGTGCAATTATAATTCCCCCAGAATTTTTGTCAAGAAAAAAATTGTGCGCTGCACAATTCGTCTTTCGGAAATCTGCGGACGCTCATGCATTTCACAAAATCCCTTAACTATTTGACATAGCAAATCAATTATTGTACACTAACCACATTTTGGAGCTGAGGAAGACTGAACCCTAACATAATTTTTGCAATACAATAACGGATTTCAACAAAATAATGAGGTGAGAATGGCCGAGAAGATACTGATCAAGAAATACGCCAACAGACGTCTGTACGACACGGAAAAAAGCACCTATGTAACGCTCAATCAGGTGGCGGAATTGGTCCGGCAAGGCCGGCAGATTGAAGTCGTCGATGCCAAAACCCGGGAGGACTTCACCGCATTTATCCTTACCCAAATCATCATGGAAGAGGCCAGAGGGCGAAAGGCCCTGCTGCCGGTGCCGCTTCTGCACCTGATCATCCGATACGGCGGCAACGTGCTTCAGGATTTCTTCAACAACCATCTTCAGCAGACCCTCAAAAATTACTTAACCTACAAGAAGACGGTGGATGAGCAGTTCAGCAAGTGGCTGGACATGGGGATGGATCTGTCCGCCATGGCGCAAAAGAGCATCAGCGGTCTTACACCCTTTCATCCATTTCCTGATGCGTTCGACGCATCAGAAAAGCCTGAGAAAGAGAATCAAGAGGATTAGAAAAGAGAGGCAGAAGATCCCGGGTTCATGCAACCGCTTTGTCGCTGTTTTCCAACATAAAATCTACGATTCTGCTGTAGTATTCTTTCAGGATTCTGGTGGAGCGAAAGAGGCCCATGTGCCCCCCCTCACAGATCAATGACAGTTTTTTCCGGGAGGGCACCGTCTCGATCAGTTCCATATGACCCGTTGCCTGAAGCGGCGGTGCAATTTCATCCTTATTGCCGCCAAGGGCCCAGATGGGAACGGAGCCGGGATAATCTTTGATACCAATCCTCCTGCCGCGAACTGACAGCGTTCCCCGAATCAATTCATTCTTGACAAAGATCCGCTGATAAGTGTCCCTCATGAAACCAACGGGAGAATGGTGGACATAATTGTACCAATGGTAGAAACTTATCTGGCGCTGGGCTTCATCCTCTTTTCCGCTTTTCAAGTCTGACAGGAGTTTTCTGAAATTTTTCAGGTGCTGATCCATTCCAAGGAAATAGAAACCCAGCACATGAACCCGGCCGTCCCAGGTCTCCCTGCCGGCACCGGGATGTTCCTCCGGGATGGTGTGACCCAGCAAATCCATGAGCCTGTCAATGTAGTCCTCGCCGACCATGCGTGCAAAATCCGTCAAATACCCTCTTTCTCCATCCGTATCCATGGGTGAACCGGCCGAACCGAAGGTTTTCCCAAGATGGGGGTACAGTATGAGCGTGCTCATCAAAAGGGGGCCGGGCTGGCAAATGGCCACCAGATGGGCTGGACATCCCGTCTGCTCCTTCAGGGTTTCCAAGATCTGCCGGTACTGCGCCACCTGCCCGTCAAACCCCTCGTAATGCCGTTCTTCATCTATGTGGAGGGGGATCTCTTCCGCGCACTTTTGTTCCACAATGGCCATGCGGGTGAGTCCCCGATCCCTCATGTAAATGGCAACACGTTCGGCGATATTGGAATGATGGCCCGCTCTGGGAGCGAAAACGACCCCGTAATTCTGAACGTTGTGGTTTACGTCCGCCGAAATATCGATCAGCCTGAGACTCGGCAGGTCAAGCATCACCCTGGAATCGTCATATGCCACACTCCAATCCTGTGAGGGAATCGTTTCAGTGAAAACATTTATAAACGCCAGTTCCGCAAGCCTTTTCTGATGGAATCGGTTTAGATTCTCCGCGACATTCTTCTCAGTCAAGGTGAGAATATGTTCCGATCCCTCATCGCAGATGTCGCAGATCTTTTTCATGAGTTCGCCATCTTCGAGCCCGTTGAGAGGCATGAAACGCTTCATCAACCGGTAGCCCAGATGGCTTGTCTCTTTTAGCAATTGGAACCCCAGTGCCTGGGTCCGGACGGTGGTTTCCGCAAGATGGGCCGTGGTCTGAATGGGAAGCTTTATTGCCTCAAGCGCATTGAGAAAATTGGGAAAAAGCGTCATGAACGAGTCAGGCATAATCAATGCATCTCCCTTTGGTTTGATGGTTTGACGGGGTGTGGTCCAACAAGGCAAAACAGGCCCCGGGAAATTTAACCGTTCTCTAACAGAAATTTTGTCGCATCGCAACAAAAATTCCGGAAAAGCTTTGATGATGATGGGAGATAGGGATGTGCTTGATGCTCAAATGCGAAGGGATCTTCCTGGGCATCCGATTGCGATAAATCAAAAAGAGTCCGATTCGCTGACCTTTCGAAAATGGTAGCCGTATATGGAGAGTGTAATGGTTAGGGGAAGAAAGCGCGGTCGCGAAAAAATCGTCCAGATGAGGATATTCCAGTACTGAAATCGTTCTTTACCGAAAATCCCCAGATGCATGCTTGATCGGAAGAGAGCCAGTATGCGTTGATAATCAAATGGGATTTGCATTCTTGGCGCATTGTATTCTTTCAGGAAGATCTTTATGCGCCGGTAGTAGTTCTTGGGTGAATAGATGTTTTTAAGAATGTCCCGGTATCCGTCATGAAGTCTGGCGGGATCCATTTTGGGCACTATGTTGGTGGTGCCGTCGGTATTCCCCGACATATCTCCCAGGAGCCTTCCCTCCCTTTTCAGACGTTCATAGAGTTTTGTGCCGGGGGGCGCCTGCAGCATGCCGACCATGGCGGTCACGATGCCGCTTTTCTGAATAAAATCGATCTGCCGTTGAAAAATGGACACGGTATCGCTGTCAAAACCGACAATAAAGCCTCCCTGCACCTGCAACCCACCCCTTTGGATGCGCTTGACGTTTTGCACAAGGTCACGATTTCTGTTGTGTTTCTTGTTGCACTCCGAAAGACATGCTTCATCGGGTGTTTCAATTCCGATAAAAACGGAATCAAAGCCGGCTTTTACCATGAGATCCATCAACTCATCATCGTCTGAGAGATCGACGGACGCCTCGGTGTTGAAGCTTATACCTCTCTTGCCCTTGCGCCAGTCCGCCAGCGCCGGCAGGAGGTGGGTTTTGAGGTATTTCCGGTTGCTGATGAAATTGTCATCCGCAAAAAATATGGAACCACGCCAACCCCGGGCGTACAGGGCTTCCAGTTCAAAAAGAATCTGTTGGGCGGTCTTAAACCGGGACCGGTGACCGAACAATGCGGTCACATTACAGAATTCACAGCTAAAGGGGCAACCTCTGGAGAATTGAACCGCCATGGCCGCATAGGATTTCAGGTGGATCAGGTCCCAGAGGGGCGCAGGTGACGCTTGAATATCGGCATAATCGAATGTTTCATATACGGCTTTGGGCGTTCCCCGCCGCAGATCTTCCAAAAATGCGGGCAGCGTGATTTCAGCTTCATTGAGGACAAAATGGTCCACGTCCTCAAAGTCTTCATGTTGGGCCGTAAAGAGCGGTCCGCCGGCCACCACCGGCACACCGGCTTCCTTGCATCTGGCGATTATTTCCCGGGCCGACTTCTGCTGAATGGCCATGGCCCCCATAAAAACATAGTCGGCCCATTCCAAGTCCTTTGAAAGAAGCGTCGTCACATTTACGTCAACCAGCCGCTTTTGCCATTCTTCAGGCAGCAGGGCCGCCACCGTCAATAGTCCCAAAGGCGGATAGGCGCTTTTTTTACGGATAAAACGAATAGCGTGTTGAAAACCCCAGAATGTTTCCGGAAAGGCAGGGTAAACCAAAAGAATGTTCAAGTCGATACCTCAGAGCCCAATTTTAGCAAGAATAGGATTTCGCCTCCCAGCCCAATCGCCGCTAGAACAGCGTTTCAAACCCCTCTAAGTTCTTCATTGAGGCGGGCCCTGGATAGCTGAGGCGTATCATAAATGAAAAGTGACCTTAGGTCAAATCCAAACTTCTATTTAAACCATTGGTTCTTCTTGTTAGGACACAGGTTTTACGGTATATTGAATCAATCATCCGTTAGGTCATCAGCAACTCCCAACCTTTTCTTCTGTTTCAGGAGTGACGGCATCTTTCCAATTTAACCTTCATCAGGGAGGATTTCATTAAATGTCCCGGAAAAACTACCAGGTCCTTTCGCCCAAGGAACTGAACCGCTGGCTGGAAGACGAAAAGTCTTTCTACCTGATCGATACGCTGTTGGACAACCACTTTCAAAAGGTTCGTTTGCCAGGCGCCGTCAACGCCTGTGTCTTTCAGGTGATCTTTATGGATCAGATTCAAAAGATCGTTGACGGTAAATCAGCCCCGATTGTTGTCTACGGATCCAGCGGCCGCTCCATGGACGCTGCCAACGCCGCAAAAAAACTCGTTGATAACGGCTATGAAGACGTCCATGTTCTGGAGGGGGGTATCTCAGCTTGGCGCGGTGCGGGGCTCCCTCTTGAAGGTGAGGGCACCGGAGCCGCAGATGATCCAGAAACCCTTCTCTATCTTGAAAGCGGTTCCTATGAAGTGGATATCGAACAAAGCACCATACAGTGGTGGGGACGAAATGCCAACACCACCCATTTCGGAAATGTGAAAATAGCCAGTGGCGGATTGGCGGTGAATGACGGCATTCTGACCGGCAGTATTACCATTGACATGAATTCCATCACCAATATTAACCTTCTAGGGGATGATCTTCAGCCGGTTCTCATTTCCCATCTCAAGAGCGATGATTTCTTTCTCACCACGCTTTTTCCGAAGGCGGAGTTTACCATCACCGGCGCAAAACCCGTTGAAAAGCCCTTTTTAAGCATTCCCAACTATCATATAAAGGGATCCCTTGAGATCAGGGGTATCAAAGCCGAGCAGGACTTCATGGCCACCATCGCCGGTACCCCGGGAAAAGGGTTGGCGGCAGAAGCCCATTTCGACATCGATCGCACCCGCTGGGGCGTCATTTACGGCTCGGCGCGGTTTTTTGAACACCTCGGAATGCACCTGGTATTTGACCTCATCAGCTTTCAGGTGCGCTTGATCGCTGTTTGATCCATCGGCGCATTGGTGTTTTTTGGGGGCCGTTTCTTCAAAAAGACTCAAGGAAACACCAGATCGACCCAGTCATGCGCAATCATCTTAGTGGATCTGGCACTGCCATGGGCCATGCTGGCATCAATGATCTGCCCCCGGGTCATGGCGCCGACAGCATAAATACGGGACGATTTCACGGCACTCCCGCCTTCCCCGGTGCGTAAAACCAGATGGCTTAAAGGGTCCACCCAAAGGCTCCCATTGCTGCAATTCCGCGATTCCGAATCGGCCATTGCCTTGTCCGCACATTCGTCCAGCCGATCCTTCCCCCTAAAAGGTTCAATTTCAACGGTTCCGGATCGAAGGAGGTTTTGCGCCAGAGGGTCGTTGTTCTGATTGTAATATGGACTCTGACCCCTCGCATCCACCACATAAGAATGGCTTTCGGTGTCGGTTGAACCTTTCGGGCTACGAAAAGCAAATAAAAAACGATCTTTCAGGACGTTGAAGGGAGGGTTTTGGGCCACTTTCCTGACCTTGACCAAACCGGACCGCATGAGTGCCAATAGTTTCACCCCATTGATCATGGGCATGGGTGCCGCGTGGACAAAGAAAAGCGACTTGTAATGCCTTTCGAACCGTATCCGTTCATCAGGGTTGAGGGCCAGATAGGCCCTTCGAACCATTGGAAACAGCTGCTGCAAAACAGTCTGCCACAAGAGTTCTCCCTCGGAACCGTCACCTTCTCTGGCTTGCTGTATGTGCCGTTCAAGGCCCTCTATCGGTGATGCGCCAGGATTCGTGACTTCCCCCCAGGGAAAGGCATGTCCGTACGCCCGCTCCAGATCTTTGTTCAGAAGCAAGAACACGTCTTTGAGCGTCAGCTCTCCGTTGCGGTCAACAATTTCAACAATGCTTTCTCTGTTGAGGAATCGATTTTTGTAGGATCCGTTTCGACCGCGGACCGCGGGTAACATGCCCTGCCTGGAATAGAGTGTGAGGCGTCTGGGGTTGGATGGTGGGAAATATAGGACCTCTCCTGAATCCGTTTTTTTGAAACTGCCGTCGGATGTCAGGGTCAGCACCGCATCGATGGCGCTGAGACTCGTCCCGATGATCGCCACATCCGCGCCTTTCGGGATTTGGGATTGAAGAAAGGTTGCCGGCCAGGGGGAAGCGAAATATCCGGCACTGCTTTTTTTATCAGACCAATGCCCGGTTGCCAAAAGAACGCGATCGGCGAACAACACCAATGCTTTTTGCGATGCCAAATGCCGAGCGGTTATACGGACTTGTTTATGGGCATTCTCCAGAACGTTTATGACTTCATGGCCGGGGTGTAGCCTTACCCCTATGCCAATCTCTTGGGCCTGTGAAACAGCGCCCATAAATCGCGCCTTGAGATATTCCCCCATAACGGGTCGAGGATAGTGCAAACACCCCGGGTCCGGGCTGTTTGCCGCCGTTAAGGGGTCCTTGAGCCCGGGAAAACGTCTTTCCAAATCCTTGCGGCTTCCTTCAACCCAAATCAACAGATCATCGGGCTTTCCCAATCGAATGCTCATATCCCGTGCGCACATGTTGATGAGATGAAAATTCTTGGCCTGCTGATCGCTATGGGGAAATCCGGGTCCGAACACTTCATTCTTCTCAAAGACATGGATTTCGATCTTCCGTTCAAGGGCTTTTCCCCGCCGCAATCGATTTCCAAATTCTTCAACAAGCTGGAGCAGCATGGACGTTCCGGTAAGACCGCCGCCGATGATGCAAAAGGAAAACGCTTTCTTCAGTGTCTCATACATTGCCTTTTGATGCTGATCTCTTTATACTGGAAAGATGACAATCATCATCATGAGAGCTACCACATATCATCTGCGACCGCAACATTCAGGACTCCCGCCCATGAATCCGGCATGTGACCAAAGGCTGCTTTCCGGTGTAACCCTGCTGAAGCGTTTTCAAGTTGTGAACGGCTCGCAATAGGAATGCTCCACCCAAATAAAGTTACCAAACAGGAGATTATGATCATGAAACGAAGAGATTTCTTAAAAGGGATGGCGATTGCTGGCGCCGCATCTTTGGCTGGCGGCCTCGAAATGGTGCCCAGACCAAACGGACCGAGAGAGTCCCATGCGGCCTCTGGGAGAAACAAACGGGTCTTCATCAGTGACATACACATGAATGTGGACGGCAGATACTCCTGGCTGGTGAAGCATGCCGTTGATCTGGCACGGTTTTTGACGGAACTAAACGCCAGAGAAGACGTTTCGGAATTGATTATTCTGGGTGATCTTCTGGATGATTGGGTTTGCCCCGCTGAATTTACACCTCAGACCTTTTCTGACGTTCTTTCCGCCAACATGAACAATGGCGTGGTGCCGGCCCTTCAAGAAATCTGCCGCAATCAGGCCATCGACGTTACCTATGTGACGGGGAACCACGATATGCTCTCCTTTGAATCCTGGAACAAGGAAGCGATCACCGCGTTTTTTCCGGACATGCATATCATTTCAGATTCTCCCGGTCTCGGTGCCTGGACCATGGACGATGTCATCTGGGCCGAGCACGGTCATCGATATACCCTCTTCAACGCCCCTGACACCTGGAGCCGGTCCGGCGGGCACCTCCCCATGGGATATTTTATCTCAAGATTGGCCGCATCCAAATCCATTGCACAAGAGCAGGACTACACCACACCGGAAGTGCTGGATCTCTTTTTCAATTCGCCCGGCAATGTTCAGGAATACCTGGAAGAAGCGGGCTATGTTGGAAATGTCGGCGGCATTATTGACGACGCGCTGATCACCGCAGTGTTTTTCGCCATCGCGCTGTGGGCGGGAAAGGGGCCTCTCAGTCAATTTAACATGGATTTCCTGGACGGATTCACGGATGATCCCACCGTTGAAAGGATTGCGCTCACGTACGATGCCATCTTCAGCAAGTGGCCCAACCGGCAGAATATCGTCGATCATTATGACGCCCTCTTCAATGAATTGGGATATCTCAACAGCGCCGCCAATCTGCTCTTTGAAATGCCTGACCGAATCAAGGATCTCTACCCTTTCACCCCGCAAATTATTGTTTTCGGCCACACCCATGTGCCGGCCTTTCAATATCATTCAGGGGATGTGGAAACCATCTACGTCAACACCGGCACCTGGGTGGACCAGAAACCCCACATGACCTGGGCTGAAATCGAAATTGATGAAAGCGCTGGCAATCAGAAGGATTATACGGTGTCCCTCTGGTTTTACGGTGATCAGTCGCCACGGCACAAAGGCACCATCAGCGTGCCCATGGAGAAAAAAGTGACAATCCCCCGGCACCGATGACGTCCTGATTCCGCGGTTGAACAAACCGGACGGCTTTTGACCCTGAGGTTTTTTCTGAAAAGTGATCCCCCCATGGAATCCCTGCTTTACAAACCGGCTTTTGAGCTGGCGGACATGATCCGCCGCAAAGAGATTTCCCCTGTGGAACTGATGAAGATAACCCTTGCGCGCATCGAAGCCGTCAACCCGGCCATCAATGCCTTCGTCGACCTGTGCCCGGATGAAGCCCTGGCCCAGGCCGCAAAGGTGGAAGAGCAGGTTGTAAATGGAGAAGAAGCAGGACCCCTTTGCGGCATTCCCTTGGGGGTGAAAGATCTGGAAGACGTTGGCGGCATGGTCACCAGCTTCGGATCAGTCCCTTACAGACGGAATGTTGCCAAAAGGGACTCCGTTCAGGTGGCTCGCCTCAGGAGGGCCGGTGCCATCATTGTGGGAAAAACCAATACCCCGGAATTCGGGTTTACGGGATTCACCAAAAACCGGCTGTTCGGTGTCACAAGGAACCCCTGGAATCCCCGCCGAACCCCCGGCGGATCAAGCGGCGGTTCGGCCGCCGCCGTTTCAGCGGGAATGGTCCCTTTGGCAACGGGATCCGATGCCGGGGGATCGATCCGTATTCCGGCCTCCTATACCGGCTGTTTCGGCATAAAACCGACCGTCGGGCGCATTCCTCTGGGACCGTCGAACAGGCTTTTAACAACACGCACATGGACATTGGGACCCCTTACCCGAAGCGTTAAGGATGCGGCCCTCTACCTGGATTGCACCGCCGGATATCACCCCGAGGACCCCGATTCTCTGCCACGCCCACCCTGTTCCTATCTGGATATCCTCGAAGAATGCCCCAAAGGGCTCAGGATCGGCTTCAGCCCCGATCTGGGATATGCGAGGGTTCAAAAAGAGGTACAAAATCTGGTGAGAAACGCCGCAAGTTCATTTGAAGGTCTGGGTCACCATGTGGACATCTGGAACGGGGTTTTCCCGGATGTCAGCAGCGCATGGTCCGATCTGATGAACCGGGAGCTGTATGGTCAGCTCTCGGGGGACTTGGAAAGGGTACGACCGGAGTTGGGGCGCACTCTGGTCAAATCTCTCGACAGTGTCATGGCCCTGTCCCTCCATGATCGTATCAACCATCAGATCAGTCGAACCCTATTGAACCGGACCTTAAAGGATGCCTTTGAGCGTTTCGATCTCCTTTTGACACCCACCATGCCCACGGAAGCCTTCTCGGCCAAAGGACCCCCTCCCTCTCATATCGACGGGCATCCGATCCCTCTCTTGGGAGCCGTGGCATTCACATATCCGTTTAACCTGTCCGGCCACCCTGGGGCCACCGTGCGAGCGGGCTTTACACCATCGGGCCTACCGGCGGGCCTTCAGATTGTTGGCCCAAGACACGGTGATGCCCTGGTTTTACAGGCGGCCCATCAGTATAGCATGGCAAACCCATGGAATGATCACTGGCCTGAAATCTGATTTCATGAGATGCTACACTTTTTCCCTTTGCCCTAACGCCCGATGGAGATGATCTCCGCCATGATGGCGACGGCGATTTCCTCCGGCGTCTCCGCGCCGATGTCGAGCCCGATGGGTGCATGGACACGGTCCAGGAGCTCCTGTTTGATCCCCTTCTCCAGCAGTTCGGAGTAGATTTTCGCCTTTTTGGTACGGCTGCCGATCATTCCAAGGTATCGGGCCTGGGAATCGATAACGGTTTCAAGGGCCACCCCGTCCCACTCATGCCCTCGGGTGACGATCACAACATGGCACCAACGGGTGATGGGAAATCTTTCGAGTTCATCTTTCAAATCGCCCACGATGATGTCACGGGCGTCGGGGAACCGCTCCTGATTGGCATATTCCTCGCGGTCATCAAATACGATCACGTCCATTCCCAGAAAAGCGCCCAGCCTGGAGAGCTGCTTGCCCAGATGCCCGGCCCCCACGATGAGGAGTTGCTTTCTGCCGGCAATGACATCAATAAAAATATCGTTTTCACCGCCGCAGACTCCCAAATGCCCCAATTCCACTTCTTTCAGCTTATATTGCACCATTTTGGGCACACCGTTTTTGATGGCGGTCTTTGCCTCTTCAATCACCTGATTCTCCATGGCGCCGCCCCCAACGCTTCCCACAATACGGCCGTCCGGGAAAACCAGCATCTTGGCGCCCACGGCCCTGGGTGTCGATCCGTGGGATCTCACAATGGTCGCCAGTGCAACATTCTCGCCGCTCTTCAGTGTTTTTATTGCCGCTTCGAAAACATCGATCATGATATGTCCCTCCTAATGGCGGTTAATGGCCATCAAAACTGCTTCCAGGGCCCCGCCTCCAATGGACAGGGCCTTGTCGGAAATGGTCCAGCAGTTTTCTTGAACGTCCCTTGGGTCCACGTCGCCGCTTTTAAGTCCTTTATCGACCACCACGCCGTCGTGGAGCAACCCGCGCAGTATCCCCGAAATGGGGGCCGGAATGGGTGTATCCCCCGCATAGGCGACCACATCACCCGCTTGAACATGTGTCCCGATAGAGATAACTCCCTTAAAGATGCCTTTTCCTGGAGCTCTGATCACGCGGTCCGAACCAATCCCCTTCACCTCCCCTGGAATACCGGTGTTGGGTATTGCCGAGCCTTTCCAAATCACGCGGCCCAGGGTATGGCCCCGTTTGGTCTCCACCACGGCGTGAACATCGTCGCCTGCCGTAAATCCGGGTCCCAGTCCCACCACAAATTCCGCATCATTCTTTTTGGTACCCACGTTCTTTTTGGCCATGATGGCGTCGATGACGGCAAAAGGCGCCATCTCTTTTGCGATTTCCCCCTGAGGATCCACGATAACCGGTATCACACCTTCCCCCAGTGCCTTTAGAATATCCGCACGGTTATTGGCTCTACGGGCAACCATATCTTCAACGGTTGTTTTCCCTTCATAAACGGCATCTGAGAACGAAACGGTTCTCCTGACCGTGAGGGGCTTTTCAATCTCCGTCATCATGACCGGAAAACCGCTTCGCCAAAACCGTGCGGCAACACCGGTTGCCAGATCTCCCGCTCCTCTGATGACAATTGTTTTCTCTTTAAACATGTTCGATACCCAATCCCTTCCAGTCAAGGGCTGAACCTCAAGTTTTGGTCCTGACCCCTGTACCCTTCAATATATGCGCTACTTTCCAAATGAACATCTGGGAAAGTGACACGTGTCACATTCCAAACACATGCCACCGTGTGCCATTTCCGCAAGATCTTTCCGGCTAATCCGCTCGCCCGCCAGAACCCTCGGCAGAATCAGGTCCAGCACCGTGGCCCGGAAAAACAGAACGCAGGCCGGTAGCCCCAGCACGGGAACATCACCAAAACGGCCATAAAGAAACATGGCGCCCGGCAGGACCGGTGTTCCGTAAACCACATCTTCCGCGCCGGCATCCGCAATGGCCACACGGGTAATGTCGTCCGGATCGACGCTCATGCCGCCCGCAACCACGATCATTTCAGCACCGTCTCCAAGGTATTTTCCAATTTCAGCCGCGATTCTCTCCCGATCATCGGGAGCAAAGGATATTCCCATGATGGCGCAGTCAAAGTCCCGCAGTTTGCTGCGAATAATCGGCGCGAATTTATCCTCGATTAGTCCTGAAAAGACTTCGTTCCCAGTGATAACGATACCTGTCTTTGGCTTCAGAAACGGCTTTACCGAGAAAAACCCGTCCGCTTCCCGGGCGATTTCCTCAGCTGCCTGAAGGTTTGTTTCGTCAATGATGAGAGGGATCGCCCGCACGCCTGCGATGACATCACCCTTTAAAACAACGGAATTGGTGTGCCTGGCGGAGCAGCTGATGTCGGGTACCAGATTAATTTCCGTGAGTGCTGCCACATTCACCTTCAACAATCCCCGCTGACCCGCTTTCAGCTGAATTTTTCCCTCGGAGGCATTGGGATCAAAAAACACCCCTTCCCCTGCCAGGGCCGTGGCCAGACGAAGGGCCGCGTCGTCCTCGTGTATTTCCCCCGGTTCCAGCTCCAAAACATAGAGATGCTCCTTTCCAACCCTTTTCAGGTGGGAAATATCCTCTTCTCTGATGATATGCCCTTTTTTAAAGGCCGGCCCCTTGAACTGTCCGGGCCTGATTTCCGTAATATCGTGGGCCAAAACGGTTCCCACGGATGCTTCGACGGAAATAACCTTTGCAGAAGACTTGAACTTGTTTGCCATGTACTAACTCCACTCACCAAAAATCCCTTGCCCGGACGCTAGACGGTGCTCTCTTTTAAAGACACATGGGGTGATTTAGAGGCTTTTGGGACAGTATCTTTCCCATCCCATGAGGAAAGCGGCACCGGCAATGGTGGTGCCGTAGAAAATGGCGGGCGTTTTTCCCATAAACCGCGAAATCGTTCCGTTGACCAGCGTTGTCCCCGTTACCAGCAATTGATCGGCCCACAGCACGGCATCCTCTGTCTTTGCTGCGCTTTCGATGGTTACGCCGAACTTCTCCCTGCCCACATTATCAGGGTCCATATCCAGAACGCGCAGTGAGACTTTGCCGGCCAGGTTCTCCGCCATGCGCGGCTGGAATCCCACCAGGGCTACTTTCCTGCCCCTTGGTTCCTGCAAAATGAAAGGGAGCAGTGCTTTTCCGCACTCACCGGGTCCTTGGTCCTTACAGTGAATGGTGCCCCCGATCCGTCCCAAATGCCGCAGAACCGCGTTCAGGGCGGCAACAAAAACAGCCCGCTGATGGTTGTTCTCCATGGGCAGATCCAGAATACCTTCCAGTGTTCCCTGGTAATCACCGTACATGTCCGTAAACGCTTGGCCCGGGGACCCTTTAAAGGTTGCCTGCATCAGTTTTTCTTTCCCTTTCTGAATGGGAAAATCGTGATGCTCAGGTTTCCCGATGGCTTCTTCGGCGCTCAGGGCCTTGGCCCGAATTTCAATTTTTTCATCTAAAAGGCCTTCCTCTTTCCACAGATCAAAAACCGTGTCATACAGGGCCTTGAAAACATCATCCATTCATCATTTACCTCTCTACAGGAAGACTGCCGCTTCTCTTTCCAGCCATTCAAGCCACCCATTTAGGGTGGCAATCTTGAAACTATAGACCAATTGCTTGTAACGATCCTTTTCAGCCTCCTTTTTTTCAAGGATGCGCTCTTTGAGCCGCTGCAACAGGGCGATCTGGGATTTCACCAGATCGCCACCCCCTTCAAGCTCGAGGTGGTGAAAAAAATAGAGCTTCGCGAGAAATTCTATTCGCAAATCCCGGGCGTGCTCACCCGGGCTCTTCAGCCATTTGAGAAAATGCTCCTTCCCAGCCGGCATGATGGCGAACACCCGTTTGGAAGGCCTCGTATCCTGGGTTTCCACGGTTGAACTCAGGAACCCTTTTTTATCCAGACGTTTTAAAAGCGCATAGAGCTGGCTCGTGCTCACGCGCCAGGCCGGTCCCAGAGCGGTTTCAAGAAATTGAAGGATCTCATACCCATGCCTGGGTCCCGGCATCAGAGCCCCCAGAAGAGCGAACTCCGTGGAAGGTTTTTCTTTCATTATTTTCCCGCGTAATTCCCATAAATGTTGCGGCTTTCGTTGCCCACGGATCAAATACTCCATCATAAAATATTTCGATATGGCATATTTAGTCAAGAAAAAAGAACCATCCCTATTCACCGGGCTTTACCATTCGGGCCTTTTCCCCTTGAAAAAGCGATTTCCCCTGCGGAACAATGGCGTCATAAAAAGTGATTCTAACAAGTTGCCGCCTCGGTTCACTTGTGGTAAGTTGCCCCCCAAAAAAACGTTCATCGAGCCGTAGCTTTTAGAAATGTGAGAATCACCGCGGTTCGATTTCATTTCGGGGAAATGGAGAAACCCATTTGAAATACGCCACCATTATCGACCAAGGGGACAATAACGGAAACGGTATGCTTGTGCGCTTCAGACTCCCTTCCGGGCTCGAAATATTCGGACTTCCCACGGAAAACTTCTACTCGGGAGACTGGGATCTGGGTCCCACATGGAACTATGCGGTCATGGCGGATACCCCGTTTTTAGTGGACACCGGCCGGTTTGGACAGAGCCGGCAGCTGCTCCATATGATGCGTTGTGCGGGTGTTAATCCGACGGATCTGGAATTCGTTCTGATCAGTCACGGCCACGAAGACCACGATGGAGGGCTTGCTGGGCTGGTGAAAAGGACTTCCCTTAGGGTGAGGGCCCATGCTGCATACGATTTGCTGATTCGGCAATATCCGGAAAAGGCCCCCCGTGGACACAAGGAGAATTTTCCGGCCAAGTGCTGGCATTGCTTCATGCCGGCATCATTTTACAGTGCCAACTGTCTTGAATACCACCGCCTCCTGCAACAGATCGAAGTGGAGGCCGTGGACAGGGGCCGGGAGCAACTCTGCCCAGACGTTGCTGCCTGTCATCTGCCGGGTCACAGCCCCGACTCCCTTGCGGTGATTTTGGGCGACGAGGCGGTCCTTGTGGGGGATATCCTGTTGCCCCAGATTACACCCTGGCCCACCCGGCTGGCTTCATACCATGATATCGCAGGCGTGGTGGGTCCCATGTTTCCGAACCCTAAGGAAATTCTTGGTCTTGAGCGGTATCTTGAGTCCCTGAAGGCGCTCAGGCGCCTTGGCGCCACGCATCCGGATATGCAGGTTTTCCCGGCGCACCGGTTCTTCTATGGGGGTCGTTGGAACATGGTCAATCTGACCCGACGGATCGATGATCTCATTGAACATCACCTGAAGAGGAGTGCCGATATCATTGATATTGTCAGCAGGGGTCACGGCACGGCGGAAGAAATCGTTGAACGCCATTTCCCGCCATCCCTTCTCAAAGGGCCGGGCAAACATATGGCCATTAACGAGATTCTGAGTCATTGCGAATTGCTGGTTGATTACGGGGATCTCGCGGAGACCCAAGACAATCGGTTTCAAGCCTCCGGCACCCGCCGTTTCGAAACCCTGATCCCGGCTCTGGAGTGATTCCTTCCCCAACACGGGCAAATGGGATGGGTGCTAATCTCCTTTTTCCGCCGGTTTGATGGTACAGAAACTCCACCTGTTGCCGATGCCTCCGACCATATTGACCCACCCCTTAAAGCGGTCCTCCCGTACCCCTTCAGCCAGTTTGGGGGTGTAGAGGGGTATCCACGGCAGATCCTGCATCAGGATTTCCTGCATTTCCCAGATGAGTTTTCTGCGCTCTTCACGGTTCATGGCATCGGCACTGGCATTGGCGATCCGATCGTAGCGGGGATTGTCGTAGCCGCTGGTATTCCACCCCTTTGGCCGGCTGTTTTTTGATATGAAAAAATTCCTCAGATAGTCGGGATCAAGAGAGAGGTTTCCATAGCCTAAAACAAACAAGTCAAAATCGTGACGGGTTTTCACCTGTTGAATGAGGGAACCGAGTGGCATCGGTTTGCTGGTAACGGGAATCCCAAGCATTTTGAGCCATTCCTGAATCATGATTCCCACCATGGCCCTTTGCGGATCATAGTCCGCGGGAGGCGTCA
Organism: Thermodesulfobacteriota bacterium; assembly: GCA_028278625.1. The sequence goes on from JANQDY010000211.1 coordinate 18,972, forward strand.
GGATGGTTATTTTTTTCATTTTGCCGCCGTCCGGAAGACGCATCTCTTTTCCTTTGACCACCTTCCCTTCGGCGGTGACCGGTGCTTTTTTCCAGGTATAGCCGCCTTCTTTCAATATCTCATGGGCTTTCCGTATTCTGTCATCCCGGCTCATACCTTCACCATAGCGCGGCACATGGGGATCGTACCAGAAAGCGTTGCTTGAAGGGACAATGGAGTCCGCCTGAAGCGCGTATCCTTGAAGAATCCTTCGAACAATGAAATTCTTGTCCGTAACATAGGCAACCGCTCTTCGAAAATGTTTGTCGGAAAATGGCTTTTTTCGAAGATTGAACCCCACGTAATAGAGGGCACTCTTCTCGCTGGTGTATATCGTGACATTCTTTTCATCTTCCAGATCCGCCAGATATCCCTGCTGCAATCCCCACCAGAACATGTCGATGCTCCCCTTCATAAGGGCCAGAACCGCCGCGTCACTGGTCCCAAAAAACTTGAATATGATACCGTCGATATTGGGGCCCAGCCGGTATCCGGCAACCCCTTCACCTTTTCCGAAAAAGTGCTTGTTTGTCTCAAGAAACACATAGGCACCTCTCCGCCACTCCTTTAAGACAAACGGGCCGCTGCTGATGGGATTCTTGATCTTCTCCTTAAGCACTTCAAGCAAAGGTTTTTCAAGATCTTTCACCCGCAAAAGGATTTTTTCCCAACGTTTTTTTTGCACGATGGGCGTGGTAAGTGTCCGGGATAAAAAAATGGCTTTCGGCGCTTTCAGCGTAAACCGGACGGTTTCCTCGTCAGGGGTTTCGATCTCTTTTATGAATTCCCAGCTTGAAAAATACCGGGGAACTTTCATGGTCTTGATAAAACGGCCCGTGAAGGCCACATCCTCGGAAGTCAGCTTCGTGCCGTCAGACCACTTTGCGGGTCTGATCTTAACCGTGTAAGTAAGGGTTCGAGGATCATACACCGGATCATCGGCGGCCAGCCACGGGGTCAGTTTCAGGTCTTCGGGGGACCGAATGTACAGCGGCTGGTATATCTGGGTAAGGACCTTGCTGGACCAGGCATCGGTTGCAAGCCACACATTCAGGGTTTTGGGCTCCTCCAAGAGCCCGATCTTGATGAAGTTTTTGGCATGGGCGGCGGGCAAATATGGAAACGAACATAAGAGGACACCCAGAAAGAGTAAGAGAGAGACCGTTTTCCATAATACCGCACCATAGAAAAAATCATCCGTTTTGAAAGAGTTATGTGACATATCGCTCTCCATTCTACTGATTCGCCTCATAATCGGTCAGATCGACTGTTGGAAATTGAAAAACAACCGGCGTGCATGTCCCCTTAACAATGACATCCAGATGGCACGGCAGGGTTTTGCCCGGGGAAATGCCATATTTCTTGAGGAATCCCTCTTTGGGCAGGCTTCCGTTCATAAGGACCAGACGGTGGGTTTTTCCTTCAACTTGCGCAAATTTTTCAATAGGGGTTGTTTCAGGATAAAAAATGAACCGAACATCATATTCATCACCCCCGCCTTTCTCTACCGCCTTTTTGGCTGGAATTTTTTCGAAGGCCAGGACTTTTGCCGTACCAGGATACGATTTGTATTGGCAAGCCCCGCCCACCATCCGATCCGGCCGTCCCGGTTCCGCCTTGGTGCAGGAAACCGTAATTAAGATCAGAAAAAACAAGCTGCCGAAGGTTTTAAGGTTAAGCATGAAACAGTCCCTATCCATTTTAAACACCTCCACAGAAAACCGGTCACAGCACCCCGCTCCTATCGCCTGAATTCAATTTCCAAAAGGGATACGTCGTCATCAAAGACGTCGCTTTTCTGTCTTTCTTTCATGGCTTTGATAATCTCTCTCACATGTGCCTGATGACCCTTCGAAAGATCGGTCACCACTTTCACAAAATCATCCACCATGCAGACCGAATTGCCGCATCCGTCTATTTCATAGATGCCGTCGCTGAATACAAAAAGCCTTGTAAAAGGGGCAAGGGAAAATGTTGAAACAGTGTATTCCTTATCTGGTATGGCACCGATAATGAAACCACCCCCCGACAATTTGACCACCTCCGCCATTTCAGGGGAGTCACCGGCCAAGGCGATGGGGGGCGGGTGCCCGCCGCTTGCATATCGAATCTCGCCCCTGCTTTTTTGATACACGCCGTACCAAATGGTGAAAAACATATCGTTATGCTGTTCCATTCTGAAAACCTGGTTGAGTTCCGCCAGCACATGGGCCGGGTTTCTGAAATCCACCTGGCCCAGGGATTCGGATCTCAAAGTGTTTATCACCGAGATGGAGAGAAGCGCGGCCCCGATGCCATGGCCGCACACATCCAACAGGTACATGGCAAAATGGTCTTCATCCAACCAGTGATAACCGAAGGAGTCTCCCCCCAGGGCCGTGGACGGGATGAATTCCCAATCCGTTCGCACCTCACCTGACAAAGGGGGAGGCAAAAGCGCCCGGACATAGTTTGCCGCTTGCTGCAATTCACTGTTTAAGGCCGCTTGACTCGCCAAGAGGGCCTCGTAGGCTTCGTTTCGCTCAAGGCGCGTAATGTAGGCATTTGAATGGTAGCGAATCCGTGCAACGAGTTCCACCTTGTCCGGCAGTTTTACCAGGTAGTCATTGGCCCCCAGTGCAAACGCCTCTGCTTTTGTGGACGCCTCTTCCCTCGCTGAAAGAACAATCAATGGAATCTGCCTTGTCGATTCCGAGGCCCTGAAGAATTTGACCAGGGTCAAACCGTCTATGCCGGGCATCATGAGATCCTGCAGAATAAGGGTCGGCTTAATTCTCCTGGCCGTATCAAGTGCCTTCATGGGATCCTGGCAGTATTCAAGAGTTATGTCCGGTTCATCCGACAACATACGCCGCACTGCCTCTGCAACCATATACTGATCATCGATAAGGAGTACGGTGACGGTGTGTTCGCCAAACACCCGGTGCTTTTCCGCCATCATTCCTCCCCTATTGTTGTTTTTCAGATTCAATCATCAATTGCTCAAGGAATTCGTCGGCAGCCGGGGGCAGGGAAGTAAAACTCACGTGAAATATCGGAGGATCCTTTGAAACAGTCTTGATCACCTTGGCATAAATATCGGAAGTAATCTCCCTTTGTTCATAATCAAAGAGGGTCACTTTCACATTGACCAGTTTATCCACGGATACCTCGGCGGATATCTCCGCCGTCTTCCCGGAAAGCTTATCCACCGTGCCACCATAAAGGGTATCTCCGGAGTGCTTTCCCTCCAGCACCGTGAATTTAATGGAGATCTTTTCCACCAATTGGGAGAGTTCCGCTTCCACCTTTTCCGGTAGAGACAGATCGAATTCACCCCGAATGCCTCCCACCTCATAGATGGTGATCGGCCTTTTGACGCCTTTTGGCATCACCTCAATCTGATCGTCGATTCTCAGGAGATGCTGTCCGCATTCTTCCACGGTACTTTCCGAGATGAAAATCTGCCCACCCACGGTGTAGCTTTCAATCCGCGACGTCAGATTCACATTACGACCCACAACACCGTACTTCATGCGCTTCTTTGAGCCGATATTCCCCACCACCAGCTGTCCTGAATTAATGCCGATGCCCTGATGCACCTCCGGATACCCTTTTTCCCGGCATTTTCGGTTCACCTCCTCCATTGCCAGCTGCATCTCAACGGCGCATGCCACTGCTCTTTTGGCATCGTTGTCTCTCAGAATGGGTGCCCCGAAAATCACAAAAATGGCATCGCCAATGAATTCATCTATGGTTCCCTGGTATTTCATGATGATTTCGGTCATTGTCTCAAGGTATATATTGATGATGCCCACCACATCTTCCGCGGGGAGCCTTTCTCCAATGGCGGTGAATCCCCTCAAATCCGTCATCATGATGGTCACAAAGCGTTTTTCGCCACCCAGTGCGGCCCCTTCGGGACCCTCCAAAATGGCATCGACAATGTCGTCGGAGAGATACTGGCCGAACGTCTTTCGAATGAGGCGATTCGCCTTTTCAAGCTGTGCCTGTGCCTCATTTCTTTCAAGAAGATTGATGTATCCTCTGGAGTGGTAACGGATGCGTGCCAGGATTTCCAGACGGTCCGGCAATTTGACCATATAATCATTGGCACCAAGGGCAAATGCCTCGGCTTTTGTGAGGGCCTCTTCCTTGCTTGAGAGCACGATCAAAGGGACATGGCGGGTTCCTGGATTGGCACGATAATACCGGACCAGGGTCAAGCCATCTATTTCAGGCATCACCAGATCCTGGAGTATGACCGTTGGCTCGATGCGATTGGCGGTTTTTATGGCTTTCGTGGGATCCTGGCAGTAGTGAAAATCAATATCATGCTCAGGCGCCAGCATGCGGCGAAGGGCTTCCCCGATCATGTGCTGATCGTCCACCAGCAATACCGTGATGCGGTGATGCGTAAGCGCTGAATTATCAGACATTCCTGGTTCCTGTTTGAGATTCAAGATGTTAAGTTCCCTTTATAACCTTCGCAAAATGGCGGAAGCGATTCGATCAATGGGCAGGATTTCCGATGCGGCGCCCAGATCCCTTGCCGCCTTGGGCATACCGTAAACAACACTCGTGGCTTCGTCCTGTGCGATGGTATGCCAGCCCACACGGTTCAGCATTTTCATACCTTCGGCGCCGTCTCTGCCCATACCGGTCAGCAGCACGGCTATTCCCATTGAAGGCCAATGGGCCGCAACGCTTTTGAACAGGACGTCCACGGAAGGACGGAAAGGCGTTGAAAGGGGTTCTTTTGTGTAGGACAGGTTAAGGTTTGGCTTAAGGATCAGATGGTCGTTCTTTCCGGCCAGAAGCGCCGTTCCCTTTAATGGAGACCCGCCTTCCTCGGCCAGCCGTATTTTGATGTTGCTTTGCTCGTCCAGCCAACTGGCCATCCCCGCCGAAAACTCTCCATCCACATGTTGAGCGATAAGAATGCCTGCACCGAGGTTTTGGGGCATCTTGCTCAAAACATCCGCCAGGGCCTTTGGCCCTCCGGTGGATGCCCCGATGACGATCAGGGATGAAACCTTGGCAACAGCTTCCTTTGTGGCCCGCGGCTTTTTGGGTGCTGTTTTTGAATTGACGCTCAGCTTTTCAATAATGCCAATTTTTTTCAGCAGGGCATCACGACTCTTGCGGGCCTCTTCACCACTTCCCATCATGGGTGTGTTAATGGCATCAAGGGCACCATGGCCCATGGCTTCAAACACTTTTCCCGCATTGTCCTCCATGGTGGCTGTTACCACTAAAATGGGGCATGGGGTTGCATACATGATCCTGCGGGTCGCTTCCACGCCGTCCATTTCCGGCATAAAAAGGTCCATGAGAATCAGGTCTGGCGTGTCTATTTCACATTTTCGAACCGCTTCCAGGCCGGTCTTGGCGATCCACGCCACTTTGTGGACCGAACTCTCCAAAACGATCCGTTTCAACACTTCAACGGCCAGAGACATATCGTTTACAATTGCGATGCGCATGGCTTACGCCTCTCCAATGAGATTGACGGCTGCCCGTAGCAATGAATCGTCCTCAAAACTGCTTTTTGTGAGGTAGTAATTGGCACCTGCCTGCAGACCTGCCAGGCGATCCTCTTCCTTGTCTTTGTATGAGACAATAACGACGGGGATGCTCTTCAGCTCGTGGTGCCGCTTAATCTGATTGACAAACTCAATGCCGTTCATTCGCGGCATATCCACATCTGATACGACCATGTCATAGCTGCCCGACCGTACCGCATTCCATCCATCCACACCGTCAACCGCCGTATCAACTCGATAGCCCTTACTCTCAAGCAACTTACGCTCCATTTCACGAACCGTAAAAGAATCGTCCACCACCAGTATCCGCTTGTGGCGCTTTGCTTCAATGGCCTCGTAGGCCTGATTCAATTTACGAAGCCTGCGCCCCGCCAGAAGATTATCAATGGAACGAACCAGGTCCTCCACATCAAAAATCAGGACGGGCGATCCGTCCAGCATCACCGCTACCGAACTGATATCCGGCACTTTCCCCAGTCTCGAATCAAGGGGCCTGACCACCAGATCACACTCTCCCAGGAACTTGTCCACCGCCATCCCGTAGGCATTTAGTCGGTCGCTCAAAACCACAACAAAAAGCTTGTCCCGGTTTTCAACGGGTGTTTCCAATTCCAGCACATTGTGGATATCTACCAGGGCGATATTGTTGTTATCAAAACGGAAATACTGACGGTCCTCGACGATTTCAATGTCAGCGGGAGACAACTCCAGACAACGATCGATCCGGGCCAGGGGAAACGCATAGGGTTCACCGGAAATCTCCACCAGGAAAGTACGCACCACGGAGAGCGTGAGAGGCAATTCGATATGGAATGTCAGGCCCTTTCCGGGATCTGAAACCGCCCTTACCACACCGCCCACTTCATGCACCATGTTATGAACCACGTCCAGGCCCACGCCCCGGCCCGAGATCTCGGTGACGTTGCTGGCCGTTGAAAACCCGGGCAAAAACAGAAACTCCATCAATTCCGCCTCGTTCAGCTGTCCGGCCATTTCCGCGGTGGTCATTTTTTTCTGAACGATCTTCTGCCTCAGTCTTTCAAGGTCGATACCGCGGCCATCATCCTTTACGGTTATCATTAGCATTCCCGAGCGATGGGAGGCCTTCAATTGCAGTAGACCGGTTTCCGGTTTTCCCGCGGCGATCCTTTCTTCCGGCAATTCAATCCCGTGATCCACCGCATTTCGAATCAGATGGTTCAAAGGGGCATCCAGTTTTTCAAGAATATCCCGATCCACCTCGGTACCCTTCCCCTTTATCTTTAAGCGCACCTTCTTGCCAAGATCTCTCGCAAGATCCCGGACAAGCCTTGGATAGCCCTTTACACCGTCTGAAAAAGGCCTCATGCGGACAGAAATCACTTCATGGTAAATGCGATCGGAGAGCGCGGCCGTGGCGCCGGTGTAGATATCGAACTGATTCAAACGGTCAGCCAATTGAAGTGAACAGGCTTTGGTCTTTTCCCGGGCCGCAAGAGCCAGTTCCTGTGCTTGATCGTACTGTTTTTTCTGGAAAAGGGCTTCCTGAAGGTTTTCGAGGGTGGTCAGAAGTTCCAGATGATTTCGTTTCAGTTCCAGAAGGGATTGGGAGAAGTTGGGCAACCATCCGGCGCCCACAACCACTTCACCGGCCTGACCCATGAGCCTTTCAATCTTGGCGGCGGTAACCCGCACGGTACGATCCAATTCCGCAGCCGTCTGTTTAGCAGGTGTTATTTCTGAAGGTTCTTTCGGTGCAGGCCTCAGTTCTTCTCCCGGAACGGGCATGAGATCCTTGGACGATTCCGACACCTCCGCTGGCAGGTCGGTCTCTTCCGCGGGATCCTGGACCGGCGTAACGGGTATGGGCGCTTCCCCTTGAATGATCGCATCAATAGCCGTCATGAGCTGATCGATTTCTTCAGCATGACGGCTGACCCAGTCGGTCTCACCCTCATGGATCGATTCTGCGATATTGATGAGAAGATCAACGATTCTGAGGAGTATGTCGATCTGTTCCGAACCCAGGGAGACGATCCCTTTCTGAGCGGCCACAAAACAGTCTTCCATGGCATGGGCCACTTTCACCGCCACATCAAGACCCACAATTCTGGCACCGCCCTTAATGGAGTGGGCCGCCCGCATGAGCGCCTCCAATTGATCCGTGGCTCCGGGATTATTTTCAAGGGCCAGAAGACCGTCATTCAATACCGCCACATGGGTTTCAACTTCCGCCTGAAAAAGGTCCAGCATTGCCGGGTCCGCGGCGAAAGCTGCAACGCCGCCATCCGGCACCTGGTCCCGCTTTTCTTGGGGAGGCGCCGTTTGGCGTGTATCAGGTATCTCTTCCGCCAAGGCGGCGGTGGACTCCTCCGACGGTTCCTTACGGGAAACATCGCTGGGTCTTTTCTGAGTGATGGCTCTGATGCCGCCTATGATGGCATCGATCTCTTCCTGCTGCTGACTGAGCCAGGAGGCGCCGCCCTCACACACGCGCTCCGATATACGGTTCAGCATATCAATGCCCTGAAAAAGTGCGTCTGCCTTATGGGCATCCAGACGCATAGTCCCATCTTGAGCGGCCACAAAACAGTCTTCCATGGCATGGGCGATATGGGCCGCAGGATCGAGCCCCACGATTTTGGCCGCCCCTTTGAGGGAGTGAGCGGCCCGCATCATGGTTTCAAGCTGATCCGAAGACGCGGCATGCTGTTCCAATGCAAGGAGTCCGTCATTCAAGACAGCTACATGGTTCTGGGTTTCAGTGCGAAAGAGCTCTCCCATGGCAGGATCAAGCAAAAGGTCACCGTCATCATGGGATGCGGCATCTTCGCCGGCAGGCTTTAAAGAGATATCTTCCGAGGGTCTTTCGGCTGCCGACGGTTGGTACGCCGCATCCGGCTGGGATCCGGGGGCACTTTTCAAAGAAAGAGGCGCCGCCACAAAGCCGGTCCTGTTCAACCATTCATGGATTTTATGTACGTTCTCCTCTATCCAAGCAGACGCCCCTTCAGGTGTTACTTGGGCAATATGATTTAGGATTTCAACCCCTTCGAAAAGATAATTGAGGTCTGATTCATCCAGGGAACGTTCACCCTTCTGAGCGCTTACAAGAAAATCTTTCATCGTTTGCGCCAGCGCCACCGCCTCATCCATTTCAACAATCTGCGCGCCACCTTTGATGGCCTGGATTGCAGGGATCATGGCCTGATATCTGTCCAGATTTTTCGGATCCGTTGCCAGCGATTGAAGACCGTCATTAATGGTTGCGGTATGCCGTTTGACCTCAGAGCGAAAGAGATCCATCATGGCGGAAATGGCGTCCCCTCTTTCCTCGTGCTCTTGGTTCACTGAAGACTCCTTTTAAGGCTGTAGAAGAGAAGCTCATGATCGAGCAAGGCCACGTGCTTTTCCTCCCATTTGAAAATGCCTTCCGTAAAGGTGGACTTGCTCTTGGCAATGGTCACCGGAACATTTTGGATCAGCCCGGGATTGAAATGGTGGATGCCGTAGATTTCATTGACCGGAAACACCCATTGTTCATCATCTTTTGACACCACCATCAACCGTTTTCTGGACTTTTCCTTTTCCCGTTCCCGAACTGGTTCATCCTCCAGATCCATGAGATGCTTCAGCGACACGCAAAGCTGGATTTCACCGTGGACATTGACGAGGCCCAATAAAATGGGCGTTTTCCGGTGTGGGAGGGTGTGAATACTGACATCTTCAATGATCTCCGCGAACAATCCGGCATGTAGGGCCATCCATTCCGATTCAATACGAAACACGACGACGGCGATGGCTCCCACCGGTTCTTTGCCCTTCTTTTTGACAAGAATGCTTCCCCATTCGTCCTTGTATTCCTGAGGAAGCTCCCGTTCCAGCAAATTCCGGCCGGCCTGGGTAAACACCTCACAATTGCGACAGTGGATCACGTCTTCCAGCTTCGGACAACGGGGAGATTCATTCCCCCAGACCCCTATGCGTTTCCAGCATCGATCCCTATTTTCCATTCTGCTTTCCAGACAAGCGCGTTGTCTTGCGATCAGAGGTCAAAACGCCCGCTTTAATGCGCCTGGCCCGTTGCCGTAACCGCTCGGCAACCATTGTGTTACCACGCTGAAGTTCAATAAACGCCATGTGGTTCAGCGCTTCCACATGCTCCGGATCCAAATATACGGCCCTGTTGAAGAACGCTTCGGCCCTTTCCTTATCATTAAGGGCCTCATAAATGAGCCCCATGAGAAAATGCGCCTCTGCGTGAACAGGATTCTCGTTCAAAAAAACCTCACACGATTCAAGGGCCAGGGTCAGCCGCCCCTGATCCGCCAAAGTCCGGGCTTCCACAAACAGATCAGTCGTCTTCTTGGTTTCACGAGCACTTGTGACCGGCCCGGTTTGAATTGCCCGGTTTTTCAAATCCATGGCCGCCGGCACCTTTATGACAGCCGGCTTTTTAATGGTCGATCTCTTTTCATGGGCCGGATGCCTTCTTCCATGGGTATCGGGTTTCAAAACGGCTTCTTTTTCGGTTTTCTTTGTTGCTTTTTCTTTGGGCGCCGGACACCTTTTGCGGCATGCAAACACGCCCGTTTCATTTACCGCTTCAAAACCCCAGTCAAGGGCCGTCTGTCGCTCCGCATGGCCGCTAAAGAAAATGCCCTTTTCGGCCAGCAGCCGATTGATGGTTTCAAGGGTTTGGTTCCTTGCGTCCGGACTCATGTAAATCATTAAATTCCGACAAAAAATCACGTCAAAAGGGGCACCGGTCACGAAATGGGGTCCCATGATATTGCCCCTTTTGAAGAGCACTTTCTCTTTGATTTTGTCGGAAATCTGATATCCGTCGCCTTTCGCCAAGAAATAGCGATCTCTGTATGTCAGATCCTTTCCGCGAAATGAAGACTTGCCATAAAACCCTCGTTTTGCCCTTATAAGGGCCTCATGACTGATATCACTGCCGACAATCTCAAAGCGGTTTCCATGGATGCCCGCATCCATCAACGCCATGGCAACTGAATAAGGCTCCTCCCCTGTGGAACATGGCATGCTCAGCACTTTGAGAATACGACCTCGATTCGCGGAAAGCCATTCATTGGACAGAAAACGTGCCAGGAATTGAAACACTTTCCGGTTCCTGAAAAACCAGGTTTCCGGAACCACCACCATTTCGATGAGATGCTGCCATTCATCCTTTGAATTGGTGAGTGTTTCCGCGTAGGCCTTCTGGTTGTTCAAACCACATGCGTTCATTCGCGCAAGAATGGCTTTTTCAACCACCCTTCCGCCGATGGCTTCCACATCAAGCCCGATCCTCTCCTCCAACAGGGATTCAATGATGTTATTCTTCATTTTGCGATTTTACAAGGGCCGGTAAAAACTGGAAACTCTCCGGAAGAAGATCCAGATCCACATACTGGATCATCTCCTTTTCCTCCATCATCAGGCCGCCCAGGTAAGGGGCTTCTTTCATCTGCAACCCCGGCGTTATAAAGGCACTCTCATCCCTTCGGGCGGTTTCGGTAACCCGCTCTGCCATAAGACCCAGAATATAGGGTGTGTTGTCTTCTTTCACATAATCAACCAGGATAACGCGCGTACTCATGCGCATTTTGCAGGGGATCCCCTGAATCAGCTGCCGAAGGTCGATTACAGGAACGATGACACCTCGATAATTGAAAAGGCCTGCAACATAATCGGGCGAATGGGGCACCTCTTTGAGGGTCACAATGGGCGCCACCTCCCGCACGCGGTCGCATTTCATGGTATACATGGTGTCGCCCAGATAAAACAGCAGAACCAGCATGTGAATAATCCTTTCCCCGGCTTTCAGGAAACTTTAAACCGGCTCACCTCATCCTGAAGCCCTCTGGCCGCCTCATTCAGTTGCTCGATGGCTGAATAGGACTCATGGAGCGATTCCATGGTCTGCTGCATTTCATCACTCAGATTTACGATGGCCGTGTTGATTTCAGTGGCGTTTCGGGATTGCTGTGCCATGGAGACATTCACGTTTTCAAAACTGGGGGACAACGCCTGAACCTGCTCTATGATCTTGGCCAGTTGGATACTGATCCGTCCCACGTCTTCAACACTTCGTTTGACCTCTCCGATGAATTTGTCCATCTCCATGACGCCCGCTGAAACCGCTGTCTGCATTTCCTGAACCATCTGTTCAATGTCCAGTGTAGCCACGGCCGTCTGATCCGCCAGCCTTCTGATCTCTCTCGCCACCACGTTGAATCCTCGCCCATATTCCCCCGCCTTTTCGGCTTCAATGGCGGCATTAAGGGAAAGCAGATTTGTCTGGTCCGCCACCTTTGTGATGGTCACCACCACGGTGGTGATGTTCTCAGCCTTCTCATTGATGGTTTCCAAACGGCCGGAAATGGATTTGGAAGCCGTTTCCATGTTGCGCATGGCCGATTCCATCCGCCCCAGATCAGACTGCCCCTTGGATGCAAAGCCAGCGGTTTCC
>JANQDY010000013.1 GCA_028278625.1 Thermodesulfobacteriota bacterium
TCGCTTGTCTACATGACTTCCGCAAAAACGCGTTGATCTCTCCTCGGCCATTTGCACCTCCAGTTCGATTCGTCGCTCGATCCTAACATAGAGGTGATAAAATCAAATGTCCAGCTATTTTTTCACATTCTCAGTTTTTCCCAGGAAAGAAATTAACAAACCGGTAATGCTCCCACGGGAGATGCAGAGCCCGCCAGGATCAGCTAAGCTTTCCAGTCTAGCCGCAATATTGACCCCATCACCATAAATACGGCCCTCTTCCTCAATTATGTCTCCAAGGTTAATTCCTATACGAAACTCCATTTTTCGATTGGCGGTGAGCTTGGCATTCAGGACTTTCAATTCTTTCTGGATGGCTACTGCAGCTTGTACCCCATCAACAACACTGGCAAACTCTGCCAACAAATTGTCCCCTGGCGAATCCACTACGCGTCCATGATGCTGTTGGATAAGTTTCGTCATCACCTCTCGGTAGGCGGTTAGAGTCCTGATTGTCTCCGCCTCGTCATCTCGCATGAGACGAGAATAGTCTTTAACGTCGGCACTCAGGATCGCTGCAAGTTTGCGCTTAATTGCATCTGTGACCATCTGAAAACCTCTTTAGTATCGTCAAACGAAACACAAGCTCCAATGTTAACAAAATTAAACAAGTGAAAGAAAGTAGCCAAAACGGATCATTTTATTGAATTAGAACACACTTTAGGTTAGCCGGACGTTTAAATATAAACCTTTTGTAGATTTCTAAATGCTATTAAAGTGATAAGGGAAAACCCAGGGAGGGGGTGGCCGTCCAGTCCCTCCCGATTGAGAATATCAACAAAAATCGGCGCTGTCAAAACCTGTAAGATGCCTTACATCTGAAAGGTATTTCCTCCTGTCACCGACGGGTTGACTTGTTTCCAATGATGACGTGAATACGTGGCTAATCTCTCAGGTTTTCGGGTTTTTCAGAGATGTTGGAGATAGTACAAGAAGGCGCCATCCGAAAACCGACCAGTTCAACGCATCTCCCAACCCTCGTTTGCCCCTTCCCGATGAGGATATTACAAGCATTCGGCTGCGAGAAATCGGTTCAGATATCCTTCTACCGGAATCGTGGAATTGGCCTCCAGAAGGGCATAAAGCATTTTATAGCATCCACCAAATTTTCACCTTTGACCTTTCTCGTCCCTCCCCATATTAAACGAACCATTTGTATCTATCCGCTCGTGTAAACAATCGCAATGAGATACCTTTTGTAGGTTTCCCCACCGTGTGAGACGGTTTCTGTAACCTGTTCCCAATCAACAGTTTCTATTGCTTTGCCAAGTGTGTAAGAATGCAAAACATCATCATCCTGCATCTGACCATAACCAGGGATTTTGGAAGTCGTAATGTAGTCTCCAGTTCTTACATTTCCATTGAGATTCGTGACCCACACCCGACCCTCTCCCAGGGCGTTTATCACTCCGAAGCGTTCACTCTCTTGAGACTCATACCAATGCCCTCTGGGAAGGGGGCCTTCCGAAACAACGGCTCCAAATACGGCTTTGTCCATCGGTTGATTTGACAAAGCCACTGTGGGCAGGGTTGAAGATATTGATATTTCGCCCTTCTCATTCATTCTTGTCTGCGTCTTCCCGGTTGCCGACACAATCAAACCGGGCATTACATTTCGAGCCATGCTTTCCTCAAACTTTACCTCATGGCCTCCGGTAAATGGTCCGTAGTTCGTTCCAGGGCCAGATGCATAAAAATCATATTGAGTACCAACACCTTCCACGCCTTTGCTATTGGGGCCATATGCCACACCCTTCACACCTTCGCTATCTCCACCTGTTGCATACCCATAAACGCTTGTTGAATTTGTCCCGGATGTCGTCCCACCGACGGCTGTTCCTTTGTCCGTCCTGCTCGATTCAAAGTAACCTCCGTAATTGGGTCCTATTCCTCTAACGCCGATACCGTTAATACCTGTTGCATGTCCGTAGGCGCCCACACCGAAATTGCTATTGGCGCTAAAATATCCCCCGTAGTTCTTGCCCTGGCTGTGACTGGCTGCCAAACCGTAGACCCCTATGCCTTTTTCCCCATTTGCCCTGAAATAACCACCATAGTTTTCCACATCACCACTGTTGATTGCATTTCCGAACACGCCTCTTCCTTTGTTGCCAACTACAACGGCATAAATGCCCCTGCCCTCAATTCCATCGGCTTGAAAGTACCCGCCATAATTGACGTTGCCATATGAATTGTAAGCGTACCCGTAGACACCTCTTCCCTGTTCACCATTTGCCATAAAATGGCCGCCATAATTGCTGACATTTCCCAGGTTCCAGGCGTATCCCTGGACCCCTTTAGCACTGGCACCCCCAGAGGTTCCGAATACACCACTGCCATTTCGGGCCTGGGCCTCAAAATAGCCCCCATAGCATTGATTTAAACCTGAATAACTATTACTTACGGAAATGATCCCACCCTCTGATGAATGGATACTGCTTCCTGTATTTGCACTGCCGGTAAGAATGGTAGAACTGCTAGAAAAAGTCATATCACCCGGTGTTATTCTCATCTCAGCGTTTGAATGGGCTGTAACGATCAAAAGAAAAAACAGTGTCCCACAAGAAATCCACTTTTCCATTCGATTCCCTCCAGTACAGATTCACACGGGATTTAAAGTTGCGATATCATGAAATCGGATGCTTGGATGAACTCTAAGGTCGATTCCTTCTCTCAGGATAGGCCGCACTCCATATAAATTGAGATAATCCCCAGTCTTCCAAAGTTACAGATATCATCACAGCCCTGGGTTAAACATACTACATTATCCAGGATTATCGCTTTTTCCAGGATACAAGAAGTATTAGAAAGTCCGAATTCAAAACGATTCTTTCAGTTCTGCCCTAATGTCTGATCCGTTTTATAGGATTTACTAGTGCCAGACTCAGACCACTTTACCAAAAAACAATTTCTGATGTAAGCGAAATGAAAAATTCCAGTGTGAGGATCGTTCAAATGATCAAGGAATCTTGGTGTGGGGGAGGGCGCCTTTTTCCCAGAAAAGTTTCAAGAATAGTCATCGGAATACCTGCCATAAAAGCCAGAAGGTTAAACCAATGTGATATGGTCATTTAGAAGCTCTTTTCATTGATGGCGCAATCGGTTAAACTAACCCAATGGTTGCTTTATTTGGTCGTCCCCTGCAGCTTCTGGAGGCGCATATGCGGACAAACCGATTCCCCATTCTTCTTTTGTTCTTCACCCTCTTTGTCTTCTGGGGATTACCGCCCGCCGTCCTTGCCGAGCTTCGAATCTGGGCCAATGACGGTGGCGATAAAGTCACCCAGGATGAATTGCGGGCCGGCAACAATGGGAAAAACGTCCTAAACAGTGTATGGGACGGCAGCAAGATAACCGTTTTTGGGGCCCGCAATGAAGTGGTGTCCTTTAACCTCATTATCGAAGCACCTGGGACGTCGGCTCGGTCGGTTGCCGTCCGTTTTGACCGTTTAAACGGGCCCGCTAACGCGGTCATCGCATCAAAATCGGTGTCCGGCATGGATGTTTTCAACTGGGTCGATCGGCCCATTGAACTCTTTTACGTTCGCTATTTGGAGATAAGGGGCTTAAGTCTTCTCAGCTATGACGCCCTCTATGATGAACGGCACGTGCCTGAGCGGTTTCGACGTCCCTGGACCGGTGAAGGGGATGCCACCGGCACCTGGGAGGACCGGCCGGATCACAACAAACCATATCCCGACATTGCCATACCCCTTGAATTGATCGGTCCGTTCAATATCTCCGCCAACCGGAATCAGAGCATATGGGTCGATATTTACATTCCCAAAACATCTCCGGCCGGCGTTTACCGGGGCGAACTGACGGTTACCCCAACGGGCGTTTCACCCCGGGCTATTACCGTGGAACTGACGGTGCGGGATTTCACCCTCCCGGATTATCCGTCAGCACGGACAATGCTCTATTACAGCGATTACAATATCAATTACCGTTATCTGGGGGCCGATTACGTGGAACCTTCTTCCGCTCTGGATGAAAGGTCGATACAGATTATCAACCGGCACTTTCAATTGGCCCACAGGCACAAGATCTCCTTGATCGACGAATATTTTGACATCGACCGGATGGCCCGGGTCTGGACGGATCGCCTGAACGGAGATCTTTTTACAGCTGCCCGGGGCTATGACGGCCCTGGCGTGGCCACGGGCAACAACGTCTATTCATTGGGCACTTACGGTTCCTGGAACTGGGCATGGTCGGAGAATTCCAAGGCAGAAATGTGGTCCAACACCGATGCCTGGGTCAATTGGTTCAACAAGCAGGGATTCAGCACTCCCACGGAGTATTTCCTCTATCTCATCGACGAGTCGGACGATTATCCCCAAACCGAGCAGTGGGCCCGATGGATGGATGAGAACCCGGGACCCGGCAGCGGCATGAAATCCATGGCCACGATTTCATCACCCAAGGCCTGGGAAAATGAAACACCTTCCCTTGACATACCCACCTGCGGACTGGCAGTGGGGATTACCGATCTCTGGGAAAATGCGACCCGACGGCTCGTTCAAGACAAAAGCAAACGTTTCTATTACTATAATGGATCACGGCCGGCTTCGGGATCCTTTTGCACGGAAGACGATGGCGTGGCATTGCGTGTCAATGGCTGGATCCAGCATAAAAAGAAGATTGACCGGTGGTTTTATTGGGAGTCCACCTACTACGACAATTACCAGGGGGAAATGGGGGAGACCGATGTCTTCAACCGGGCTCAGACCTATGGGAGTTATGACGGCATGGATGAGGCATATGCACGGGGCGAATCCGGGTGGAACTACACCAATGGGGATGGGGTCCTTTTCTACCCGGGCAGGGACTGCCACTATCCCGCGGAGAGTTACGGCATCGACGGTCCTTTTGCTTCCCTGCGGTTAAAACACTGGCGCCGGGGCATCCAGGATGCCGACTACCTGGCCCTGGCTCAGGTCGTGGATGGGGAAGCAACAGCGGCGATTGTTGAGAGAATGATTCCAAAGGTATTGTGGGATTACGGCGTTGAGAACGAGGAAGACCCGAGCTACAAGTACACGGACATCAGCTGGTCCGCCAACCCGGACGACTGGGAGGCGGCCAGAAAGGAATTGGCTGACATCATCGACGGCACATCCACGGGGTGTCCCGATTGTTCCGGCGATGATGTTCTTCTTGAGAATTTAACGATTGAGGGGATCAAATGCCAATGCGCCGCCGCATCATCAATAACCATCGGACCCGGTGTCACCGTAAAAGAGGGGGCGGAATTTACACTAAAGTCCTCCAGAATCGTGGTGAATGCGGTTTTTCAAGTGGACCAGGGCGCCGTTTTAATCCTCGGGCCATGAAGTTCCCGGCCTATCTGGATTTGGCCAAAAAAGAAAGATCAGTGTATTGACACCTGTCCCCAGGAGGATTTAATGGACGGATCTGATTTCAAAGCCAGACATATAACCAAAGAATACCGCCAGACAATTCATGCTTTGCCGGACAGGGTTTTTCCGCTCCTTTGTCCCGTGCTTGAAGCCGAATGGCTCGACGGATGGCAATACACCATGATCTACTCACGGTCGGGACTGGTGAAAGAGGGGGCCGTCTTCACCACACCTCGGGGGGGTGAGCCGGACACCGTTTGGGTCGTTACGAAACATGACCCATCGAATCTCCGCGTGGAATTCACCCGGTTCACGTACCAGTCCAGAACCTGTGTTTTAAAAATTCGCGTCCGGAAAAGAGATGAGAAGAGCTCATACGTTGATATTGCCTACACCTACACCGGTATTTCGGCAGCGGGAAACCGTTTCATTGACGCGCTTACGGACGACGTCTTTCATGCTGACATGAAGCATTGGGAAGACGCCATGAATCATTTTCTCAGAACCGGGAACCAGCTGAAGCGGGCTTGATCTCTAAGGATTGAGAGGTGGATCATAATTGAACCCTCGGATCAAAACCGCTTCGCGGTTGTCCGGGTTTATGATCTTCACATCAACGGGACCCGGGGCGTGCCACGGTGTATATCCGGTAATGGTCTTTTCATCCACCACTTTCACTTCCCGGGCATGAAGATGTCCCATCAGGACATGGGCCCCGGCCTTATAGAAATGCTTCCCTTTGATAATGATAAAGGTGCCCCCTCCCACTCGCCCGTGATCGGGCCAAATGGACGCAATCTCAGGTGCATGCACGGTAGCGCGGGCTTCATTGGAGAAATTCTCGCTCAAAGTACCATGGATGTTCACGGCCTTGACCGCCATGTGGTAGGTGGTGTTGTCATCAAGCAAGTCTTTCATGAGGAAGCTGGTGACATTTCCCACATCCACATAATGACCGTAGTTGCCGGGTGACGTACCGTAATAGACTCGGTATCCGGCAACGGTGGGTTCATTGGTTTTGTGTTGGTTCCGCTGCCAGGTCAGGTAAAGGACACCCTCGGTGCTTGCAAGATTCACCGGCCCGGGGGGCGGAATATCGGGTGGCACCAATCCGTCTTCATCACCATTGACCACAACTTCCGCGATGCCCACCAGATCGGATACGCTTTCATTCACGGTCAGGCGCATCCAAGTGATAACGTGAAGATCTCCCAGGTTTATGGTTAATCCCGGTTCCTGTTCCGGAAAGGGTCCCAGATCAAACTTGGTACCGTCACTCAGAAGAAGTGTGCTTCGAATAATCTCACACCCTGTCATAGAGACCGGATAGATGGTGATGGTATCCACTTTCACCGCCGTGGGCCAGTCAAACTGAATCCACGAATCATGCCCCTCCAGGGTGGACCAGGCATGGGCACCCCCTTCTTCCCCCAGGTATCCGTCGATGGCCCGCCAAGCCCCAGTCCGAAAATGGTCATGCTCACTTGATGCCGTGGCCGTCGCCAGCTGCATCAGATTCACTCTGGCCTTTTGGGCGGCATGAGCGTCAAACATGTGACCCTTGTGACAGCCGGAGCAGCTGATTTCCGTGTTGGGTCTTAAATAGTCATGCCCGTTAAAGGTATGTGTGATTGATAGACCGGTTCCCAAAGATCTTCTGATGGAAACGGGACTCCTTACGGCCACCCCGAGCCTGTCGGTGAGGACAAAGAGCAGCGGTTCATCCGCCGGGACATGGATGGAGAAGGATCCGTCCGCTGCCACCGGAAACCGGCCAACCAGTTCAGGCATCTGTTTCGTGAGTTTTGGGAATTGGTCGCTGGTGGTAAAGGTCTGATCATCATTATAGACATCAATGTATGCCACGGTACCAAGGCGCGGGGATGGCAGGGGGGAAATGTGGGGCATCACGTCGGCGTACACATTGTGGTTGGTCATGGTGGCCCTGTGGCCCAGGGAAATGGCCGGATCATCGGTGATCTGGTCTGCTTCCGGAATATCCGGTATAATCGGAAGGGTTCTTGAGGTGACCGCCACCGGGTCCAGTTCATCTTTTAAAGGATCATTATACACAAGAGACAATGAAGAAAACGCGCTATCCGTCACATAGAGGCCAAAGTCATAATCGGCGCTTCGGATTCCGTTTTGATCGGTTAACACCGTCGCGTCGTCCGTGTAGGCAACGATGATCCGTTCGTCTGGCAGGGGAGCGGGGCAAAGGGCGTGGGGTCCCTCATTAACAAAGGGGTCCCCCAGAACCTTAAGGCCATGGGGGTCTCGAGGGCCCGGAGGGATGATGGCAACGCCGCCGGCCAAGGTGTCCCCCAATAGCGATGAAGCGGCTCGGGCAGCGACCACAATGTTCCCATTGGACAGTTCATGGGGTTGAAACAGGCCTCCGCCGTCCTCAAAATTGCCGAAAGTAAAGAGGTACCGGTGGGCATCGGTGGCATCGGGATTCATCACCCAGATCCCCCATCTGTTGGGGCCATAGGAGTACGCTTCCTTGAGCGGTTCCAGCCCTTGGCCGTGGTTCTTGGGTCGGTTGGTGGTATCGATCCAGTGGCTGAACGCGATTCTGCCGTCTTTTAGGACAAAGGGATCCATGCCGCCGGCCCGTTCCGTTGTCCGCCTTGAGAACCTTTTTGTCTTGGTATCCAGCACATAAAGGTTCTGGCCCCGCTCTCCGCAAGAACCTGAGAGCGTCATATATCGCGTGGATGAAAACAAGATTCGGCCGTCGGGCAACCAGACCGGCCCAAAATCGCCGTACCGGGAGAAGACCCGTTCATTCCTTTTCGGATTCCGAGGATCTTCTGGAATGGGAATGTCCCGATCCCCGAAGGTCAACTGCTCTAGCCCCGTGCCATCGATATTCATTTGCCAGATGTGCCATTGTCCATTGGGCCCGGTGACCGCGGAAAAGGCGATCTTCATGCCGTCCATGGAAACATCCGGTTGCTGAACGTCATAGAGTTCAGTGCCGTTGGTCAAATCAGTGATGGATCCATCGATATTTCGCAGCAGAAGCTTTCCGCCCGGGGTCAGCTCCCTGGCCTGAACATCCAAGGGAGGACCCACATGAACATGGCGCCAGCTGGGCATGCGATTTCTCGATACGAATACCACCGGGTGCTCTAGCGGCTGTCCCGGAATGATGTCCGGATTGACGATGGTCACGGGATTGATGTGGGATTGGGCATGTGCCGTCTTTTCCAGCATCCAGAGTACGCCAAAAATGGTGCAGGCACCGACAAAAAAGGCGAGTATGGCTGACTTTCTCTTCATTTCTCCCTCCTTTGATTGCGTCTCTTTCGGTATTCTCTCTTCAACTCCAGAAGTCTGCGGAATTTCTCGAATCCCAGGATCTTCCGAATATCCAGAAAATAGCTGAAACGCTCCGTGGCCAGTTTGGTTCTGGCCTTTTCCAACCGCAGGTGTTGCGCCATGGCCCTTTCAACGTCAAGGGTTTTTGCCTCCACAAGGATTTCAAGTTCAAACTGCTCGCTTTCGATGTCTTTTTTCAAATGGATGAATTTTCGGCTGTGCCGGTAGAAAGAATTCTCGAGTTCTTCAATCTGTTTCGGAGTCAAGTCCAACTGACGTGTGACCACCGGCATTCGCCACCATTTGCCGGCAGGAGGAGGTTCCAGAGCCTGGACGGATTTGCCGACAAAAATCGAAATGAGTAGAACAAATATGCATAACCTGATCTGGTTCAACATCGATTATCTCCTCTGCTGTCTGTATGCCCGGACGTCCTGTTTCTATGATCTTCCGTCTCATCCATTTGGGGAACAATGAAGTCCGTGATATCGTCCGTTTCATTGGGAAAACCATCCGCAATCAGCTGTTGGTATTGAATGGGCATGGCATTCTCAACCAGACGGCCGATTTCATCAAGCAGGACGTCCGCATTCGCCTCGGTTGGAACCGGTCGGATCTTGGGCACGGTATCTTTGAACTCCCCTCGCCAAAGGATAACCGCCATAAGAGAGGCGGCCAATCCAATACCCAGGGCCGGCTTAGACCACCGGCTCAAGGTCGTCAAAAAACCCTTTTTCCCTGTTTCAATACGGATCGGTTTTGGCATCACCGGAACATATTGCCTGGCTTTTTCACCCAGACCCATGAATTGTGATTCAATCCGTTTCAGTTCACCGCGGCACCGGGCGCACGACGCCAGATGGTTTTCGGCGTCAATTGTCGAGTTCTTTTCATCCACAACCGCAACCAGAAGCTCGTTTGTGTTCAAATGGTTTGTTCTGTCCCGTTTCATGTTCGGCCACTTTCCAGCAGTAGCGAGTTCTCGGGGTTTTCCCTTATTTTGGCAACCGCTCGATAGAGATGGGTTTTCACGGTGCTTTCGCTTTTCCGTAATACGATTGCGATTTCAGAAAGCTGCAGCTGATCAAAGAATCGCAGCATGAACACTTCTTTTTCCATGAATGACAGGGTGAGCGTCAGTTTTTTCACCTGTTCCCAGAATTCCTTTCTCTCAAGCCGGTCTTCCATGCCAGGGGTTTCGTCGGTAAGAGGCGCATCAGCGGAGCGGGAATCCGCATCATCCCATGTAAGCGGTATGAAAAGTGAGAGAATCCTCTTTTTTCTCATGTAGTCCCTCACCTTATTCACGGCGATACGGTATATCCAATGCTTAAAGGAATCTGTTGATTCAAGTCTGCCGATCTTTTTCATGGCCTGTAGGAAAACCTCCTGGGTTATGTCCTGGGCATCCATCTCAGAATGGATGCGAAAGAAGACCAGCCTGAAAATGTCTTGCTGAAAGAGGTTCACAAGGTTTTGAAAGGCATCGGGATCTCCCTTTGAAGCGCGTGTAACAGTGGATTCAAAGGCTGATAATTGTGCTTTCGGCACCTGGTTTCTCCCTGGAATTTCATGCCTGGTCTCGGGTTATTCTCATAGCACAGTTCATGGGAATTTTACATTTATTGGGGCTTCGTTTTCATCCAACGTTTAACGGCTTCGCCAGTTGTGCTTGAGACGATAGATTTGAGCGCTTGCCGCATTCTGTTTGTTTAAAATGATTCGTCTTTCATTCCAAGTGATGACCCCGTCCGAAAGTGCCCGGTTTCTCGTTCTTCTGATGTCACATTGTCCGGTGATCAAACGAGCGGTCTCACCGGCGGTCAATTCTCCTGATTGCAATCCCTGAACAATCCTTGATTCTTGTGAAATCATGCGATTCACGATGCTTCCCGCAAAGGCGACATCGGTTGCGATGAAAGTCATCAAAACCATTATCGTGGTGATTATTGTTCTTTTCCTCATCATGTCATCTCCTTGTTTCGTTTTTGCGTATTTGAGGATATGGGCTGCGTGTTTTCTCTTAAAGACGGATGAACAATAACAAAAGTTTACAAAGCGATGTTTTTTTGCTGCCTTCTTTTGGATCATCCGGTGAAGCCGCAAGAGGAGACGAGGGCTGCAGGCTGGCATATCTGTTCCCGTATTTGGCCTATTAGACTTTTTGTTTTAAAATTGTTTAAAAACCGTTATAAATTAGATCAGAGACCCCCGAGAGAAACACCCGAATACCCCAAAAAGCCGAAGTTACCATTATCCAGCAGGTTTGAATCATGGGAAAACCTTATCGTCTTCTGTTACACACCCTGATGTGGTTTTTGGCGCTTCTTCCGCCGGTATCAGCCTTCGGTCTTGACGAAGTCACACTTCAACTTCTCTGGAAAAACCAGTTCGAATTCGCCGGCGACTATGTGGCCAAAGAGAAAGGCTTTTATCGTGATGAGAGCAAACGGATTCAGAACCATGGCTAGCAAAAAGAAAGTAATTTTACTGATCTGTTTGTTGGGATCCTTGCTTGGCTTTACTCAATTGCCTGCTGCCCGAGAAACGGCCCCTGTCGACCTCACCCCTGAAGAAAAGCAGTGGCTACAGGCCCACGGGACCCTTGAAGTCACCGCCGCGAGCATGCCGCCTTATGCATTCACGGAGAACGGAAAGGTTCAAGGCTATACCATAGGTCTCTTGGAAAAGATGGCGCGTCAAATCGGGGCTACCGTTGCGTTTACTTTAACGTCCATGAAAAAAACCCATCAGGCCATTAAGGATGGGCAAGCCCAGATTATTCTTAATCAGGGCTATACGAAACAAAAAGAGGAATACCTGAGTTTCAGCGGACCTTTTGTCATGATTAAATTTGCTATTTTTTCCAAAAAAGGCCGTATAGGGTTGAATGACCTGAAATCTCTTAAGGGTAAAACGGTAGCGGGCCCACCTGGGTATTTTCTGTTCGCGGTTCTCAAAAAGAAGTACCCCAATATTAAAACCATCCATTCAAAAAATCTGGCCGATGCCTTGCGAATGGTGTCAGACGATCAGGCTGATGCCGCCATCATGGAACAGAACTTGGGGCAATACCTAATTGCCAAACACTTTTTCATGGACCTGCACATCAGCGGCTTTGCCAAGCCCTTTGGAGATGCAAAGCTGAGGGCCCACTATTGGGCAGTGGCCAAAGATTTCCCGGTATTGAAAACAATACTTGACAAGGCATTTAAATCCCTGAGTGTGGGCGAAAAACAAAGGCTTTGGGATCAGTGGTTCCAGCAGAGCGACCCCCATGATGAAGTAACACCCGATGCAACACTAAAACTAGAGCTGACAAAAGAAGAAAAAGCCTGGCTCGCTTCCCACAAGAAGATCGTGGTCGGAGGGGAAACGGACTGGGCGCCCTTTGACTACGTTGACAAAGACGGGCGGTATGCGGGAATCGCCAACGACTATCTAAAGATTATCGGTGAAAAGCTGGGTGTGGAGTGGGAGATCATCACAGGCCCCACATGGAACGAACTCCTGGCCATGATCCGCCAGAAAGAGATTGATGTTCTTCCTGCCATTTACTTCGCCAAAGATCGCGAAGCCTATCTCTCTTTCACAAATCCTTACCTCAAGTTGACGGAATTTATCTTTTCCCGTAGCGATGCCAAAAACATTTCAGGGTTTGACGACTTAAAAGACAAAACCATCGTGGTGGTGAAAGGGTATACCATTGAAAACGAACTGCGCTCCAATTACCCGGAATACCATTTGATAACGGCCCCGACCATTCAGGATGCGCTCAAGAAACTCATTACCGGCGAAGCGGATGCCTTTATCGGCGATGTGGTTTCCACCTATTACAATATTCATGAATTGTCCCTGGTCGGCGTCAAAGCCATCGCTCCGGTTCCTTTTCAAGGACCGGATGTCCATATGGCGACGCGCAAAGACTGGCCGATGTTGGTGAATCTGATCGATAAAGCCCTTAATGCAATTCCGCAAAGTCAACATGCTGCCATAAAAGACCATTGGATTTCCTATGCGGAAAGAAAACTGGATGAAGCAACTCCCGAAATCCGATTAACGCCCCAAGAACAGGCCTTTCTGAAAAAGTATCCTGTGATCCGCGTGCACAACGAAAAGGGTTGGGCCCCTTTCAACTATTTCGAATACGGATCTCCTAAGGGTCTTTCCATCGATTACATGGACCTTTTGGCTGAACGCCTTGGAATACGGATCAAATACATCACCGGACCCAACTGGAATGCGTTTCTTCAAATGATCCGGAAAAAAGACCTGGATGTCATGCTGAACATCGTTAAGACCGAAGACCGGGAAAAGTACATTTTGTATACGGAGCCTTATGCCAAAAACCCCAATACCATTGTTAGTACCAGGAAGAAGCCGTACGAGAACATCGAACAGCTTTTTGGCAAAACCGTGGCCTTTCCAAAAGGCTTTTTCTATGAGGAGGTTCTGACAAAATCATTTCCCGAAATCAAACGTTTGCCCGTTCTGGACACGCTGGCAAGCCTCAAAGCGGTGAGTTTGGGCAAGGCAGCTGCCGCCCTGGGTGAGCAAGCGGTGGTGCGCAACCTCATCATAAAAAACATGCTCTCGGATCTGTATATTTCCGGGGAAGTAGAACTTGGAAATCCCGACCTTACCAACCTGCGTATCGGGATCCGTGATGACTGGCCGTTGTTTCAAACGGCTCTCATGAAAGCCATGGCCCATGTTGCTCCAAGTGAAATGAACCAGCTTCGCCAGAAATGGTTGAGCGGCATTGAGGTTCAACCTGTCAAAACACTGGAAGCGGCGGAGGAGATGTCTTTAAAAAGCTTTCTTATCTACGGCTTGATCATCTTTCTGACCGTCTGCCTGTTATCATGGATTCTCATCAGATCCATCAAGCGTGAGGATATTGCCATTAATTTCGGTTCATCCTGGTTCAGGGGCTTTGTGCTGGCAGGATTGAGCGTATTCGTGATCATCGTAGCGCTACTGGGGTGGTATACCCTTGAACGCCAAAAGAAATTGCATCTGAAGGATGTAGAGGGAAGCCTGAGGGGTATACTATCCATCACCCAGGACCGGCTCGACCTCTGGCTGGAGGAAAGACTGTCATACTTGGCACGTTTGGGGCGCGATCCCGCACTGGTGGCCATGACAAAAAACCTTCTGAAGGTTGATACCCAAAAAGATATTCTGTTGAAATCCGAAGCGCTGCGAAAGATGAGAGCCTTTTTCAAAGAGAGCAAAGACATTTTCCCCAATATTGGATTTTTCATCATCAATCCGGAGCATGTGAGTATCGGTTCCATGCGGGACGCCAATATTGGCACGCCTAATCTCATTTCGGATCAACATCCGGAGCTTCTTAAAAGAGCATTTGAAGGGAAGGTGGGGTTTGTACCTCCCATCACATCGGATGTGTTTCTGGGGAATACGGCCCGGTCAGACAAGGGCAAAAAGCCGCCCACCATGTTTTTCATTGGACCGGTCCAGGACGCTGACGGGCGGGTACTGGCAGTAATGACCCTGCGGGTGAACCCGTGGAAAGATTTTGCCCGAGCCATGAAAACCTTTGGAGAAGCGGAATCCCGTGAAATCTATGCCTTTGACCGCAACGGCGTCCTGCTGTCCATCAGCCGGTTTGAAGATCAACTTCGCCGGATCGGGCTGCTCAGTGAAGACCTGAAGAGTGCCCTAAACATTGAAATTCGGGACCCGGGCGGCAATATGCTCCAAGGGTATCGACCCGAAAGGGACAGATCGCAACAGCCGCTGACCTACATGGCTGCAGCCGTTCTTGGCTTGCGACAGAAAATGGAAAAGGCGGGAATTCACCAGGGACACTCGCCGGTGGTGTCAAACACCGTTGGGTACCGCGACTACCGCGGCGTGCGCGTTTTCGGCGCATGGCTTTGGAACGAAGATCTGAATGTGGGGCTGGCGGTTGAGATTGACGTTAATGATGCCCTGGCCCAATATAACCGGGTGCGAATCACGGTTTACGGCATTCTGGGTTTTACCCTGCTGCTCTCCGTGGGATCGGTTCTGCTGCTTTTGTTGCTGGGCGAACGCTCCAGCCGGGCACTCATTCGGGCAAGAGACGGATTGGAGGAAAAAGTAGCCGAGCGGACCTCTGAGTTAAAAGAAAACGAAGGGCGGCTGGCGGAAGCCGAAGAGCGCAGCCGTTTACTCCTTAACTCGGCCGGTGATGGCATCTTCGGCGTCGATACGGATGGAAAGACGAACTTCATCAATCCGGCCGCCACCCGCATGCTCGGTTTTTCCGAAGATGAATTGATCGGAAAGAACGTGCACGCCGTCATTCACCACTCACATGCCGACGGCTCACTTTATCCGGTTCAGAACTGCCCCATGTACAAAGCCTTTACGGAGGGCACATCCCACCATGTGGATAACGAAGTGCTGTGGCGAAAGGACGGCACCCATTTTCCCGTGGAATATGCCAGCACGCCCATGGAAAAGGATGGCAAACTGGTCGGTGCGGTGATCACATTTAAAGACATTACCGAGCGAAAGGCCGCGGAGGAAAGATTTACGGCCCTGCTTGAATCGGCGCCGGACGCCATGGTGGTTTCCGATGAAACCGGCAGCATTGTTCTGGTCAATTCCCAGGCGGAAACGGTTTTCGGATATTCCAGGGAAGAACTGATCGGCAACAATGTCGACATGCTGGTGCCCGAAGAGGTCCGTGAAGCACACCCGGACAAACGTGCCAGTTTCTATGCCGATCCAAAGCGGCTCTCCATGGGATTTCGGGGCAATTTTTTCGGGATTTCAAAGGATGGCCAAAAAATCCCTATCGATGTTGGTTTAAGCCCCATCGAAACGGAAGAGGGCCTCCTTGTGGTCGCCTCCATTCGGGATATTACCGAGAGAAGAGAGATGGAGGCGGCCCTTGCCAGTGAACGTGAACGACTGCAGGAAAAATTGGAAGAACTGACCCGCTTCAGGCGGCTTGCCATCGGCCGGGAGCACAGGATGATCGAGCTTAAAAAGGAGATCAACCGCCAGCTGACGGAAAAAGGCAACCCGGAGAAGTACAAGATTCACTGAAAAGGACAAGACTGCTGCGCCGTCAAGCATTGGTGCCCATAGGAGAGCATCGTGAGACTGAATTCCGTTATCGTCAACTTCGTTCTTTTGGCGACATTTCTGGCTTTCTCCCCCGTGTCCGCAGGGAATCCGAAAATTCAGCTGGAAGACCAAGAGGTCTGGTACAAGACCAACCTAACCCGGGTTGAACAAGATTGGCTAAAGGCGCACCCAACCCTGCGGCTGGGCGTGGGCACCAAATTCATCCCCATCATGTATGTGGAAAAGGAGAAGGGGGTCGAACGCTTCAAAGGGATGGTTTCCGATTATGTGGCGCTCCTTGAAAAGCGCCTTGGGGTCAAAATGGAAGTGGTTTTCGGTATCACTTTCAAGGAGGCCCTGGCCATGGGAAGGGACAAAAAGATAGATCTCTTTCCCTGCGTGGCCGAAACGCCGGCACGCAAGGACTTTCTGACATACACCCAACCGTATCTCTCTTTCCCTCTGGTGATCATCACCCGTAAGGACTACCCTTATATCGGCGGGTTGGCGGATTTGAGCGGCAAAAAGGTTGCTGAAATCAAAACACTGGCTTATTACGCCCGGCTGAAAAAACGCTACCCCAAAATTGATTTCTATTTCGTCAAATCAATCCCCGAGGCCCTTGAAGCGGTCTCCCTGGGCAAAGCCGATGCCTACACCCTCAATCTTGCCGTGGCGAGCTACTACATCGGTCATTTGGGCCTGGCCAACTTGAAAGTGGCCGCACCCGCCGCCGACAAGGTCAATGAACTGGGAATGGGCGTCAGAAAGGACTGGCCCATGCTGGTGGGGATTCTTGACAAGGCGCTGGCCTCTATCACGCAAGCCGAGCGGGACGCGATTCAGCAGCGTTGGATATCGGTTCGCTTGGAACATGGTTTTGCCGCTTCGAAATTTCTGAAATGGCTCATCGGCGCAGGTGTGGCGGCATTGCTTGTTGTTGCGAGCTTCCTGTTCTGGAACAGGAAACTTCGCCGGGAAATAGAGGAACGAAATCGCGCCGAAGCGGCGCTTCAGGAAAGCGAAACCCTTTTCCGGACGATGGTCTCAAGCGTTCCGGGTGTGCTTTACCGGTGCCGCAATGATTCCAATTGGACCATGCTGTACATCAGCGATGCGGTTTTTGAGCTGACCGGCTATCCGGCTACTGATTTTCTGGGCAATCGAAGCCGCACCTGGGCGCAATTGATGCTTCCCGAAGACCGTGAAAGGGTGGAGCGACGGGTTCAGGAGAGCATATCCGGCGGCGAGACCTTCCTGCTTGAATACCGCATCGTCCGCTCTGACGGACATATACGCTGGGTCAGTGAAAGAGGCAAGGCTTTGGGAGGAGGGCCACGGGAAGAACAGATCATTGTGGGCGGGATATTCGATGTCACCGATGAAAAGCAATCCGCCGAAATGCTGGTAAAGCTCTCTACGGCCGTGCAACAAAGTCCCGTTTCGGTGGTCATTACGAACCTGGATGGCGATATTGAGTACGTGAACCCAAAGTTTTCCCAGGTGACCGGCTACACCCTGGAGGAGGCCATTGGGCAGAACCCTCGCATCCTTAAATCGGACAAAGTCGACCCCGAGACTTACCAGGAACTCTGGAAAAATCTTGCCGCCGGCAAGGAGTGGCGGGGTGAATTGCTCAACAAAAAGAAAAACGGCGAGTTGTACTGGGAGTCAGCGTCAATCTCGCCCATAAGGTCTGCCGGCGGCACGATCACTCACTACCTGGCCGTCAAAGAGGATATTACCGATCAGAAGCGAACCGAAGCGGCCCTTCAAGAGAAGGAAGAACGTCTGCGGAGTATCATCAATACCGCACCCATCGGCATCGCGCTCGTGATGGACCGGAAGTTCATCATGGGGAACAAGTTGCTGGGGCAAATGTTCGGATATGAGCACCAAAAACTGGATGGAAAGGAAACGCACCCCTTTTACATAGACGAAAAAGAATGGGAACGCGTCGGAGAGGCGGTGTATCCTGCCCTGGCGCGGGGAGAGACGGTTTCCATAGAGGCGAAGATGCGTCATGCCGACGGCAGTCCGCTGGATGTCCTATTGAACGCCTCTGCGTTCATGCTTGCCACAGGACCCATGGAAATCGTCGTCACGTTCCTGGACATATCCGACCGCAAAAAAGATGAAGAAAAACTCCATCAAAACCTCCAGGAGTTGGATGCAGCTCAGTCCGCCATGTTGAACATGATGGAGGATCTGGACATGGAAAAGGCAAAGGCCGAAGAGGCGACCCGTGCCAAAAGCGACTTTCTGGCCAACATGAGTCATGAGATCCGTACGCCCATGAACGCCATCATCGGCATGAGCCATCTGGCCCTCAAGACCGAACTGACACCGAAACAACGGGATTACGTCGGCAAAACCCACGTGGCGGCCCAGAGTCTCTTGGGCATCATCAACGACATCCTCGATTTCTCCAAGATCGAAGCGGGCAAGCTGGACATTGAATCGACCAACTTTCAATTGGAGGATGTGCTGGACAACCTCGCCAACCTGGTGGGATTAAAGGCAAAGGAGAAAGGGCTTGAGTTGCTGTTCGACATTGACGAAGGCACCCCCAACGCCCTCACGGGAGATCCATTGCGCCTCGGCCAGATTCTGACCAATCTGGCCAACAACGCCGTGAAGTTCACGGAAACCGGCGAAATTGTCATAAAGGTAACACCCGTTGAAAAAGAAGAGACAACCGCCAAGCTGCGGTTCTCAGTAAGGGATTCCGGTATCGGAATGACTGAAGAACAGCGTGGGAAACTGTTTCAGGCGTTTTCACAGGCGGACACATCCACTACCCGAAAGTATGGCGGCACCGGGTTGGGACTCACCATCTCCAAAAAACTCTGTGAAATGATGGATGGTGACATCTGGGTGGAAAGTGAGCCCGGCAAGGGCAGCATTTTTGTTTTCACCGCGGTGTTCTGTCTGCACGCGGAAAAGAAGAAACCGCTTCTGCCCCACCCGGATCTGCGGGGCAAGCGGGTTCTGGTAGTGGACGACAACCAGACATCCCGTGAAATCTTGGGGAGCATGCTGGAAAGCATGTCCTTTGGTGTCTCCCAAGCAGCGTCCGGTGAAGAGGCACTGGCGGAAATCATCCGGGCGGAAAGGGAAGAAAATCAATCGTTTGAAATAGTCCTCGTTGATTTTCAGATGTCCGGCATGGACGGTATCGCTACCGCCGGGAAGATTAAAACGCAAAGACTTCTGAGACAGCCCAAAATCATCATGGTGACGGCTTACGGACGTGAAGAAATCATGCGGCAGGCGGAAACCATCGGACTCGACGGATTTCTGGTAAAACCGTTAACCCGTTCCTTGCTGTTTGATACGATCATGCAGGCTTTCGGCAAAGAACGGACCATTCCCGTTTCAACGGAATTGGGCGTCCGGAAAGATGTGGCATCATTCAGGGAGATACGGGGTGCCAGGGTTCTGTTGGCGGAAGACAATGAGATCAACCAGCAGGTGGCCAAAGAGATCCTTGAGGAGGCGGGCCTGGCGGTGGAATTGGCCAACAACGGCAAAGAGGCTGTGGAGATGGCATTTGCAGGCAATTATGATGCGGTTCTCATGGATATTCAAATGCCGGTGATGGGAGGATTTGAAGCCACCGAAAAGATACGGAATGCTGAATCTGAGATGCGACATATCCCGATCATCGCCATGACGGCCCATGCCATGGCAGGTGACAAGGAAAAAAGCCTTGCAGCCGGCATGAATGACCATGTCACCAAACCCATAGACCCAGATGAGCTGTTCAAGGCACTCTTAGAATGGATCGAGCCGTTAGAGCGCCAAATACCTGAAAGACAAAAAATGCCTGTCGCGGCAAAGGTAGAGAGCGATACGGCAGGAGAATTGGAAGATTTTCCGGGTATCAGTTTGACAGTGGGACTCTCCCGGGTCGGTGGTAAGGAAGAGCTATATAAACGTCTTTTAAAGAAATTTTTCGATGGCAACAGAGACAAAGCCGCTGAAATCAGGGAAGCCCTCGATTCTGAAGATACGGAGACGGCAGCCCGTTTGGTCCATACCGTTAAAGGGGTCTCAGGCAACCTGGGTGCCCAGGATCTCCATTCTGTCTCAGCGGATCTGGAACGGGAGATCAAGGAGGGGGAGGCGGATTCGCTGGAATCAGCCTTTTTGGATTTCAAAAACGCGTTTGGAGTTGTACTGAAGGGTATCGAGGCTTCAATTCAAAAAGAGGCGGAAAGGAAGCCGAAAGACACTCCGGAGGATGAGCTTCCTGTGCAAAAGGATAAGGTAGAACCCCTTCTTACTGAGATGTTGCATCTATTGGATACCGATCTGGTTGAAGCGATGAATCTCCTGGATGAATTGAGGCCTCAACTGAAGAATTCCAATGTGTGGGATGCATTTGAGCGGCTTGAAAATCAATTGCAGGGATTCGATACGGATGGCGCCAGGGAGAGTCTGAATGAAATGGTGGCATTTCTGCAGGAAGCGGGTTAACGGATTTGAATTCCCTTGAACAGAAGAAGTATGGTAACATGTCGCAATAATCACATTAGGAGTTGATCAATGGCCTCAGGTTCCGCAAAGCATAAAGTACTCATCGTGGATGACACCCCTGAAAACATTCAGATCCTCATGGAAACACTCAAAGATGAGTATGCCATCGTCGCCGCAATCAATGGCCAGAAAGCGTTGCAGATCGCGGGAACAGAACCGATACCTGATATCATTCTGCTGGATGTGATGATGCCCGGCCTTGACGGTTATCAGGTGTGTGAGAGGCTGAAGACCGACACTAAAACCCGGGATATCCCGATCATCTTTGTAACGGCCATGACGGAAGTGGAAAATGAACAAAAGGGGCTTGATCTGGGTGCCGTCGATTACATCACCAAACCGATCAGCCCGGAAATCGTCAAACTGAGGGTGCGAAATCATTTGGAGCTCAAGAGCCATCGCGATCATCTGGAGGATCTGGTCAGAGAACGCACCGAGGAACTCGTACTGACTCAGGATGCCACCATCAACAGTCTCGCGACACTGGCCGAATACAGAGATCCGGAAACGGGTGGACATATCAAACGCACGCAGAATTACGTAAAAGCCCTCGCCGTGAGATTGAAGGACCACCCTGGTTTTGTCGGTTTTTTTGATGAGAAGACCATAGAGCAATTATACAAATCGGCACCCCTCCACGACGTGGGAAAGGTGGGCGTTCCGGATCATATCCTTTTGAAGCCTGGCAAGCTCACCGACGCTGAATTTGAGGAGATGAAAAAGCACTGCAAATATGGCCATGATACCATTTTTCGCGTGGAGCTGGAGCTGGGAGGAGATGTGGAGCAGTCTTTCCTGCGGTTCGCACGGGAAATTGCCTACACCCATCAGGAGAAATGGGACGGCTCAGGCTATCCTCAAGGGCTGAAAGGCCAGGCAATTCCCATATCCGGAAGGTTGATGGCCGTAGCCGATGTCTATGACGCCTTGATCAGCCGGCGCGTGTACAAGGGGCCTTTCACACACTCAAAGGCGGTGCAAATCATCGGAGAGGGCAAAGGACAGCATTTTGATCCCGATATCGTGGAGGCTTTTCTGGAAATCCATGAAGAATTTCGAAAAATCGCCATTGAAAATGCGGATTACAATGAAGAGCGCGAAGCGCTTTCCCGGTAAGCGTGGTAATGGAAGAGCGTTAAGTCATTACGCCAGATTTTGAAAACATAAGTCCGATGTTTCGATCTGTTCCGGGGGTCGGGGAGATCATGGTTCGGTTTACAAGAAGCAAGCACTTACTGGTTTTATTGCTATTGGTCTTAGCAGTCCTTTTGGTTTGTCCGTTTGGCAACTCAGACACCGGTTCTTTTTCAAAGGAAGCCAGGGTGTCATCGGCCGTAAACGGTGTTCGGAAGCGTCTGGCCGCGGATCTGGGTAAAAAAGTGCCTTCCCTCAATGTGATGGTTCAAACCGCAAACGAGACTCTTTTTGTCTCTGCATCAGACGCGCCTGATCACGCGATCACGCAGGATACCTACTTTCGTTTCGCCAGCAACACCAAGAACTTCACGGCAACAGCCATATTGAAGATGCACCAGGATGGCTGGTTGGATATAACGGATCACATTGTTGAAAAGATACCCGGCAGTAGCGTTCCCTATGTTCCCGAAACTTCCAATTGGGATGCCCCCTACAAGAAGGACATCACCATCAAACAGCTGTTGCAGCACAGCGCCGGCGTCTATGATGTTGATAACGATGAGGTGCCAGGGTGTGACGGCAAGACTTACACGGAATTCGTAATGCTCAAGGATCCCCATCACCAGTTTACCGCCGATGAACTGGTGGGCCAGGCAGCCATTAACCGTCTCTGCTATTTTGCGCCGGGGGATGGCTACCATTACAGCAACACGGGCTATACCATGCTGGGGGAAATCGTGGCCCGGGTTTACACATTTTACGCGGGCGGTCCGAAAACCTTATCAGACTATTTGAAAGAAAACATCACGGGTGACTTATCCAAAGTCCCTTTGGGTGTTGGATTCCCCTTTCTTGCCACAGATCGGAGTTTGCCGAGGCCCCATGCTTGCGGAACCGTCTACGAAAGAGGGAAAGCGGCGGTGATCTGTGATGCGAATATGAGCGCCCAGGTGGCCGAAGGGAACGGCTATGGGACAATGAATCAAATGAACCGGTATATCCGCAGTCTCATGCGAGGTCAAAACGTGCTAGAGAGATCCACCGTTTCCCTCATGCAACACGATGTTTCCAAAACCAACACTTCCTATGCACTGGGTTGCGAGTACCGTAAGAACCTGGGTTACGGCCATAATGGGGCACGCGTGGGAAACCTTTCCCTGATGGCATACAACCCCGACACCGACGTGTCAGTGGTGGTCTATCTGCCCCTGTTGGACTTCAGCAAAGGAAAAGAGTCCTTCCTGCGCTGCTTCCACGCCATTTATGACGCCGCCTATGCCGCTCTCGAGACGCTCGGCTATCCTGGAAGACCCTGACAAATTCCGGGTTTGTTTGCTCATCTCCAACCTGAAAACTTCCAGCTTGACAATTCACCCAATAACGTTGAATATGGGGAGCATGATCCCCAAATTTATTAAAATTAGGGGAATTTACCTTTTTCTTTTCATGGCGGATCATTCATGCTCATCGAACGAACTATTCGGAAACATATTGAGAACAGAATGTTCAAGGGTAAGATCATCGTTGTATACGGCGCCCGGCAGGTTGGAAAAACCACTTTGATCAGAGACATCGAAGCCCGGTACCGGGAAAAGAAGCCCCTTTACCTGAACTGTGACGAGCCGGACATCCGGATGCTTCTGACCCGAAAAACATCGACAGAATTGAAACATACCGTCGGCACCCATCAACTGGTGCTCATCGATGAAGCACAACGGGTTCCTGACATCGGCTTGACCCTTAAACTGATGGCGGACGGTTTTTCCAATATTCAGGTCATCGCAACCGGATCATCTTCCTTTGAACTCTCCAGCAACGTTGTAGAACCGTTGACCGGAAGGAAATACGAGTTCTATCTTTTCCCCCTTTCAGTTCAAGAATTGCTTTCCGTGGAGACACCCGTGGAATTCCAACGGCTCATGGAAACCAGACTGATCTTGGGCATGTATCCTGAAATCATCACGAAACCTGACGAATCTGTGGAATTGATCCGGGAGCTTGCCGGAAGCTATCTTTTTAAAGATGTCCTGAGCTTTAGGGGGCTTCGAAGCCCGGAAGCATTGGAAAGACTTTTGCAAGCACTGGCACTTCAGGTGGGCAGTGAGGTCTCCTACAACGAACTTTCGAGCATCGTCGGGATCGACAAAAAAACCGTTGACGTCTATATTCAGATACTTGAAAAGGCATTCGTCATTTTCCGGTTGAAGCCGTTCTCACGAAACCTCAGAAACGAACTCAAGAAACTGAGGAAAATCTACTTCTTCGACACCGGGATTCGAAATGCCGTCATCCGAAACCTCAACCCGCTCCATCTGCGACAGGACGCCGGGCATTTGTGGGAGAATTTTCTCATCAGCGAAAGAATGAAATACAATCTCAATAACAAAATCCATGTGAATGCCTACTTCTGGCGAACTCACCAGCAGCAGGAAATCGATTACCTGGAGGAAAATGCCGGCGTGCTCTCCGGTTTCGAGATGAAGTGGGGCAGAAAAAAGCACCGTATTCCGAAAACCTTCTTGTCCGCTTACAAGGGAAGCACCATCGGGAAGGTGGACAGAAACAACTTTATGGGGTTTGTGTGTCCACAGACGCCCTCTTCCGGGCTTTTCATTGAAAAGTAGATGCTATTTCGAGGATGTTGTGATATGGCAAGTGAATTAATTCACAATATTCCGAGGCTTGAAAAAAAGGAGGAAGGTGCAATGAAAAAAGTTGCGGTTGTGGGCTGTGGTGCTTATATAGAAAGCGGATATGGTTGTCCGGGAGAATGGCGGTGTCTGAAAGCGGCGGCCCTGGGAGAAGGGGAGTTTGAGGAACCTTCCCAAGTGATGGCGT
This sequence comes from Thermodesulfobacteriota bacterium, assembly GCA_028278625.1. The sequence continues at coordinate 24,333 of JANQDY010000013.1, forward strand.
TTGTAAAGTGCGAATGTCCGGGTCGGACCCTTGTGCCCACCGTGGGAATGGCCATGAAACTGTCAGAGATAAAACCTGATGTGATCCATCTGAGCTCATGTCTTGCCAATGCCAAACCAGGATGCCCATACGGCACCGCGGAAGAGTTTGCGAAAATCCTTGAAAGTAAGACCGGCATTGATGTGATTTCGGGAACCCACGATTACCATTAGACAGTTACAAAATGCATCCTGTGTAAAAAACACAAGAAGTGTTATGAAAAACTCAGATGTCCCCTCAAAACAGGGATAACAACCATCTCTTTGA
>JANQDY010000033.1 GCA_028278625.1 Thermodesulfobacteriota bacterium
ACGCTTGCAATCCTCTACGTTGTCATTTGTTTTATATGTCAAGGCTCCCCTCACATCATCCACGCAGAATTCGTATGAAGGTTTCTTAGCATACTCAGAGGTGGTAATTACTGCTCTTCCACCAGGGCAAGCGGTCTCTGTGAACTGCTCATCATAGTCACCGGTGAAAGTTCATGTTACATCGGCACGAGAAACAAGGATTCGCAGTCATTTGCTCATCCCGGTAGTATTGGGTAAGGTGGGATCAAAGGAACTTTAAGATACCAGGCTATGCAATTCCCATATATTGGGCAGCAGCCCGTCAAGGTTTGACCCTGATCCCTTCAAACGGCCTTAAGGCATTTGTCCAACATTGAGGCTTTCCTCAGCCAGTTTGACTGCTTCGTACGTCGTGCCGTCGTTGGAGAGGTTGTACTGATACAGGGTGACCACGTCCAGGTTTGAGCCCGTCCACGCGGCCGGTGTGTAGACCACAAAGGTCCTGACGTTATAGGCGCTGCCTCCGATGTATCCGGCCGAAGCCTCATTGATCCAGGAACCGGTATTTGCGTATATGCCCGTGTGTTGTTGGCCACCCGGCGGATAGACGCCAAGCATGGGTTGGTGCGTATGGCCGAACACCACGATACGGATGGCCCGTCCTTCGTTTTCCAGGTATTCCACGTCCGCCTCGACGAACAAATCGCTGTGCCCGTTTAAGATGCTTATGGCCACCGGCATGGTTGCCTGGACGCCGTTTTGATCCTGAGTATCGGGCCAAAGGGTTTCAATGTCCCCGATGACGTACATCTCCTTAGCGCCGTCAAAAGAAAACGGGTCTGCGTACCCGTCGATCCCGCTCATGAGGATGACCGGCTCGTTAAGCGATGGCGGGACCAGGGCCGGAAACTGGCTCTCGGTGTAGATCAGGGCAACGTCCCAGGCCAGGGGAAACGTAATTTCTTTGTCCCCGAAGGGCCCTTCGTCTGTTTCCACCACCGAAAGGGCTCCCTTCTGGTCGCCTTCCGCCTCCATGCCAGCCGCCCAGAGCCGGGACACAAAATATCCAGGAGGTAGGATATGATCCGGATTAACCAGCTGCTGGGGACAGTTAAAAAAATCGTACCTGTGGCCATGCTCCATTATCACTCCATCCACCGGGCTGTAAGACCCCAGCCCATCGATCTGGCCCTTGAACACCGCGTCAGGAAGCAGTTTCCTCAGGGTGGTCTGGTCCACGAGCATGTCATGGTTTCCGCGGACATAGACCAGATGGATCTTCCCACCGCCGGAGATTTCCGCGAGGGTATCGAAAATCGGCGCGTTCGTGGGGGCGTGACGGACAGCATCAAAATATTCACTGCTGTCAGACACTTTGCCGTCAAAGGGTTTGGTGTCAAAAGGGATAAGCCATTCATCGAACAGGTCGCCCAGAATCACCAGTTCCCGGACCGTTTCGTTTTTCTGCACCTTTTCGACAAAGTCCTGCAAGGCGTCGGCGTTTTCGCCAAACCAGCAGTATCCCCTGTCCACGGCCCGTTTTTCCCCCATGTGCACGTCACTGATGCACACGATAGCGGTCCTTTCCACCTGGTTCGCGCCGCCCGTAGCAGCATCTTCGACAAAAATGTTTCTCGCGGTCGTCCGGATCTCAAATGTGGTGTCTTCCTCCATGAGGTGCCCGTAAGCGGACTCGACACTCCCGGAAATGAACACAAAATACTGCCAACCCGCCTTGAGTTGATAACCGTCATGGAAAAGGATGAATACGGAGTCGTCATCCACTGCCACACTGTAATTTTCTGAAAGGGTCCCGTCTTTGTCATAGAGATCGATGTTCCCGGGCACGCTTTCGGGATTGAGCAGCTTGTTGAACCCGATCTCAATGGACTGGGCCTGGTAATCCAGGGAAAGATAAAGGCCGTGCTTGTGGAGCAGGTTTTTGAGGTCCGCCGTCATAAAGACGGTGCCCGTCGAATCGTTGTTCGAAGAGCACCCGTGGAAAAAAGAAAGAAACATCAAAAAGAGAAGCGCTAAAACCAATCCGGAGAGAATTTCAGGCCGTCCGTGATATTTCAATATTCTATCAGATCCTTTTTGATGTTGAGACAAGCAACGGTTCCAACCTACCCTTCTAACGAAAACTCCAGACAACTCACTCACAAGCTTTGTGATTGTTACCTGGGAAGTATAATAGATATTTAGGAAGTATGTTGCAATAAAAATGTTTCAATAAAAAATGGTGCCATTCGATCAAACATTTGTCAATATTCGGTCGCAAGTGTATTTTCTCCCAATAGTGTTTTCAGGTTCGGTTTGAGATACCCGGAGTCTTGTGTTTGCCTGCCAATGGTCCAACTATCAGTTTTGATTGAAAAGTGTCATATACGGTTCGCATATCTCACGGTTATTACTGCTGTCAACATCGAAGCAGTCAGCAACGCCTCAGGCCTAAGCGATGTATGTGGCTATATCTCACATTTCAACGGCCATTGCTTTTTAGATCGACAGCTTTCCAACCAGATACTCAACGGCTTTTTCTAGCTGCAGATCGTGTCCTTGACAGTAACGAATATCAAAGGGGACTTCAATATCAGGATTGACGCCGATTCCTTCCAGATTGATGTCGTCAATGCGACTCTGCTGGACAGCTAGAAAGAGTAAATCGCCATTGGATATGGGAAACAGGCGTCCGCCGAGCGTATGACCCGCCGTGGGTTCCCCGATCACGGTCGCCAGATGATATTTCCTGGCGCCAAACGCAAGTAGTTCTTTGCCGCTTCTGCTGAAGTTATTCACCAAATATACGGCCGGTTTTCTCCATTGCGAGTCGACAGCGGTTTCCCTCCCATCTCTGTCAATCATGCTAAACCTCGGGATATCCCGGTTGAAAATATTGAGGTAATATGGCCATGCGCCGCCTAGACCTTCCCGCAAATCGATGATCAAAGCGTCCGCCGCTCTTAAAGACCCCCAGACCAGCGCATTAAGTAATTCCTGGTGATATTCTTCTCCCGCATAAGAATAGATATGGATATATCCAATTTTCTTGGCCCCTTTTTCAATTATGCGAACGCTGGCTTTTTGGGCTTCCAGCATTTCCTTTTTGGGATTGATTAGAACCGGTTTCAGCATGACCGTGAATGGTTCTGAATGTTCATTTCGTCTGATTTCAAACGCTACAGCGGTCCCTGCAGACGGTCTGAGCGACTTGATAGGCGCATACGGTTTTCCATCGACAGAAATGATTTCATCACCTTTCAGCAAACCGGCTTTCGCTGCAATGCTTCCGGCAAGGACGGAAGCAATATATAGCCTCAGTTCGATGGGTCGGGTCATAATTCCGACCGTTGGGTATATCACGTCTTGTTTACCGAACAGGATTCCGATCTCCGGAATCTTTGAAAACAGTGCCCCGAGGTGATAATACTCATAGTCCTCGGGAGTTAAATAATAGGTGTGCGAGGCGTTCAACTCGCGAAGCATGGAATTCACTATTGCGGGATACGCATCCGGGGTGGGATTAACCTCTAATTGCTTTCTATAGGTTTCTTTTATGGTCTGGAACTCCTGGGTAATCTGGGCAGGATTATAAAAATTTTCTTCTACAACCTCGACGACTTCATCGAAAAGATCGAGATAAGCGTTTTGTTTCACCAGGGATGTCGCTGACGAGATGCCTGATAATGTAAGACACATACAGAGCGCCATCATAACGAGTTGATTTTTCATAAAATGAATCCCTCAGGTAACCTTCTTCCTTCGCCCCTCGTCATCCCAAAAGAGTCCCCGCCAGATCGGCGATTTCGCGGGCCAGGCGGCCCCTTTCGATCGCTTCGGCGGAGCTGGCGTTGCCCATGATTCCCCTTTTATAAACTCCCTGTAGAATACTGGCCAAACGGAAGAATGAGAAAGCCAGATAAAAGTTCCAATTGGGGATGCCGTCGCGACCGGTCAAACGACAGTATTCGGCCAGAAATTCTTCCTCGGTGGGGATGCCGGTCGCGGAGCCGGTCAGCCCATCGAGGCTGATTCTCCCGGCAATCCCGGAATGATAGAACATGCAGCTGTAGCCCAAATCACCCAGGGGGTGACCCAGGGTGGAAAGCTCCCAGTCGAGCAGCGCCACTACTTTAGGTTCGGTGGGATGCAGCAGCATGTTGCCCATGCGAAAATCACCGTGAACGATACAACTGGCTTCGTCGGCGGGCACATTGGCCGGCAGGTATTCCATCAGACGTTCCATGGATTCAATTTCATCGGTTTTGGCAGCCACATATTGTTTGGACCAGCGTCCGATCTGGCGGCTGAAATAATTGCCGGGTTTGCCGTAATCGTCCAGGCCCAGGGCAACATAATCCACCGAGTGCAATGCCGCCAATACCCGCACCATATCAAAATAAATGGC
>JANQDY010000127.1 GCA_028278625.1 Thermodesulfobacteriota bacterium
GGGTATCTGCGGAGAGCAGGGGGGACACCCGGCATCGATCCGGTTCTGTCACCACATCAAGATGACCTATGTCTCCTGTTCACCGCCCAGGGTTCCCATCGCGCGCCTTGCGGCGGCTCACGCCAAGATCAAGGAAAAGGAGTTTGTGTACGAATAACAGACCCCTTCTCATACAGTGAACCAAAAAAAGCGCCGTTTCCCGAGCTTCGCGGCCGGGAAACCGGCGCTGTTTTTTATGGAACAAATCTTTTTGACCTTCCTTCCGCCGCCCTTCCTTCTTCGCACTTCTCAAATGATGTGTACGTCACAAGCATTGGTTTTAAATTCACCCAAAAGGCAAGAATTGCGCGACAATTTTCTTGACACGCCTTTTTTTTCGGCTACAATAGTCCATTATAAACACCTAAAGTCCGCATAGTGGTCCTCATTATGGCTGATTTTGTTAGTTCATTGCATCGCGGCCTTCAAGTATTGAGGGCGTTCACGCCGGCCCAGCGTAAATTAAGGCTGCTGGACATCACCAATATTACAGGCTTCCCCAAGACGACCGTCATACGCCTTGTCAAAACCTTATCTTCCTTGAATTACATCCTCTTTGATCCGGATGACAGGAAATATTACCTGGGACCCGAGGTCCTGTCACTGGGATTCACAGCGCTCTCAAGTATGGATATTAGAGAGATTGCAGGCCCATACCTCAAACAACTGGCAAAAGAATCGGATCAGACGGTAAATCTTGGGATTCTTGATGGGACAGACATTGTTTACATCGAAAGGCTGGAGAAAAGGCAGATCATCCAAATCGACCTTCACGTAGGGAGCCGCTTGAGTTCCTATCGGTCTTCCGTGGGATTGGCCATATTGGCTTTTTTAGGAAAAGAGGCATTAAAAAAAGTACTGACGGAAATTCTTCTTATGAAAGATGCAAGGAAAACCGTGGGCCCTGAAGGTGAAGTTCTCATGGAAAGGCTAAAGGAGGTGAGAAAAAAGGGGTACGCATTGAATGATGAAGAGTTCTTTCCCGGTTTAACGGCCATTGGAGCACCGGTTTTCGATGCCAAGGGGCGCGTTGAGGGAGCCATTAACATTCCCGTTTTGAGCCAAATGGTGAGCAGCGAGGAATTGATGGAAAAGTACGCCCCTCTTCTATTGGGTACGGCCCAAAAAATATCTGAAGCTCGCGGATATTTGGGCCACCCTTTTCGAAACCCATGGCAGGGAAAACCATCGTCTCATTTTAATAAACCGCCAAATCAAACCATTAACAAGAGATGAGAAAGGAGAATATTATGAAAAAGCATTTTTTTTCAGTGACACTTTTTATGGTTGTTCTGGTCGCAGCAGGATGGTCCCTGGCCGCTGAAACGCGCATGAGCATCGGCACGGCCGGGACCGCGGGCGCCCTTTACCCCATGGGTGTGGCCATGGCGGAAACCATTAACCGCCATGTTGAAGGAATAAAAGCCAACGCGGAATCGAGCGCCGCCTCCTTGGAGAACATAAGGAACCTGTCCAAGGGCGATGTGGATTGGGCCATATCACAAAATGAAGTCGCCTTTCTCGCATACAATGGAAAAGGTAAATACGAGGGGCGACCCGTAAAATCTTTGCAGTCTCTGTTTGGAACCCTTCTCTCTTTTGTGCAGATATTTGCAGCGGCTGACAGCCCTATTAATAGTGTGAAAGATTTCAAAGGGAAGAGAATCGGCGTTGGTGCGCCCGGAAGCGGTGGTGAAAGGGTTGCACAAAAAATTCTGGAATACTACGGTTTGGACTATAAAAAGATTAAGCCTGAATTCATGTCCAACCCGGAAATGGTCTCAGCGTTAAAGGACGGAACACTCGATGCCTTCATCATCACCCATCCCCTAAAATCCGCGGCGCTTTTGGATCTGACCACCACTTTCAAGGTCAAAATGATTCCTGTGGCTGACGAAGGATACTATAAAAAATATCCCTACTACACGAAAACCGAAATACCCGCAGGCACCTATAAAAACGTTGACCAGGTCATTTTAACGCCCACCAGCCGCATTGTTATGTATACCAGCAAGAAATGCAGCCTCACCGAAGACCAGGTTTATCGCACCATAAAAGGGGTCTGGGAATATTCCAAGGAATGGGTCAATACCCATCCAGCCGTAAAAAAGTACACCACACTCGAGGATGCCCTGAAGGGGGTAAGCATCCCACTTCATCCCGGCGCGGCAAAATACTATCGGGAAAAGGGCTTGAACATTCCAGCAAACCTACTCCAATAGCGCCTTTTCTTTGGGCATGAAACCATGACAAGAGCCTTCCTCTGCGGGTTTATCATATTCTCCCTGGTCTTTGCCGGAAGACCGCTTCCAGCAGGTGACGGCCCCACGGGAAGGCTCTGTGTCGTTAATAAAAGATTGAACAGAACCTATGAGATTTGTTTTCGGAATCTTGAGAGCATCTCCATTCGGTTTTTCCACTCCTATGACAGACAGTGGGTGGAAGAGACCTTCATTCTCCAAAACAAGGTTTTCGTGCCCTATGAGGTTTTATACGCTGACGACACCTACGATTTCAGGGACCAAAGATATGAGGGGGATGTTGTGATTGGTGACGAAACCATAAAGATCACAAATATCAGGAATCTAAAAGATAATTCACTAAGCGCTATTTTAACGCGCATTGCCCATACCAAGCCCCAAAGACTCATCATAAGAACAAAAGAGGGGACGAGGACCTGCCTTTTCACGGATTGGGGAAACCCCGGAGATCAGATTCACCTGAGCATCAGGTAAAAAAATGGAAAAGAAAAAAAAGGAGCCCCGAAAAAGGACAAACAAAAGGAATCTGGCCGGTTTTTCAAGATGGCTGGTGGGAGTGGTGGGCGTTTCACTTTGCTGCTTTCATCTCTATACCGCCTATTTCGGAGTGCTTTCACCGCTTCATCAGCGTTCGGTTCATGTGATGGCGCTTCTTTTGATTTGCTTTGTTTTCTACCGGATCTCGCCGAATATGGGAGGGGATAGGCTGGGCATTTTCGATTGGGTGCTGGCGGCCATCGTGCTTGGCATGGGGATCTATCTTATCCCGGCCTTTGATCCGGAGGCCGTGCTTGACAGGGGTATCATGGGACCAACACGGATGGAGATCATTTTAGGCGCGGTTCTGATTCTTCTGGTCCTTGAAGGGACGAGACGCGCCGTAGGGATGCCCATCGTTCTGGTCGCACTTGCGTTTTTGATATACGGCTTGTTCGGACATTATATGCCCGATTTCATTTCTCACAAGGGATATAGCATCGAACGACTTGTGGGATACCTGGTGTGGACCACGGAGGGCATGTTCGGCATTCCCGTTGCCGTTTCCGCAACATTCGTGATCATTTTCATCATTTTTGGTGCGTTCCTCGACAAACTGGGTGCTGGAAATTTCTTCATCAACATGGCCATGGCCCTGACCGGACGCATAAGGGGGGGGCCGGCCCTGGCGTCCGTGGTTGCCAGCGGAATGATGGGAAGCATTTCCGGATCTTCCGTATCCAACGTGGTTACCACCGGGACCTTCACCATACCTCTCATGAAGCGGATCGGATACTCTCCCCTGTTCGCCGGTGCCGTGGAAGCCGTGGCTTCCACCGGAGGACAGATCATGCCGCCGGTGATGGGAGCAGGGGCCTTTGTCATGGCCGAAATGCTGGGGGTTTCATATGTACACATCGCCATTGCGGCGGCCATACCCGCTCTGCTTTATTTCTTGTCCGTGGGCTTTATGGTCTACTTCGAGGCATCCAAAAAGAAACTGAATGTCCTGGAACGTGATCAAATCCCCCGGGCCGGAGAAATCCTTAAAAAAGGATGCCATCTGCTGATCCCGCTCGCGGTCCTGGTCTACCTGCTTGTTGTAAAGCAACTTTCACCAATGTTGGCCGGGTTCTACTGCATTTGCACCCTTGTGGCCATTGCGTCGGCATTCATCTTGATTCGCGAGAAGCGCTTTCCGTGGCGGGAAATACTGGCGGCCATGGAGCTGGCGGCCAAGACCGCCGTTCCCGTTGCCGCCGCGTGTGCCGCGGCGGGGATTGTCATCGGCGTGGTGTCTCTAACGGGTCTGGGCGTGCGGTTTACTCAGATGGTGATACATCTCTCGGAAGGGATGCTTTGGCTGGCAGGGCTGTTGACCATGATCGCCTGCATTGTTTTGGGCATGGGTCTCCCCACCACGGCGGCCTATATCATCACCGCGGTATTGGGGGTTCCGGCACTGGTTGACATGGGCGTCACCCCTTTGGCGGCCCACATGTTTATTTTCTATTTTGCCATTATTTCCTTTATTACACCGCCTGTCGCCATTTCCGCATACGCCGCAAGCGGTGTTGCCAAAACAAACGCCATGAAGACCGGTTTCATGTCTTTCAAGCTGGGGTTGGCAGGCTTTGTTGTCCCCTTTGTCTTCCTTTATGGTCCCGGCATTCTGATCCAGGGAAAGGCATGGGCGATTGTCTTGCAGTCCGTGACAGCCATACTGGGCGTCGCCGCTTTGGCCGGAAGCCTTATCGGCTGGTTTTTTATGAAACTGGCCCTTTGGTACAGGATTTTACTTTTTGTTTCAGCCATATTACTCATCGTGCCCAATCCATATTATGCATTCGCAGGTGCCATACCGCTATTCATCGCATTCATCATTTCAAGAATGAGGAATGCAAACAAAGGGGCGCATATTTGACCATGTTGCCCTGTTGGATCCTTGGTTAATTGAGGAGGTATCTTACTTGGGAAAGATCACTGAAGCGCCGAGGGAGCTCCATATCGTTAAAACTGCTGATGTGGTGGTCGTGGGCGGTGGCCCGGCAGGGATTGCGTCTGCTGCCGAAGCCTCTCGCCAGGGAGCGTCTACCATCCTGATAGAGCGATACGGCTTTCTTGGTGGCGCCGGCACCGCGGCCGGGGTGACCAACTTCTGCGGCCTGTACATGATGAAACAAGGGGAGCCCTTTCGGACCGTCAGGGGAATTTCAAAAGAGCTGACCGATGCCCTGGTCAGGGTGGGAAGTGCCGTGGACCCACAACTTTCTCTGGGTGGCAGGACGGCAGTGGTGCCCTACAACACCTTTGACTACAAGCGTGCGGCAGACAAACTGCTGATTCAGTCGGGGGTGGAAATTCGATTTCATTGTTTTGTTGTGGGGGCCATTGTGGAAAACAATCGCATTACGGCCGTGATTACCGAATCCAAATCCGGGCGACAGGCCATCAAGGCCAATATCTTTGTTGATGCCTCTGGCGATGCGGATCTCGCGGCTTTTTCAGGAGCCCCTTATGAAAAGGGGGATGAACAGGGCCGCGTGCAAACGCCCAGCATGATGTTTCTCATGGGAGGGGTGGAAAACGAAAAGGCGGAAAGGGATGGGATTCCGGGCATCGAAAAAGCAATTCATGATGCCGAAAAAAATGGCCTCTATCGTTTTCCCCGGCATGAAGTCATTGTTCGTCCCCAGCCCACTTACGGCATATGGCGCGCCAATATGACAAGGATCAGCCGGATGAACAAATCAATTGACGGTACCAATGTGGAGGACATGTCTTTTGCCGAGGTGGAAGGAAGAAGGCAAGTTGAAATGTATGCCAGGTTCCTGAAGGAACACGTACCGGGGTTTGAAAAGAGCTATATCATTGAATCAGCGCCTGAAGTGGGCCTTCGAGAAACCCGAAGAATCATCGGCCAATATGTTATTGGGGAAGAGGACGTGCTGAGCGGTGCCAGTTTTCCCGATGCCATAGGATGCAATTCCTGGCCCGCGGAGCGCCACGGAGGGGACGGGGGGATTAAATGGGCGTGGATCAGGGATCGAGGCTACCACCAAATTCCCTATGGAAGTCTCCTTCCCAGGAAAGTGCGGAATCTGCTTGTTGCCGGCCGGTGCATATCAGCGGACCCGATCGCACAGTCATCCTTGAGGGTCTCGGGACCTTGCTTTGCCATGGGCCAGGCCGCCGGCTTGGCGGCAGCCATCTGTACTAAGAACCAGATGCTGCCCCGCCAGATAGACGTGAATTATTTGCAGAACCAGCTCATACGGCACGATGCCTTCATTTAGTTTGTGGGGCTTTTCTCTTAACCTTCCTTCCGCCGTTCTTCCTCGCTTCGCACTTCCCGTCTTAACAGTTTCCCCACCTTGCTCTTGGGGAGCATGTCCCGGAATTCGATATACTGGGGGACCTTGTAGCCGGCCAGGCGCTTTCGGCACCATTTGATGAGATCGTAGCCGGTGATCCCCTTCACATCCTCCTTGAGCACCACGAAGGCCTTGATGCGTTCGCCCACCTTTTCATCGGGGATTCCCACCACGCAGGCCCCGATAACCGCCGGGTTCTCCTGCAGGATCCCTTCGATCTCAGAGGAGGATACCCGGTACCCCTTGTGTTTGATGGTGTCCACGGTGCGGTCCACGAAGTAATGGTGCCCATTCTCATCAACGGTCAATACGTCGGCGGTCCGATAATAGAGTTTCCCCTCCAATTCCACAAAGGATTCGTCGGTTTCCTCCGGTTTGTTCCAATAGGCCCGGACCATGCGTTCCGAATGGACCAGGGCTTCTCCCTGTTCGCCGGGTCCCACCGGTTCGAGGGTTGCCGGATCCACCAGCTTGAGGGTCTTGCTGGGGACCACGAACCCGATGCTCTTGGGCGGGTTTTCCTGGTCCGTGGGGCACATGGTCACACCCCCGCAGGTTTCGGTGGCGCCATATCCCTGAAAAATGGGATGCCCGAATTTCTTCCGCCACCGGCTCCCCACTTCCTCGGGGAGCACGTCCCCGCCGTTAAAACAAAATACCAGGGATGAGAGGTCATAGAAGTCGAGACGGTCATGCTCCAGCATCATGCGGTAGAGGGTTGGGACCCCGATCAAGCTCTTGGCTTTAAACCGCTGGACCGAATCGAAGATGGCATCCAGATTCACCTTGGGCATCAACACGATGGAACCGCCCACCAAAAGGGTGCTCAGAGCGCAGGTCTGCCCCAGGATGTGAAACAGGGGCGCGGACCCCAGAACCACGTTATCCTTTGGCGCAAACAGGTGTTCACAAACGGCGATCTGCTCATAGGCCGACTCCAGATACAATCCGTGGGAGATGGGCACCCCCTTGGGAAACTTGGTGGTGCCCCCCGTATAGATCAGCTCGGCAATATCCTGGTCTTTTGCTGTTAGAGAAGGAAGGGTGCGGCCATTGGGCTTCACCATGTCCCGAAACCAGAAGGTATCGTCTTCCTTGGCCACCTTCCCTTTTGGCACCCGGTCAAAGGCCCACCCGAACAGGCGTTTATATGCGGGCAAAAGGTCCGTCAGCTTTACGACAATCGATTTCTTAAGACCGGTTTCGGGGATGGCCTGTTTGACGTAGCCGAAGTTTGTATCAGAGCACACGATGTGCTTCGCGCCGCTGTCATTGGCGATGTAGACCAGATCGTGTTTGGTGTAGATGGGGGTGATGGGCACCACAACGGCCCCTGCCCGCTGAATTCCCAGCCAGGCCACAATCCAGTGGACGCTGTTGGGCACATAGAGGATCACCCGTTCGCCGGGTTCAACGCCGGCTTTTCCCAAAGACCCCGCGAAACTCTCCGCAAGGGCAAGAATGGTTTTGTAAGTATAGGGGGTACCCAGATAAACCACGGCCGTTCGGTCCGCGTTTTCACGGGCGGCTTTTAAAAACGCTTCAAAAATGTTGGGATATTCATCTTTCATGGGAATCAAACGCCAAAATAGGCGGCCTTCACTTCCGGGTTATCCATTAGCTGGGAGCCCTTGCCGGTCAGGGTCAACATGCCGTTTTCAATGATGTAGCCGAAATCGATCATGGGGAGCACGGGCCTGGCGAACTGCTCGCTGATAACCACCGTGATGCCGGAATCGTTTTTGAGATCCTTGATGGCCTCCACCAGCAAATGCTGCATCATGGGGCTCAGCCCCAGGAGGGGTTCGTCCAGGAGCAGTAGCTGAGGCCGGGCCACCAGAGCCATGCCCACGGCCAGCATCTGCTGCTCGCCGCCGCTCATGAACCCCGCTTTTCGGGATTCTAAGGAAACGAGGGCCGGAAAAAGATCAAACACGTATGAAATGGTCTCCCGTATCTCGGATCGCTTCCTTAGATACCCGGCCATGCGGAGGTTCTTCAGCACATCGCTTTCAGGAAAAATGGGATGCCGCTCACGGCACAGCACAATCCCCTTTTTGACCCGTTCGCTGGGGCGGGTGGTGGTGATATCCTCACCGTTATACTGAATCCTGCCGTATACGGTGATCCGTTCCCCGCCACGCCGTTTCTCCTTGATGCGCATATCGATGATGAGGCCGGAGAGGGTATTCATCAAGGTGGTCTTGCCCGCGCTGTTGCTCCCAATCACGCCGACCACCTGGCCCTGGCGCACTTCCATTTCAAAGTCGTTCAAAGCCAGGGCGTTTTCAAAAAAGACCATGAGGTTTTTTACATGAAGCATTTGTCTCACTCTCCCTCGCTTCCCAGATACGCCTCTTTGACGGCGGGGTTTTCCATGACTTGTGCGGCCTCCCCTTCCGCGATTTTGCGACCGTAATTCAACACCATCACCCGGTCGGCGATGCGAAACAGCTCCTTCAGCCGGTGCTCGATCATGATAATGGTCTTGCCTTGGGTTTTCAGTTTCTCGATAATGGGTACGATACTGGCCACCTCGGCCAGGGAAAGGCCGGAGAAGAGCTCATCCAGAATAATCAGATCAGGGCGCAACGCCATTGATTTGGCCAGTTCCAACCGTTTCAGATACCCCTGGGGGAGGGCCCCCGCCTTTTTGTAGCTCACGTAGGCATCCCGTTCAAACCCCACCTCTTCCAGCAGGTCCAGGGCCACGGCGTCACGGTTCCCGTATTTTCCACCGGCCAGCTTCTTGACCCTTGGAGAGTAGAGGGGGACAATGAGGTTCTTAAAGGCCGGCAGTTGATAAAAGGGCCGAACCATTTGAAAGGTTCGGGATATTCCCATGCTCACCACCTTGTAGGGAGGCCATCCGGTGATGTCGGTACCTCTATAGGTAATCTTGCCGGATACGGGTTTTACAAACCCGGTGATGAGGTTCACCAGGGTGGTCTTGCCACTGCCGTTGGGACCGATCACCCCCAGAAGGGCTCCTTCCGGAAGCTCCAAATCCACGCCGGATACGGCCATGACGCCGCCAAAGGACTTGGTGAGACCCGATAACCGAAGCAGGATATTGTTATTGCTCATGACACGTCCACCCATCTTTCTATCTGCTGGTATTTTCGCTGAATATAGGCGAAGATCCCTTCCGGAATCCCCACCACGAACACCACCAGGAACAGACCGTAGAAGACAATCCGTAGCGCCCCCAGGGCCCTCAGCATCTCAGATAAGGGCACCAGGATAAAGGCCCCCAGAAGCGGACCCGCAAAGGTACCGGCGCCCCCCACAACAGCCGCTGCCACCGGCATGATGGAGTAATCCAGGGCAAATCCGGGCATGCCCGCAAACATATCCATGTGGGTGCCGAAAGCGCCGGCAAAGCATCCCACCGAGGATCCCAGGAAGAGCACCTGTGCCTTGTACCAGTAGATGTTGAGTCCCGCGCTCATGACGGACCGGTCATTGTCGCTGATCCCCTTGATCACCAGGCCGTAATCGGATCCCATGATGCGGCGGAAACCGAACAGGGTGCACAAAAGGGCCAACGAAATGATGTACAGGGCCGTCAGCTGGTTGGGAAAGGGCGTGAGCCCGGTTAATCCTTCGGTGCCGCCCAAAATCCGCGTGGCTTCCACCAGGCGGCTGAACATGAGAGGTAATACCAGGGTTACCATGGCAAAATAAACCCCTCGAAGCCTGAGTACGGGCAACAAGATGATGGTGCAGAGAACCCCGCCGCCGATGGTGGCGATGGGCATGGTGAGGATGGGCGGCAGACCGGCGTAATAGTTGAGTGAGCCGGCCAGATAGCTGCCGATGCCGAAAAACAGGGATTGCCCCAGGGAGAGAAGGCCCGCTGACATGAGCATGTCCCAGCTCATGGCCAGAAGGGCATACACGGCAGTGGAGATGATCACTTCCCGCCAGTAGTCGCTCAACAGCGGAGAAAAGCAGAGCAGGGCCACCACCGGTATGGCGCCGGGAATCAGGAGATAGAGCATCTCCCGATAGCTGGTGAGAGCGAAAATGTCAGCAGAACGGGCTTTGACCCCCCGGTCGATTCGTTCTTTACGCTTGTTCATGGTTAGATTCTTTCTTCCAGTTCTTTCTGGTGGCTGAACAGACCGGACGGTTTCACCACCAGCACGATGGCGATGGCGATGAGACTCACCAGCATCATCCAGTGAGGCTCCAGGTAATTGGCCGTAAAGGTCTGGGAATAGCCGATCAAAACGCTGGCCACCAGTATTCCTACGGTGCTCCCAAGCCCCCCCACGATGCAGACGGCAAGGGCATTGATCAGTACTTCGTACCCCCCTTCCACGGCGATGGTCCCCAGGGGCAGGATCACCACCGAGGCGATGGCCGCCAGGGCGCAGCCCAGGGCCATGCTGAGGGCCCCTACCAGGTCGGCGTCAATGCCAAAGGTAAGCGCCGTTCGTTCATCCTGGGCGATGGCCCTGAAAGCCAGGCCCATGCGGGTGCGGTTCGTAAAAAGATAAAGGCCCGCGGTAAGGGCCACGGCAATCAGGCCGATGATCACCCGCTGATAGTCGATGTACACATCCCCGATGCTGAAGCTGCCGTCCAAAAAGACCGGAAGGGTGTAGCGAAATCCCACAAAATCAAAATACCTGAAGAGTTCCATGATGGCGAGACCCAACCCGAAGGTGGCCATGACCTCTGATAAAGGCATCCCTTTGATCCTTAAGATGACGCTGTAGTAAATGCCCAATCCCATGAAGGCCGAAAGCACGATGGCCAGGAGCACGGAGACCAGGTAGGGAAGCCCCAGGGTGTTCAGGAAGATCCATACGGAAAAACCGGAGAAGATATAGACGGCTCCGTAGGCGAAGTTGGCCACCCCGCTGATGCCGAAGGTGAGATTGAACCCCATGGCCAAAAGGGCCAGGAGCGCGCTGTTGACAAAACCGTAGATGAGTGTGCCTAGTAACATGGGAGTTCTTTTTCCAATTGGGTGCAGGATTCAGTTGTCAGGGTGCAGGGGGAGTGCGATGCGCTCTCCCGCTGACAACTGACAACTGATAGCTGACAACTTATTTGAGACTTTTTAGACCTTCCGGCAGTTGGATCTTGGCCTCCGCCACCGACGGCGGGTAGACGATCACCCGTTTGCCCGGCTCCCGCCACTGGACCATACAGCCCAGGGCCTCCACTTCCGGGTCGTTGCCGTAGATCACCTGATGGTCCTTGCCGAATTTGATGCGGCCCATGGCCCCTTTCCGGTCCGTCTTTTCAAGCGCCGCCACCACCTTGTCGCCGTTGACGCTCCCGGCCCGTTCAATGGCATCTTTGAGCATGTAGACCATTTCGTAGGCCGGTGCCGGGGCATGGCCCGCTTCGATGGGTTTGCCGTATTTCTTCAGGTATTTTTCGTAGAACTCAACGGACTTGGGCACTTTGGGGACGGGCATGTTGCCGATCTCAAAGATGCAGTTCATGGCGCCGGCGATCTTCCCGTCAAAGGTCTTCCAGGCCCCGGGGCCCGCAAGGGGCGAAATGAAACCGGCCATGAGGGCCGGAATGTGCATGGTTTTCCATTGTTTCACCAGGATGCCGCTCTGGGGCATGTCAAAGATGGGAAGAATGACCTGAGCCCCCTTGGCCTTGGCTTTCATCAAGCCGGCCGAGAAGTCGGAACTCCCCGTGGGATACTGCTGGCGGCCCACCACTTTCCAGCCCATCTTGTCAAAGACCAGTTTGATCATGAGGTCGCCGGTTTTCCTGGCCCATGCCACGTCCTGATTCATGATGAAGACCTTGTTGAAGCCGAATTCCTTGTTGAGGTAGGCCATGGTTCCGCCCAGGTATTTGATGAGATAGACGGCGTTCAAACAGGCCCTGAAAGTATATTTGTATTTGTCGTAGTTGCCGGTCACCTTTTTCTGCATGCCCGGGCTCATGGCCGTTCCCAGAATCATGGGGATCTTGTATTGCCCCACCACATCCATACAGGCGATGGCGCATTCCGACCGAAAGGATCCGAAGACGATGAAGTCGGCCTTGTCTTCCAGAATCAGTTTTTTGTGGGCCCGGATCACGTCGGCCACGGGAACCCCCGGTTCGGCCCCCCGGGCGTCAATGGCAACCACTTTAAAGGGGCGCATCTCGCCTCCCACTTTCACACCGCCGGCAGCATTGATTTCATCCACCGCCATCTGCACACAGGCAAGGCCTTCTTTCCCTTCCAGAAACCCCAGCGACGTGGGTACTCCCAGAATAATCGGTTTGGCCGCAATAGAACTTCCCACCGGAAACAGCAAAGCCACCATCAGAAACATCACCGCGGACAAAAAACAGACGCTCTTTTTCATGGACTCCCTCCTCTATTCAACAAAAGATTTTTCGCAACCTGCCAGTGATTCAGCAAAGGGTGTGCCATAAAGGAAGAATCGATACAATAAATTGATATCATTGGAAATTTCTTGAGATACCCATCGGATGGGGCCACGATGGGTGTAAGAATTGGTAACAATGGGATCACCCGTTGAGTTTCATCTATGGCCAATGGCCCGAAAAGTTCTTAAAGGGCAACTGGTTACGGGGTTTTTCAGGAGGACGTTACCAAAGGTAACGACACCGGGGAGGCGTAAAAAAAAGTAACAGATCCATGGAAAAATCCTATTTTTCGCCTTCCACAAAGGGGGGGAGCGCGATCTCACCGTCGGCGATGGTGGGAGGGGAAACAATGACCCGCTTGCCCGGAGGCTGCCACTGAACCACGCATGCCAGGACATCTTTTTGGGGATTCTCGCCGAATATGGCCTGATGCCCCTTGTGAAACATCAATCGGCCCATTGCCCCTTTTCGGTCCGTGGTCTCAAGGGCCGCCGCTAACCGGTCCGGATCCAATGTGCCGGCCCGCTCATAGGCCTTCGCAAGTATGTAGACCGACTCATAGGCAGGCGCCGGGCCGTGGCCCGCTTGAATGGCACGACCGTATCGGTTTTCATAGGCCGAATAAAATGCCTCCGCAGGCGGATATCTGGAGGAAGGGAGGTTCCCCAACTCGAAGATGACGTTGATGAAACCGTCCAATCGCCCCTCAAAGGAAGCCCAGGCCTCTGAGCCGGAGGCCGGTGAGACGAATCCGCACAATGGGGCCGGAACCTTCATTCCGTGCCACTGCAGGATGAGGTACCGACTGGAAGGCATATCAAATACGGCCAGAATTACCTGGGCATTGCCCGCTTTTGCGCGTCCAAGGGCCTCCCGGAAATCCTTGGTCTCCTGGGGGACGTTTTCCTGCCCCAGAACCTGCCACCCGGAACGGTCCAGGTAAAGTTTCAACAGGAGGTAAACCGTGGATCTGGCCCATGCCACGTCCTGATTCAACAGGAAAACCCTCTCGAAGCCGAATTTGTGTCGCATCAGTTTGAGCGTCTCTATGAGATAGGCCACAAGATACCTGGTGTTGAGTCCTACCCGGAAAATGTATCGATATCTTCTGTTGGCAAGTACTTTGGCATCCACCGCCGGAGACATGGCGATACAGCCCAAAAGGGGCATCTTCTTTTCAGCCAGAAGATCCATTGAAGCCAGAAGTACCTCGGAGCGGAAGGGGCCGATCACCAGCGCATGGGGGCGTTTGGTCTCGATAAAGGCTCGAAGCCTTTTAACGGCGTCTGCGGGTGAAGAACCAGGGTCCAGTTCCCCCAGATCAAACGGCGCCAACCTGAACCGGTAGTGTTCCCCGTTGATGTTAATACCCCCTTTATCGTTTATCTCCGCCATGGCCATTTTAACGGCGTTTAGGCTCTCGGATCCCTCCAGGGTCTTTAACGATGTTGGCGCCCCGAGGATGATCTCTCCACAAAGCCCTTCCAAGGGAAAAATCGAGAGGGCCGCCACCAGAAATAGGGAGATGCAACGCAGGATGTTCACCCGGATATCTCCTTGCCGGAATCCATGGAACTTCTCAGCCCCAGGCGCTCGAGTTTCTCGTAAAGCCCTTTTCGTGAAATCCCCAAGACCTTGGCGGCGAGCGTTTTGTTCCCCTGGCAACGTTTGAGGGTATTTACGATCAAATCGGTTTCCATCTCTTTCAACGTGGGCCCCAGTGAATCGGAGTCCCCCGAAACTTGGCCGACGTAGGGCTCATGGATTGAAGCGGCGGACTGGACAATCTTGCGGGGAAGATCCTCCGGGGCGAGACGCGATTTCTTGGACAAAATAACGGCTCTGGCCAGACAGTTTTTCAATTCCCTGATGTTTCCCGGCCAACGGTAATCCATCAGTGCGCGCATGGCTTCAGGTGAGACCCCTTCCACGGCCCGCAAATACCTTCTGGCGTATTGGGCCACAAAGTGCTCCACCAGCAAAGGGATGTCTTCAATCCGTTCCCTTAGGGGCGGAACACGGATGGGAATGACTTCAATGCGATAGAGAAGATCGCTCATGAAACGGCCGGAAGCGATCTGTTCTTCAAGGTCTGCATTGGTGGCTGCCACCAATCTTACGTCGACACTCCTTTGACGGGTATCCCCAACGGGCTCAAAGGTGCCGTCCTGCAAGAACCGCAAGAACTTGGATTGGAGATTCAAGGACATTTGTCCGATCTCATCCAGAAACAGGGTTCCTTGGTGGGCCGATTCCAGCCGGCCGGCCCGCTCAACCAGGGCCCCGGTGAAGGCCCCCTTTGCATGTCCGAACAGCTCCGCCTCAAGGAGACTTTCCGTTAGGGCAGCGCAATTGATGCATATCAGGGGTCTATTACGCCGCTCCGATTCAAGGTGAATCGCCTTGGCCAGAAGCTCTTTTCCGGTACCGGTTTCCCCCGTGATGAGCACGGACGCATCCGTGGGCCCCACCGTGCGCACCATCTCAAAAATATCCATCATAAGGGAACTGGCACCGAGAATCCCATGAAAGGAGGTCTCATTTCTCACCTGGCGTCGCAGCAGGGCCAATTCGGAACTCATCTCCGCCTGGCGGCATGCCTTGGACAAGACAATGGGTAGTTCCTCATAGTTGAGAGGTTTTATGAGATAGTCCGCGACCCCCTCTTTCAATGACATAATCGCCGTTTCCACTTTGGCGTAGGCGGTCATGATAATAAAGGGTGGCGTCGGTCCGGTCTTAACCATGGCGCGATAGAGGTCCAGACCGCTCATTCCGGGCATCTTTAAGTCAGCCAGCACAACGTTGATATCCCTGTTATGTTGGAAAATTCTGAGGGCTTCCTCACCACTTGACGCCTTGAGAACCCGATACCCCTTGTCCGCCAGAAACAGCATCAGAACTTTCAGGGTGTTGATCCTGTCGTCCACCACTAAAATGGTCTTTTCCGGTGACATCATTCTTTAGCAGATCCTCCCATTTGCGGCAGCGGCAAGATGATGGTAATCTGGGTTCCCCTGCCCCGGCGGCTGTGGATTTGAAGTTTTCCCTCATGGGCTTCAATAATGCCAAGGCTCAGGGGAAGCCCCAGTCCCGTGCCGTCTTCCTTGGTGGTAAAGAAGGGATCAAACACATTGGGCAGGTCTTTGTCATCAATCCCTTTGCCGGTATCTTTTACCACCACCAGCAGCTTTTCCGTCCCGTCCATTTTCATGACGATGGTGCCCACCTCGATTTCACCGCCCCCGGGCATTGAATCCATGGCATTGATAAAGAGATTGAGCAAAACCTGTTCCATTTGATGGGCGTCCAACATCACCAGCGGCGGAGTAGGATCGAACAGGTTTCGAAACAGAACGTTCTTTTTGGACGCTTCTCTCTTTAGCAGCTCTTCCGCCCCCAGGATGACCCTGTCGATGATGAAGGCTTCCTTTTTGGGGGGTGCCTGCTTGGAAAAATAGAGGAATTCCGATACCACCCGGTCCAGACGGTCGATTTCTTCGGCCACCAACTGCGTATACTGCCGTACCAGCGGTTCATGACCCCATTTTTGCCCCAGATGAACCATGGCGCCCTTCATGGCATTGAGCGGATTCCGGATTTCATGGGCCACACCGGCCGACATCCTTCCCAGTGAAACAAGCTTCTCCGACCTAACCAGCTCCTTCTGTATGCGAGAAAGATTGCCGACCATGCGGTTGAAAGACCGGGTCAGATCTCCCAGTTCGTCCCTCGATTTTACCGGAATCATCTGGTTAAGATCCCCGTCCGCCAGACGATTTGTGGCGGTTACCAGACGTCTTACGGGCCTCAGCAGATAATAGGAAAGCACAAAGGTCCCCAAAAGGGTTATCACAAGGGTCACCAGAACCCACTGAATGACCTTTTTTCTGATAACCCGGGCTTCCTTTCCGAATTCCTCAATGGGTATTGTCACCGCCATGGACCAATTCATGATGGGAACGGGCGCGAATGCCGCCACCTTTTGCTGACCCCGGAAATCGTATTCCTGCCATCCGGTACCGCCTGCCGCCATTTTTTGCGCCAGCTTGAACACGCTCGATTCGCGTTCGTTGTTGGGGTCGTATTCAAAAGGACCATACCTGGGATGAGAAAGGGATTTCCCGTCACTGTCGATCAAAAATGAGTAGCCCTCCTCTCCCACGCGGATATCGCTCAAAATTGCTGCAATCTTGCCAAAATCCACATCAATAATGATCACCCCGGCAAACTCCTGCCACCCTGTGAAAAAGGCTTTGAAACAGTGAATGACATACCCTTTGAGATCCGGGCAATGGACCAGACCGGAAAAAACGGTCTCTTTGGAGAGCGATTCCATAATGGATCCAAGAAAACCCACGGAGTCCTCTCCCATAAACGGATTGGGGGCCCCTTTGCCGCCCACGTTAATCAGTTCCTTCCCTTGCGGATTCAACACCCGTATGCCATAGTAGTAGGGGGTGCGTTCAAGGATATCTTTGAACAGTCCGATCAAGTTGTCCCGGTTGAATTCAGCTTCGGCGTTTAAGCGGAAGAGCCTTGCCAGATCATAGTCGGCGAGAACCGGCGATCGGGATACGGTCTCCAAATCGATCTGACAGTTATAGAAAATATCGTCGATTTTATTGGCGGCCGCTTCCACCTTCAGCATTTGCTCCTGCCGAACCAGACGATTCACCCGCTCAACAGATGCCTGAATGGAGTAATATCCCACCACCACCACTGGCAAACACACCACGGGAACGATAAACATCAGCATTTTGCTGAAAATGGATACACGAAACCGCAAAGGTTTTCTCCTCCTAACCGATGATTGCCAAATTCTATGCGCCCCCCCCCGGCGTGTCAACGGCGATGAATGAGTTTTGATGGCGCCATTTTGAAAAGCACCCCTTCATTTTGTTGATTCGAAGAATTCCTTGTCCGATTCGAGTCCAACGGAAACGGAGGAACTTCAATCGTTTTTCAGCATGTAAGATTATTGGAGGTGTATCGTCTAATATCAAAAGACTTTGATGATGCAACAACGTCTTGATGAGAAACCTTCGGCATTTTGAAAAAAAACCATGGGTTGCACTTCGCAGGGACGTCATGGGAGGTCAAGAACATGGTTTTTGAATGTGGGCGCGCTACTATCAACTGAGAGACGGACATGGCAAGGTTACGGATGGGAGAAATCGCCCGTGGGATACTCAAAAGCGGAAAAAGATGGCCGCCACGCTTCCGATTAACACCTGAAGACTCATTTCCCGAGTGTGATAGGGGTGACGTCCGTCACCGCAGACCTGCAACAACAAAGAAAGCTCATTATTGTAACGCTCTTCAAGGAGATTCAAGTTACAATATTTGCATCAACGCTGACATGACCGTCTCCTGCAATTGCCAGGACTATGACGGATCAGGACGGATCGGCGATTTGAATACCGACTCCTTTGAGGAGATTTTTTCCGGCAACACCGCACAAAGATTCAGAAAGGAACTTGCAAAGGGGAATTTCCCGGTTCCTGTCTGCCCCAGTTGCTCCGAGCTGAGAGAGATCAATGAAAGAAAGCCTGACTTCTATCTGGAAAGGTTTCACATCCCCAACAAAGGAATAATGGTGGAAAATACCGTCATGTGCAACCTGAGATGCCTTTGCTGCGACCGAGCTACGCTTAAGAAAACAAGAAGAAAAACAAGAATGTACTTGGCAGACATGGAAAAAGTCTCTGAAATCGTAAGAAGAAACAAGATGTTTACGGTGAACTTCTTCAACTTGGGGGAACCGTTTCTTTCAAAGAAGGTGTTTGAAGAAGTGTCAATCCTTAGAAATGCCAATCCTTTTTTGCGTATTGTTACCTCCACAAACGGCATGAATTTAAACGACCCGGGCAAAATGGAGGCCGCACTCCTCATGAGCCATATCTGCTTTTCCGTTGATGGGGCCTCACAGGAATCCGTTGCCAGATACCAAATCGGCGCTGATTTTAAACGGTCATATGAGAACATGAAACACCTTGTCAGGGTCAGAAACCAAGCGGGATTGCACATGCCGACCATAGAGTGGAAGTATGTGGTTTTTCCCTGGAACGACAGTCAAGAAGAGATTGAAAAGGCCATCGCCCTGGCTAAGGACGCGGAAATCGATGTCATTTCCTTCTGTCCCGGCGGAGGTCCTCCATCGTTTATTTCAGAAAGATACTTGCATGACCCCTATTTCAAACAACTCGGCAAAAGAACCTGGAAAGGACGTGAAATCACATTGAGGGAAGGTTCAAAGGAAATGATTGCTAAGACGTTGAATTGTCTGAACATACAAAATTGGGAGCAACATTTGGATGATATCTCCAATGGATCCATTTCACTCAGCGATGTTTGTGTCAAAACCATTGAAAACAGAGAAGCCATATCTGAAAAGGCGTTTGTAGCGCGCAGCCATCAAATGCTTCTCGGAAGGAACCTGGACCATATAAGGGCGACCGAGCGTGCGACACAGCTGGCATCCGGAAGAATAACGCGTCAGAAACTGATCTCGGAAATTCTGTATTCCGAGGAGTTCAGGATACGATTGGGCACAAGGAAAGGAATCAATTCTGTTTCAGTCGGCAGTGATATGGTCATGGAAATACCATGCCTCCAATTTGAAGGGTTGGAATACGAAGCAAGGTTGAAACCGCATATGAATCCCGATGATCCGGATGGGCTCTACTGGAAATTGGATTCCTATGCAGTGAAGCTTTCGCCGCAATACCCCCGCAGAATTATCTAAAATGGTACAGAATGCGCTAAATGACCATTCCTTAATAATTCGAATTCCATTAAGCCACTGGCCCTTTTGAGGGCTTATTCGGTCACTCTGGCCCGTTGGCCAATATCAATCCCTACCCCTTAAGAAGGCACAAAATCTCCATCTTGTTGACTATCTCAGGATTTACAATAACACCAATTCCCGGATGATCCAGCAAATGATTGAGGGATGCTCTTCCTTGCGGACCAAATCCCAATGGCTGATCTATTATATCATGATCCAGAAGATATTCTCCAAAAGCGCCCTCATGATAACTGAAGTGTCCGTCGAGCGCCGCCAGTATTCTTCCGGCAGCCGTAATCAGAGACGTCTCGCCAACCTGGGCGCCCAACTGGCATGTCAAACCTCTTTTGCGGGCATATGTCGCAATGGCAATGCTGTTCAGCAAGCCACCATTCTTCGATATTTTCAAGTTAATGCCATGTGCCCCATGATGTTCCGCAATCCATTTCGCATCTTCCAAGGTGCAAACGCTTTCATCAATCCAGATTGTAACTGTTGATGTCAGTTCGGCCATCAATGCCGGATAGTGGTGACGATCCTCATGATGCAACGGTTGTTCAACGGCTCGTACGCCTTCCCTGGCCAAGAGCGGTATCATTTCAAGGGCGTTATCCAACGACCATGCACCATTGCAATCAACGCGTATGTCCGCTTCAGCCCCGATATAAGACCTGACCTTTCGAATCAAATCCAGATCAGCGGATTGATCCATTCCGACCTTTATTTTGACCTGGTGGATTTCCATCTTTTTGAGAAAAGCCAAAACCAAATCGTTGTGTTTGGAACTGCTCCAAGCCATGATGCCACTGTAGCGTATCTGCTTTGCCCGCGGCTTTCCCAACATTGTTAGCACCGGCTGGCGCGTCTCTTTGCCCAATGCATCCAAAACCGATAACTCCACTGCACATCGAGCGCAAGAGGTACCATGGCCCTCTGCTTTCAGTTGCGCCGCTATCTGGGTTGACCAGGTAACGACCTCTTCAAGACGATTGAACTGCTTTCCCACAATATTTCTTGATATGCTCTTCAAAGCGGCCACTACGGATTCGGGTGTTTCACCGGACACATAGTCACGGGGCAAGCATTCTCCATACCCGAGGGTCCCTTTTTCAGTCAGGATTTCCACCAACAACCCCTGAGAGCTGTTTCTTGCATTGCTCGATTGGCGAAATGCAAGGTTGAAGGGGATATCGCAGTCTCTCACCACCAATTGCTTAATTTCCATTTCTCTTGCTCATAATCTTGTTTATATTCAGCTTAAGGAAATTTATGACATTCTTCATGTTTCCCGGGAATACGCACAGGAGGCCTTCTCCTTTTACATGCCCAGGATTTGATTGTTCATAGAATTTTATGAACGCATTCTTCCGATCCTCTGCTTCAATTCTTCCAACGGAATGTTTGAGACGCCGCGAAGGTTTTCTTACAACGCCCGTTGCACGATCATACATGCCGGGATAGTAGAATTCGCCGATACGGTCTCTCAATTCACATATCCATTTCGGTGTTGGCCATCCGGGGGACGGATAATGTTCCAGCACATGATTTCCCAAAATGAGGTATGGCTTATAACTGATTGCGTCCATCCAAAACCAGATCTCCTGAAAAGGCTTTCGCAACTTACAATCCATGACCACTCGCGTATAGGAAATGGATAAAAGTCTTCTCCCACGGTATTCGGGGATGATATAGCTTTGGGCGATATAGATCGTGTTCACTCTTTTTCCATTGCTCAAAGTGTATTCACGCATCCTAAAACCGGTCCCGCCCACGATCCGTTTGGTCCTGTATTCCCTGAAAAAAACGATTCGATCAAAGGACATGAAGCGCTTCATGAATTCATCCCGGTCCACATAGTGGCTGTCTCGATAAATTTTCCACCATTGATCTATATCCTTTTTTGCAGCCTCGTCAGGTTTCAGAAACTCGATGGCACACTCCAGTAAAACAAGCATGGGTCTCTCCTGTGGTCACGGAACCATTCAAGAACGGTCATTGTGAAGGTATTTGACGAATGTCTATTGCCCAGAGTGTTTTTCGATACTGCTGCCAAAAAGTACTTCTGAAAAGATCGGATTCTCAGAACTCCGAGTAATGATGTCTGCTTTTTGATGCTTGAGATTGAGTTGTCAGGAAACGGTGCGATTTCTGATTTGACAAACTACATCGAGATACTATCCCCGAAATTGCCCGCCTTTTGCCGAGTTCATGGCACGGGCCAACAGAGGCTTGCTTCGGGTTAATGGCTTTTGTTCAATATTTTTACTCTGACAAAAAGGCGTTGATGTAGTGATATGAGCTTGTTTTCTTTGAACAAGAGTATAGAAGGACCCGGCTTGATGGTCAAGGGAAAAAACGATCATGTTTTGAAAACCGTATGTTCATTCTTCTTTGAGTGCCAAATGCGGGACGGCTTGGACTTCTATGCGGCAAGGCATTCATTTGTGGCGGAAATAAAGCAATCTGCTTACCGCCTGGGGGAATGAGCGGAAGGAACCTGGGCCATATAAGGGCGACCGAGCATGCAGAACAGTTGGCATCCGGAAGAATAACGCGTCAGGAGCTGATCCCGGAAATGCTGTATTCCGAGGAGTTCAGGATAGGATTGGGCACAAGGAAAGGAATCAATTCTGTTTCAGTCGGTAGTGATATGGTCATGGAGATACCATGCCTCCAAATTGGAAAATCCCTGTGGCTTTTGCTTTGTTTCTTTGTTTCCCTGGTTCACATTGATCAATAATCCATCAAAAAGGGAACTCTGTCCATTCCAATAGTGCCAGTTCTCATGCTACGGTTTGCAGCCAAATCCGGGACAGAACAAAGCGCAAAAGATGATAATGAAATGCAGCTATTTTAAATTGGGAGAGGTGATATCATGGGGTTTCCACTTTTTCATAAAGACAAAATGACTTCGGAAGAACGTGCCCAGGCGCTGATGATGGGAAACCCGGTTGACCGTGTTCCTTTCAATCTTCTCGCTTTGGGATTTCAATCGGTCAATGTGGGCTTTACCATCAACGATTTCTATGTCGACATGAAAAAGGCATATGAATCCGGAAGGATGTCCGCGGAACAATACGGTGCCATGTGGGTGCCCTTTGGAGGCTATCCGGCTCTCGGCCCGCGTGAATTGGGGGGGAAAGTGACGTGGCCGACGGGGGAGTTTTCACAATGCCCCAATGTGGAGGAGGCCGCCAAGAGCGAGGAAGAAGCGTGGGCGCTGAAACTGCCTGATCCGGAATCGTTCAAGACCCTTGGATTTGTCCCGGATCATCTGGAAATTGCCCGCCTGACCAAAGCCGACGGTGTACCTTTCTGCGTGCCTCTGTACTGTCCGTGGACCACTGCGGGCAATATCGTCGGCATCGACAACCTGTGCAAATGGACCATAAAGAATCCGGAATTGGCCCACCATGTTGTGAGATATGCAACCGATTTTCTGCTGCAGTTTTTGCAGCTCGTCGTGGACATAACGGGCCCCGACAACTTTTTTCCCATGGACAGTACCGCATCAGCCGCCAGTAATCTCATTTCACCCAAAGTATTCAAGGAATTCGTTCTACCTTACATGATCGAATACCACGAAAAAATCATAGCAATGGGAGCACCGTGTATTGCTTTCCACCTTTGCGGAGAACAAAACCTCAACTATGAAATGTACAAGGAGGTCCCCTTGCCCCCCCTCAGCATGATCAGTGTCTCGCACGAGGTGGATCTGGATAAGGCGAGCGCGACTTTTCCCTCCAACACCGATTTTCGCGTAGCGCTTAACCGTCACACAGATATAAGAATTTCTGGAATATTCATGAAAAAACCAAATTCAAATTTGCATCGTTTAACCAAC
>JANQDY010000133.1 GCA_028278625.1 Thermodesulfobacteriota bacterium
ACGCTGTCCATCTTTTCGGCGATGGGCAGCATGTCTTCGGTTCTCATGCGGGTGGCCAACAATGATTGATGGCCGTCCCTGAAGGTATTGTCCTGAATCCTGATCGGGTTCTTCGGTCCGTCTTCCAAAAAATCGTTCATATGAATCTCCTTGTAAATGCAGATGTAAGAATCTGATAAAGTTATCTTTCAAATTGCTTTGTAAAACAGAAACCTGACCTGGGAATCGTCGAACCATTCCACTAAAGGGGAATATTGCCGTGTCTACGCTCCGGTATGGAATCCTTCTTGTTCTTGAGCATCATCAAGGCGTTGATGAGTCTCGGCCGGGTGTTTTCCGGAAAAATAATGTGGTCGATATACCCCAGTTCAGCCGCTTTGAACGGACTGGCAAAGTTGTTCCTATATTCCTCAACCAGCCTTTCCCGGGTTGCCTCCGGATCATCACTGTTTTCGATGTCTTTGCGGAAGATGATGTTGACGGCCCCTTCAGGTCCCATGACCGCAATTTCCGCTGTGGGGTAGGCGTAGTTGATATCCCCCCCGTGATGCTTGCTACTCATGACATCATAGGCCCCACCATAGGCTTTCCGGGTGACCACGGTTATTTTGGGAACAGTGGCCTCGCAGTAGGCATAGATAATCTTGGCACCATGCTTAATAATGCCTCCGTGCTCCTGGTTTACGCCGGGAAGAAAGCCGGGAACGTCCACAAAGGTAATGAGCGGTATGTTGAAGCTGTCGCAGGTTCTCACGAATCGGGCGCATTTCATGGATGCATTGATATCGAGACATCCCGCCAGAAACTTAGGCTGATTTGCCACTATACCAACCACCATGCCGTTCAGACGACCAAAACCGATCACCATATTTTTGGCATACCGTTTCTGAACTTCCAGGAATTGCTTGTTGTCCAAAACCGTTTCGATGATTTCCTTCATGTCGTAGGGAACTCGCGGATTTGTGGGAACTATTTTATTGAGTGACTTGTCTGTCCGTTTCGGATCATCACTGCATTCCACAGTGGGCGGCGCTTCACGGTAGTTTTGAGGCAGATAGCCCAGGAGTTCTTTGACCCGGTCTAATGCCGCCGCATCTGAATCGGCCGCGAAATGTGCCACCCCGCTTTTGCTGTTGTGGGTGATTGCGCCTCCCAGTGCTTCAGGGGTTACCTCTTCCGCAGTCACGGTCTTGATTACCTGCGGACCCGTAATGAACATATTGCTGGTTTTTTTCACCATGACGGTAAAGTCGGTCAGTGCCGGTGAATAAACCGCTCCGCCGGCACAGGGGCCCATGATGACCGATATCTGAGGCACCACCCCGGAGGAGAACACATTGCGCTTAAATATCTCTCCGTAGCTGCCCAGGCTTACAACCCCTTCCTGTATCCTGGCTCCCCCCGAGTCGTTCAACCCTATCACGGGGGCGCCGCTTTTTAGGGCAAGGTCCATGATTTTGCAAACTTTTTCTCCGAAGGGTCCGCTCAGGGATCCACCGAACACGGTGAAATCCTGGGCGAACACAAACACCAATCTTCCGTTGACCCTACCATACCCAGTTACAACACCGTCCCCGGGAATTTTTTGCTTCTCCATTCCAAAATCGTTACAGCGGTGGAGCACAAACCGATCGACTTCCTCAAAACTGCCCTCATCCAGCAAGTATTGAATCCTTTCCCGCGCCGTCATTTTCCCCTTGGCGTGCTGCTGGTCAATCCGCTTTTGACCGCCGCCCATTTCAGCTTCTCGATTTCTTCTCTTCAATTCATTGATTTTATCTTCAATATTCATTTGAAACCTCTAGGCTCACCACGTACCGTCATTCCTTGAACGACCCTTTTAAAGCAGCGGCTGCCTCGCTATTATTTCTAATCTAAGTCAACTTTCAGTTCAATTTTCGAGCCCGCATTGCTCTTTCGGTAGGATTGCTCGTCTTCAAATTATCATTTGAAAAACCTACATCTCTACCACCAATACCACTGCTTCGCCGCCGCCGAGGCACAGTGTTGCAAGTCCCCTACAGGCCTTTCTCTGCCGCATGGCATGGAGCAGAGTGGTCAGAACCCTGGCGCCGCTTGCCCCGATTGGGTGTCCCAAAGCAACTGCCCCTCCGTGCACGTTGACCTTGGCCGGGTCAATTTCCAACTCTCTGATAACTCCGACGGTGGAGACGGCAAAAGCTTCGTTTATCTCAAACAGATCAATATCATCGATTTTCAGCCCCGCTTTTTTCAATGCCTTTGGAATCGCTCTGATGGGAGACATGAGAACGTCTTCCAAGCTTAAGCCGCCGGAGGCCTGAGAGACAATCCGTGCCATGATCGGCGCGCCAAGTTCGTTGGCTTTCTGGGCAGACATGACCAACAGCGCCGATGCGCCATCGCTGATCTTGGATGCGTTCCCTGCCGTAACAACGCCGTTTTTCTTGAAAGCGGGTCGAAGTGCCGCAAGTTTGTCCACACTGGGCTTTCGAGGACCTTCATCCTGATCCAGCACCAAAGACCTCTCTTTCTTGCTGGGAATTTCAAGCGGCAGGATCTCCTCTTTGAATTTTCCCGAGTCCGTCGAAGCAATGGCCTTCACGTTGGATTCATAGGCCCATTGGTCCATATCTTCTTTGGAGATTCCGTATTTCTTAGATACCAGTTCGGCGGTATAACCCATGTGGTAATCGTTAACCACATCCCACAGCCCGTCGTGCACCATGTGATCGAATAACTGGCCGGTTCCCATTCTGTAACCTGATCTGGCTTTGTCCAGATAGAAAGGTGCCTGACTCATGGATTCCATGCCCCCGGCAATACCCGCCGTTGCATCTCCTGTCTGAATGGCCTGTGCCAGCAGCATAACGGCTTTGAGACCGGACCCACACACCTTGTTGACGGTCAGGGCGCCCACATCGAATGAAATATCGCCAGCGCAGATCATGGCCTGTCGGCATGGATTCTGCCCCAGTCCGCAAGGAAGCACATTGCCCATGATGACTTCATCCAAATGATCCTTGTCAATTCCGGCTTTGCGGAGCGCCCCATTGATGGCCATACCGCCCAGTTCAACAGCGCTGAACCGTGAAAGCTTTCCCTGGAAGTTTCCGATCGGCGTCCTGACCGCGCTCGAAATAACGACTTCGTTCATAACCATATCCTTTCTGTTTTCTACTCAACTTTTCCGGCTCACTCCTCCCCGGCACAAAAATCGGGAATCTGGCCTATCCGGATACTTTCAACCGAATGCCCGCGCCAACGCACACGCAGCCAAGACTCACCCGCCAAAACTGCCTCTTTTCTCTTGACCTCATTTAACCAGACCTCCGGCCCAAAGCTCGCTTTTGGCTCCGTGTTCATCAAAGGCCAAGCATATTTAACTAACCGGTTATTCTTTTCTGTCTTTTTTGTCAACAAAAAACGTCTCTGTTAGATGCCTGCAAGGCAAAGATCTTTTTTTGCTCTTTGGGTATGGCGGAATGGCAAGGACTGTCCACATTCGTAATTCCAGCACAAAATGCCTTAAACCTGGCTGCATGGAATTGGATTGCTTTATGAAATCTAGCGTGACTGGACCATGCGTTTGAAAATTACCCTAAACTCCACCGCCCATTCCCGAGCCCTACAGCATGACCGGTTGGGGACAAGAAGGACCTCTCGCCAATGCAGCAGGCCACGATATTAACTATATTGCTCTTCCGGGCGCCCTTCATGCAATTGGCCAGGCAGGGGGAAAACCCGTACCGCCTCTCAATTTGGTGGGGGTTTTGGTGGTAGCGGCATGTTGCTTGCTTTTGGGGTTTTATGTGCTCTTTTCGAGGCACAAAAATCGGGGCATGGACAAGTAGTTGATGCTGCGATGATTAATGGCTCAGCCGCACGCGTCCTGAAACGCCAAATCCTGCGTCTGAGCCGGGTGTCGATACGGCGGCAGCCCTTGAAAGATGGGGCTTTAGCGCCGATGAAATCGAATCCCTTGAAAAAACAGGTGTGATTTGATCTGAATATCATGATCAACCGCTTGTGAATCGTACTTTGTATTCAATCGTCCTTGGTTTGAGAGAAGCGGTTTTGGCAAAGATCGCCTGAATTTTAGATACGCAGTCAGATTTAGTGCGGAAACTCTATTGACAAACAGAACCATATCAGCAATAATAATTTATAACTAAATGATTATTTAATTTTTCACGGTAGTTCTAAGAAATATAAAGGGCAGACTCGGATGAATGAGGAAAAAGATGATTGTGTGGATGGCCATCTGCCGCCTCGCTCATGACAGTTCCGCCGGCTAGTTCAGTCGCCAAAGAGTCTATTTGGAAATCGTTACAGGCGAAAGATCCTGCTGGACCCTGCTTGTTTTCTGATGCCTTAGAATCGAAATCCACCGGAGATCCAAGCCCATGGGAAAATGTCGAAGAGTCTCCCATTTTCAATTAAATCAGCCAGAACAAATCACACAAAACTGTTGACAATGCCCCAATTTGGAATGGACTAATAGAAATACGGAATCTATTTTAGGATGAAATCAGCGAGGGCGCAAATGGTAGAACAAACACCGGGTGCTAGAAACAGGGAAAAAAGAAGGGAAATGCAGAAACAGAGGATATTGAACGTTACCGGAAGGCTTTTCCGAAAAAACGGATATCTTGGAACGAGTGTAGATGAGATAGCCGCGAAACTCAGAATGAATAAAGCCTCGATCTATTACTATTTCAAAGACAAGGCGACACTGCTTTATAAGCTCATCATGTATCCTATGATAGAGCTGGCTGCGAATGTGGAGTCTATCGCAAATTCAAGCCTGAAACCTACGGAAAAGCTGAAGCAAATGATCGAACAACATGTGTCCTATGCATTATCTCACCTGAATATTTCCGGTATAGGCCATTTGGAGAGGAAGAATTTGCCCCCGAAGTTACGCAAAGAATACGTGGCGATGCGGGACGGATACGAAGCCATATACCGGACGGTTATCAGAGAAGGCATTGAAAAGGGAGAATTCGCTTTTGATGACGAAAAAATGCATGCCATGCTGTCTCTCGATCTGATGAACTCCATAGCGCTGTGGTACAATCCAAAAGGCAAGTATGGTATCAATGAAATGGCAGCCTTCGTTTCTGGCTATATCTTAAAGGCGTTAGGGTGTAATAACCTGGAAGGCAAAAGGAAGTGATCCTTGTGACTGTTCAAAATTAGGAAGAAAATATGAGGTTGACCACACCCCGATTGTACCCCCTTGATACGTCCGAAATGAATGAGGAGCAGCGCTATGTTGTGGACCGGGCGTCCTTTGATGAACCCATCAATATCAACAGGACGCTGGCCCACCACCATAAGCTCCTAAAGCGCTGGCTGGTATTTGCCGCCCATGTGCTGAACAAGTCCACCCTTCCCGCCCGGGAGCGGGAGCTGGTGATTCTGAGGGTGGGGTGGCTGTGCCAGGCCGAATATGAATGGGCTCAGCATGTCATTATCGGAAAAAAGGCCGGGCTCACCGAAGAGGAGATCGACCGGATTACACGGGGGCCGAGCGCCGACGGGTGGTCTGATGTGGACCGGGCGCTGTTGCTGGCCACCGATGAATTAAAGGCCGAC
Organism: Thermodesulfobacteriota bacterium; assembly: GCA_028278625.1. The sequence continues at coordinate 5,581 of JANQDY010000133.1, forward strand.
GCCTTTATTTCAGATGCCACATGGAACGAACTCAAAGAAGTTTTTGACGACCAGCAGATGATCGACCTGATTTTTGCCGTGGGCAACTACAACCTTGTTTCCATGGCGTTGAACACCCTGGGGGTGCAGCTGGATCCAGGTCTTGAAGGATTCAAGAGATGATTTGGTCCAGGTCCGATTACGAAATCTCAGCTTATCTCACTGCGGGCTGCCACGGTTTGGTTTTCCAGAAAGTGCCCAAGAATGTTTTAAGGGGCGATTAAACTGAAACTTGATAGTCTTTGAGTTGCCGCGCATTTTTCAAGTACATCCCCTCCGGATCAAGCTTGTGCCGCAAGACCTCCAGTTCCTTTTTATTCGGTGGCGCAAGGGCCTTCACGTTGTCATCCACCTTTAGATTCCATTGAACACTCTCTCTTATTTCTTCAACACTACTGGAAGGATTAAATGCTTTAAGAAACATTTCGTTGTCTTCATCAAAATGGAACAGACCAAGGGTTGTCACAACGGCATATGGGCCCGTGTTTGTCCTTAGTCCCGATTCAAAACGGCTCTTTTTTCCCTGTAGATAACCCGGGGTGGTTATGAAATCGACGCTTTCGGGAAATCTTCTCTTCTCATGCTCAAAAACTATGATGGTCTTAGGTGCCAAGCTCCCAAAATCGCAGGCACCCCCGCTCCCTCCCAGCCTGACTTTGGGATGAGAATAATCACCAAAACAGGTGGTATTAATATTTCCGTAGCGATCGATTGAAGCGGCAGATAGAAGCGCCATGTCAGCTCTGCCAGCGTGGAGAACCATCCCCATGGTTTGGAAAGAATCCCCCAAATAAAGCGCGCTGGCACTAATGGCCGGATCCCCCGTGAAAAGAGGGATGCGGTCAGGAACTCTGTTCAGAATGATGCCCCCTTCAATACAAATGGTTACGTTTGGCGCATGAAGGCTTTTCGCCAATAAGGAAGAGATGACAGGCCACTGAGTCCCAACCATTATCACATCCCCGTCTTTGATCAATCTGGCTGCGGTCACGATCATCTGCTCAACAGACGTCACAATTTCGTTTTTTTCGTTCATATGTTCAAATCCAAGGATGATGGTTCAGTTCACCATAAGAGACGGCGGTTGACCTGAAGGGCTTTGGACATAACTTCTTCAGTCTTTCCTCCTCCAGCAGTTTCAAATATTCCGCCCGGCCTTTGACACCGTAAACCCATTTTTTCAGAAAATTCCGGAGCAATTCTTCAGTCTTGGTTTCTCTTTCGTAGTAAGCATAGTACAACCAATCTTGGTCATAATGCCCGGTCATGGGTGCAGGATGGCTTCCCCAGGGCTCTTCAACCACGGCACTTACCCGGAAGCCTGGCACCAATGTTCGGTTTGGGTCCGACATAATAGTGTCGTTGCTGACGATTTCTTCGGCACAAATGATGATTTTATCGCAGCTCTGAATTCCATAACGACTTTCTCCAGCCATGCCCCAGGCCTGCGCGTTGCCAAAAGGATCCGATCTCTGAACCTGCATGATACCCACATCGTGTTTAATGGGAGGGACAAGACATACGCGTTCACCGTTAAAAGGGGACTCTTCAAATCTGAGCATGTTTTTGGCCCCGGAATCATTTCTGCCATGGTCAAATCCGGATCCCAAAACAGTCTTGCTGGCGATATAAGGTAAATCCATTGCACCGGCAAAATAGGCGAGATTCAAAGCCAACAGGGAATATTCCTCCACTTCAATGGGATGAGGGATTCCATGGGTCACTGCGCGAACAAAGCAATGTGCGGTTGTGGGCAATGGATTCCAGGTGAAACTGGTAATTAACCGCTTGACGGCTCCCGCGCCAATCATCTGATCCACCGGAAGCATGCCTCCAACGCGGCTAAGCGTCAGATTTTTCTTTCCTTGCCGCAATATCTCGTGAATCGCCGCAAATGGCTCTGGATAGAGGAAACCTCCAAGATATACGGTGTCGTCACTTTTCACAAATTTGCCTATGGCATCGCGCATAGACAGAAGTTTCTCTTGCTGTGCCATTGAATCAACCTTCAGCATCCGGGGCGTTTTGCGCTATTTGGCACCGAAAAGCCGGATTTTGTAAGCTCCCCGTATCCGTGGCCCTCGAAACCCTGGCGCTTAAACATGTTTAAGAAAATTTCTCTAAAGGCACTCGTGAAATCCTATGATTTATGTTGAAAAAGAACCCACCCAGTGCCAATTATTAACTAACCGGTTGTTTATTTGTATTTGGATCTTATGCGGCAAATTTTTGCATGTCAAGAAAAAAGTGATGTTCGTTGTCCGGATTGTGCCTGTGTTCTTCGAATGAAGCCGAAAGGCTATTTTCGAAGGTTCCACGCATCTATTCATACGATTCGGTGTTGCTTGTCTCATCGACTTTCCAACGGCCTGTGGAACGTCAGTGCCGGAAAGTCCCGCCGAAGACATTGGCTTTCAGCACTTAAACGAAATGCCATGGCGTTTTTTGGGTAAGGCTCCGGTGGCATTTACAGACGTGCAAATCATCTCGCCAGAGGAGCCCTTGTCGCTGCTGCAATGGATGGGCACAAGACCGTCAATGCAGAATACGTCCGTATTGCATCATCTGAAATATTTTGAAATGAAATTTTAGGATTCCGGTGAAACGGAGTTGGGCAATGCTGGGGAGCAACCCAACGAGGGATAGCCGGATGAGGCGGCATCATGCCGACAGGGGAAGGAGTTAGGAATACGGCCTTCCCCTTTTTATATTGATGCTGTCTCCCTATGCCTTAAAAAACCCGCCTCAGCAATTAATGCCGTGTTAACACCGTCTCCACATCCCAAATCAAGAACTCGCTAATTACCCTTTAATGCCAATTCCGAAATTAATTTGGCTCCCCACTCTTTTTGATGGGCAGAGGCCTTTTTATATTTTTTGCCGTCGAACTCGTGTGCCATTCTATCTCCTGCTGAACGCCGGGCGTCAGGCGCAGCTGGAAGCAGGAGCGAGGAACGATCGGACGATGGAAGCCGTCGCCTGCACGCCTTGGTGTACGCCCGGCATGGGCGTGAACTTATGGGGTGAAAGTCCCCTGTATGTGAATCCGGTTAATGTGTTTGTAACATTATCCAAAATACTAGCCGACGGCAAGGGCGGAACCGCGAGGGACCGTCCGAAGGAAGCCCGAGTGCAACGCTATGAGCCGACGAACAGAAACGGCATACAAGGCCCAGTCTCCGGGTAAGTTAGCACAACATAACGAAGCCCAGGATTCAGGAGATAGGGTAAATGCCGCGGTTGTGTAGCCACAGTTCACGTCCTTATCCGGGGAGATCTGCCTCACTTGCGATGAGGTCC
>JANQDY010000223.1 GCA_028278625.1 Thermodesulfobacteriota bacterium
CTATAGCAAAATGTAAGTCGAAAATCAAGGCAAAAGCGATTTTATTCGCAAGTATTTCAAATGGTTAAATTGGTTTTACTTTTTACAGGACCATCAAAATTAAGGGAGGAAAAACAATGCGTAGATATTTTCTATTGGTCTGTTTTCTGAGCCTTGTCTGGATGGTGAGCGGTTGCGCCAAACCGAAACCGACCCCTGTCTCCGTTGAAGACAACCCGGCACACCACTACCTCATGGGGATGGAAATGATCGACAAGGGAGAGGTAAATGAGGCGGACGCCCGCTTTCAAAGAGCCCTGCAACTGGAACCTGACTACCCGCCCGCCTTGGCGGGCCGTGCTTTGGCTGCCGCGTACCGCACCAAGGCCGAAAGCGATGGGGATCATAAGTCCGTGGAACTCAAACGCGCACTGGATCTTCTGGACGATGCGGAAGATGAGGCAAAGGGCGATTCTCAGGAATTCATCGCGGAAGTCACCGGCATTCGAGTTTTCACGGTAGCAAAACCGAAAGACTGGATCGATGAGGCGGAAGACTGCTACGAGGACAGCCAGGACCTGGACAAGGTGAATCCTAAGGAACTGCCCTATTACAGAACCAAGTCGGCGGCACCTTATTTTATGGGAAGCGCCTATTTTGCAAATTACCAGTTCCGGAAATCAGAGGATATGCTCTCAAAAGTCATGTCTTCATCACCGGGACGATGGCACGAACCCGCCGAAAAACTGTTCCGAAAGGTGCACAAGATTGTGAGGGCCCAAGCCGGTTACACCCTCACCGATGTGGCCAAAAAAATCGCCGTAAAGGAGAGTGTTCAAAGAGCGGACGTGGCGGCGCTGCTGGTGGATGAAATTCATCTGGATCGATTTCTGGCGGGCCGCCTTGCAGCGCCTGAGAAGAAGAAAAAGCCGGATTTTATTCCCGCGGATGTTCGGGATAATCTTTTCAAGCCTGAAATTCTCATTGTTACAAAATGGGCCCTCCGAGGGCTTGAACCGATATATGATCAGACTTCCAAAGCCTATCTTTTCTATCCCAATAAGCCCATCAGCCGAAAAGAACTGGCCTTCGTGCTGGAAGACATCGTCATCAAAATAACCGGAGATGAATCCCTGGCCAGCAAATACTATGGTCAGGCAAACTCCCCTTATCCCGATGTTCCCCCCACTTCCGCATATTATAACGCCGTTACCAATGCTGTCACACGGGGACTCATGTCGCCCGACCTCTCGGGGGCTTTCAGACCGGACGACAATACGGACGGAGCAGAGCTGCTTCAGTCCGTGCTCAGGTTAAGAAATGTAATGAATGTACAATAGGAAAGGAGACTTACCATGAAAAAATTATTGGTTTCATGTGTCGCACTTCTTACGATGTCTGTGTTGTTACCGGGTGTTTGGGCCGAAGATACGTGGCAGAGCGTCACGAACCCGGCTGAGATTTTTGAGGAAGGGTATATTCAGGTGATCGGCATTTCAGAGGAAGGGCAGAGCCGTTACAATGCCATGAGGGCAGCCACCGTGGTTGCCCAGCGGGATCTATTGGAAATCATGGAAGGCCTTCGTCTCTCAGGCCAAACCACTGTTAAAGACGGCATGTTAAAGTCCGATGACATCCGCACCAGCATCAGCGGATTCCTTAGGGGTGCCGTCAAGTGCGGGGAGAAGTATCACAATGACAGGCGGTATGCGGAGGTCTGCATGAAACTTCACATCCGCGGAAAGGGCGGTCTGTACGATGTCATTCTTCCATTGATAAGGGAAAAGAAGATCCAGAGGGTAACACCCGAACTGCCCAGTGAAGTTTACAAACCCAAACTGATTCCTAAGGTTTTGGGTGCAGAGGTCGTAGAAGAAACAGTGCAGAAAAAGCTCCCGGGCGTGGGCGGCAAACCGGAAACCGTCACGGAAACGGTCAAAGAGACGACCGCTGTCGTCGAGAAGGTGCCCCCTCCGCCCCCGGCTGTTATTTTTGACGGCCTCATCGTGGACGTCAGAGATTTCAAATTCAGGCCTGCCCTGGTGAACACCGTTGTAACCGAAGGTGAAAAAGTCGTATTCGATCCGTCGAAAATCCTAAGTCCTATCCTGGTGGAAAGGGGCTGTGGCGGGTTCACCACCGATCCCGGCAAAGCCAAGGCCCTCCTTGAAAGCTGGGGCAGCAAAAAACCGATGATCGTAAAGGGGATTGGCGTTGTCAAAATGACCAACGCCAAAGTATCCTCCGATGACGCTGCCGCCATCTATCTCAGCGATCAGAAAAGCAACCTGTTGGCACAGGCAAAGGTGGTTTTTCTGCTGAAGTAGCCCGGAGAATGACGGACCGGTCCAACAGTTCTGCCCGCCGGGATCATTTCCCGGGGGCAGGCGTTCTATTCTGAAAACGGGGCTATCACAATGAAAAAGAAGGTTTTCATTTTTTCCGCCGTCTTTCTGCTTTTTGTTGCCGCCATGGTTGTTGCTTCGGGCGTCTATATCAACGCCAATATTGAAGACATCACACGGCAGCATTTGGGGGCGGGTATTCAATTTGAAGATGTGTCATTCAGCTTCACTCCCCTCCCCGCCATCTCTTTTTCCCAGCTAAGAATCAAGAAAGGGAAGAACCAAATCAATATTCCCAGGATGGTGCTCTATCCGGATTTGCTGGCGCTTGTCAAAGGGGATGTGGTGATGAAAAGGGCGGTCGTTGACGAACCGTTGATCATTTCCGAGAAAACCTCTCGGGGCCTGCCGAAAAAGGGTAAAGCTGCACCTGATAGAGATGAAAAACCCGCGGCACCTCTCACAACCGCTGCCATACCAGCGGACATGATCAATGAAATCATGGTCAGAGGCGGAAAACTGGTTTTGGACTCAAAGACCGAGAAGATACCACCGGTCACTTTCGCCGTTGCCGCGGAAAAGATCGAAAAAAGGGATCAGACCATATCGGTGCAGGTAAAAGATTTCACGGTCGATGAAATAGGGCTCAATTTTGCTGGAGACATTGCCATTACTTCCTTTTCGCCCCTGGGGCTCAGAATAGATGCTTCAAAGGCAGCCATCAATCCCGCGGCCCTCAAGGATTTCCTGGTGAAATTTGAGTTTTTGGAGACCGCTCTGGGGAATCAGATTCCCAAAATTGAGCAAGTGGCGGCCGGTGGGCTCAAACTCGCCATAGATCCCAACTCCGGGGAAATGGATCTTAATTCCGAGTCTCTCAGGTTTGGCCAGAACCAGCTTCAAAACGTTTCGGTGAACCTCTCCAAAGAGAAAGGCTATTTTCTGAAATGCGAAAAGGTCCTCATGGATGTGGGGACTGTCCAGGGGTGGGTCAACGAAAACCCCAAAGGCAAAGAGGCACTGGAACAACTGTTTCTGAAAGCGAAACTCAAGGATTTAAAGGCTTCGGGCAAGATTGAATTGTCGGCCATCGATCTAAAGGGAGGTGGTGCATCCGGTGCCAAAATCAGCGGTGCCATGGATCTTAAAACCGACGGGCTCAAGATTCATCTGATAGCCGAAAACGGCAAAGAACAGAATTTCACCATCAGTCAGTTGGAAACGAAAATTACCCTTGAAGAAGGGAAGCCGTCCCTTCAAATCAGCAACCTCCAAATGGCTTCTTCACGTGGGGGAACCGGCCTTTTGAAGGGCAGCCTTGAAATTCCCATGGAGCTTAAAAAGGCCCGGTTTGAAGCAACATTCGAGGCATTTCAAGTTTTTGATACGGCCATCAACCTAAAGGCCGTGAAAAACACCAAGGAACGATTGATCTTTGATGTGGATTTAAGCGGTCCTTCTCTGACTTTTCTGGCCAAAGGCCAGCTTCAAACACCCGGAAGGGAAAAGGCGGATTTCTGGATTCGAATGACCGAATGCCGCATCTTGAGGGGATCCGCGGCAAAGGGAAAGATGGCCGGGACCCGTAATGCCCCTACAACCAAAAAGTCCGGAGCAGACGCCCCAAATGCATCCGCGAGCCGGGATTTTGATTTTGCCGTCATAGAAGGGAAGAATCTTACCGGGGAGGCGTCCGTCAAGAGTTTTCAATACAATGACTTGCCTCGGGTGAATGACCTGCACCTGGCACTCAATTGTGCCAACAACCGGGCCGTTATAAGGGGCACCATGGGAATCTGCCACGTGGATCTCTTTCTGAACGCTGTCTTAATGGCGCCCAATCAGGTTGTTGCACAGATTGAAGGTAAAGGTGCCAATATGAATCTGACTTCTTTTATGGCCTGTTTCTCACGGGAGCTTCCCATGTTTCTTTCGGGGAGGGTCTCGTTGATGACGTCCCTTTTCCTAGAGGGCAATAACACGGAAACCCTGCTCGATTCCGCCCAGGGGGAGATGCTGGTGACGCTTAAAAAATGCACTGTGCGAAAGGTCTCGAATCTGGATTACCGGCTCGATTTCCTCGTAGATATGTTAAATACCGCGGGCATCACCTCGCTCAAAGATGACGCCGTTGAGTTCAGGAAAGGGTTGGCAAAAGCTAAAATCGAAAAGGGCCGTGTGAACCTGGAAATGTTCTCTCTGAACGGCCCTCTTTTGGATGTCTGGGGGAAAGGAGCGTTTCTGATCAAAAAGAGACGGTTGAAACTGGCAGGTCAGGTTCGGACGGCTCTGGGATTCACCAACGATTTGAATATTGATCGCGATTTTCAAAAGAGGAAGACCTGATGAAACAAAGAAAACCCCCAAATGCCACACTGATCCTGCTTTTTTTGTTTTTATTGACCGCATTCCTCAACGCCTGCGTAACAACCGAAAAACCCAAGAAAATAGCATATGTTCAGGAACAAGATCTTCCCCGAACAATTGCCGTTATGCCGGCCAGACTTCTCCCCGGCAAAAAGGATGAAAGCAGTTTGCAAATCAAACCGGGAAGCGAAGACGAGGCATTTGTCGACGAATTGGTCAGAGGCGTCATCAACAACCAGTTGACCGGTAAAGGATACAACACCCTGCCACTTTCGAGGATAGACCGCAAACTGGCCGCTTCCCCGGAGGGCAGAAACTGGCAAAAGACCCCCCCAAAAGTCCTGTGCAAACTTCTTCAAGCCAACGGTCTTGTCTTTCCTGAAATCATCTCAGCCACCATGCTTAAGACAGTGGCTTATGACGAATACTCCGTGGAAGTTCGCATTACACTGTTTAGTGACAAGGGAGAAAAGCTTGGTACCTGGACGGAATCCGCTTCCAAAAGAAAGATCGCCATTCCCACCAGTGCCATCAGCGCACTGGCGACCATCGCCGTTGCGGCCATGGATGAACCGGCAAAAAAACACATGCGACTTGTCATCTATGACTGGGGATGGAAAATCTCCCAATACATTCCCGACAGCCCCCACGGCAGCGAGCTTCCTGAGATTCTTTTTGTGAATACAAATGTGGACAAAGGCACCTTCGGCGCCGGGTCACAAATCGAAGTGGAACTGAACGCGGAAAAGGGATTGACCTGCTTTTTCGATCTGGGGGAATTTAAACAGGGCATTCCCATGCACTATACCTCCGGCGGCATCTACAAGGGTCTATACAGGGTTCGTGAAGGAGAACAGGCCACAGATCTCCCCCTCACCCTTCACCTGGTGAACCAAAGTGGCCTTGAAAGAACATGGGCGGAGACGGGAACGGTGACCATCGATGCGGTTGCACCCCCTGGGCCCGACAATCTGGTCATCCGTTCCGGAAAAGAGGGGATATCCCTTTCGTGGTCATCAAAAAGGAGTGAAGATCTCAGTGAATTTCTGGTGGAAAGAGGTGAAAAGCCCATCGGGGATTTCCATACGATCGGCAAAACCAAGGACCTGAAATACCTGGATACTCAGGTCACCCAGGGTAAGCGGTTTTATTACCGCATCAGATCCGTAGACCGGTTGGGAAATCGCTCCCCCTCAACAAAAGTTAAACACCTCACCATGCCCTACTTTGAAACGGTGAAGCTCTCCGGCACTTTCAAGGGTGCATTGGTCCCCGGCACCTACTCGGTAGAGGGCATTTCCGTGGTGCCCGATGGAGAAACATCCTCCGTCGGACCCGGAACAAAGTTCAATTTTTCACCGGGGGCGAAACTGCAGGTGAAAGGGTCTCTTTCCGTCAGAGGAGACGTGAAAAACCGGGTGTTTCTTGAAGGCGAAAAATGGATGGGAATAGAAATTCCCGCAGGTGGCCGCCTTGAGATATCAAACGCCGTTCTTTCTGGATGCATCCAATGCCTTAAGGCGGAAGGGGGCCTGCTGGAAGCAACTGACGACGCTTTAAGGGGATCCGGAGGAACCGGCATTTTGGCGGAATCAGGCAGCCCTTTTCACTTGAGCGAGCTTGCCGTCACAGGTTTTGATCAGGGGATCATCATCAAAGGGGGAAAGGGCCGTATTGAAAAAAGCAGCATCACGGAAAACAGGGTGGGACTAACCTTCTTGGGCGGAAATGCGGAAGTTCTAAACAACAACATCTTTCAAAACCAGGAACTGGAAATCTTCGCCGGCAACAAACTGGTGCTGGACCGGAATTACCTGGGGTCGGACAATCCCGGTGATCTAAGATTGGACGGAGATATTCTCGTGGCAAGCCTTTTAAACGCCCCTTATCCCAAAGGCGCCAACGTGGTGCTGGTGGCCCAGGAGGATGTCACCCCGGAAATGCTGGCCGAGCGGTTTCTAAAGCGAAAGAAGACAGGTATTGATGCCTTTAAGAGCAGAAGATTCGGCGATGCGCATCAGGCACTAAAGGAGGCGTTTTCCCTGAAAGAAGATCGGGAAGTCTATCTCTATCTGGCCTACACTCAGATGATTCTGGATGATGCGGCCGCTTCCGAAAGGACTCTTTCAAGGGGCATCAAAGCTTTTCCATACGAAGTGCGCCTTTATCAGGTGTATGCCCGGCAGTTGGCGGCCAGGGGGGAAAAGGAAAAAGCCTTGGTATTGGTGAATAAGGCCCTTCGAATGAACCCGGATGATCCCACATTGAAAGTGATGAAACAGAATCTGGAAGGTGTGCCTGCCCAACGGAAAAGTGCTTCAGAGGCGACAACCGCACCCAAAAAGGCCAGCCCCCGGGTGGCGGCCGAAGATGCCGAAGCGGTAAAGACAACGGGCATCGATGCCTTTAAAAAGGGAGAATACGCGGAAGCTGAAAAACACCTTTCCCGATCCCTTGATACCAAACCGGATCGGGAAACATATCTCTATATGATCTATGCTCAGACGCGGCTTGGAAGAAAAAAGACGCTTACGGAAACGCTCGAAAAAAGCATTGAGGACTTTCCCGAGGAAGTTCGGTTCCACCGGCTTTATGTGAAACATCTGGCAGACAATGGACAGACGAAAGAAGCCCTTGAGCAGGTTCAAAAGGGTTTGGAAAAGCATCCGGATGACCTTCAGCTCAAAATGCTTGAAGATTATCTGAAAGGATCTTTGGAAGAACAGGGAACCAAATGATTATTACGGGAAAAACGCTTTTTCTCCTTACAGCACTGGTGACATTCATATTTGGAGGAGCGGCCCAAGGGGGGGAGCCGGATCCCGCCCAGGAGCATGAAGCCCGCTACGACATCAATGAAGCGACCTATCTCATTGAAGTTGGCAAATATATGGAGGCCCTTGAAAACTATGAGAGCGCCCTTGAGCTGTCCGCCCTTCCGAAAACACGAATAGACGCCATGCTGGCCAAAGCCACACTTCTGTCAGCTTTTCTTGATGCACCGGAAAAGGCCCTTGAAGTCTATCAACAGGTTTCAAAGAAATACCCTCAAGCCGCGGAAATCAGCTCATACAGGGAAGGTCTGCTCTTGTACGAGCTCAAACGAATGGGTGAAGCAAAATCCGTGCTTTTGGACTACATGAAGGATTACCCGAAAGGAAGATTTCGTTTTCAAGCGGAAGCCTTGTTGGACCAAATCGCCAAAACACCTCCCAAGCCGTCTCCACCCATCGAAACCAAACCCCAGGTAACACCGGGGACGAAACCTGAAACAAAACCCATACCGCCACCGGACGTTCCCACGCCACCCCATAAAATCCCTCCTCAAACGGTGCCGGTAACACCGCCGGGCGCAAAACCCGCCCCTGTCCTCATTCCGTCGCCACAGGTCCGGGTTCGGCTCTGCAAAACCACGGGGCAAGCCATTGTCACGGGAAACGATATATGTGCTGACGGTGACGGATGTCAGAACCGCTTTGAGTTCAAAGGCTCAAACGGAGTACTGAATGCTAACGGACGTCCAATTAATGGCAATGAATTAGTGCTTCGAAGCGATACCCCTTTGGTGGTTTCATGCGGCACCAAAAAGAAGAAAGTGCGCGGCCATATAAAAGCAATGCTCAAAGGCGGGAAACTCTATATTATCAACCTGGTGGATATGGAGCACTATCTCAGATCCGTGGTCCCGTCTGAATCCTATGCCTCCTGGCCGCTTGAAACCCTGAAAGCACAGGCGGTTGCAGCCAGAACCTATGCCTATTACCAGATGCTGCATCGAAAAACCTGGTCATATGACCTGGTGGACGATGAAGGTGACCAGGCATACAAAGGCATGAAAAGGGAACGGAAAAAGACGGATCAAGCCGTATCTGAAACCAAGGGGGAGATTTTAAGCCACAAGGACAAACCCATCCTTGCCATGTACAGTGCCAACAGCGGCGGCTACACTGCGGACGCGGGCAGCATTTTCGGCCTCAGCAAACCGTATCTGGTGGCCCAGAGGGATCCGAAAAGCCTTGAAGGGAAGATGGCCCGTTGGAAGAAATCCTTCTCCGTTTCAGAAGTAGAGCGGGCCCTTAATCGGCGGGGCCTTAAAATAAAGGGGCTTAAGGGGCTTGAACCGGCAAAAAGAGGCCCCTCCGGGCGCATTATCAAGATTCGCGTCATCGCCAGTAACACCACTAAAACAGTGCGCACCCGGACCACCCTGCGGCGGGCCCTCAGACTTCCGGAGATCCTTCTTGAAATCGAAAGGGATAACGGGAACTTTGTCTTTGACGGAAAAGGATGGGGACACGGTGTGGGATATTCACAGTGGGGTTCCGCCATCCTCGGCAAGGAAAAGAGCTATGATGAAATACTCGCTTTTTACTACCCAAACGCCTCCCTTATCAGAAAATGGTGACACCTGAGTCTTGAAAAAGAAACCGCCGAAAGCCAACACTTTTGCCATCCTAGGCTTTTTCTCCCCCTTTGTTGCCGCGGGGATTACCTGCGGGCTGCTTCTCATTTCCGGTGAGGACTTCGGAAATTCGGGCGTTTTTCTTGTTTACCTGATTGCCGTTCCGCTGATTCTCATCGTCGGGCTGGTCCTGGGAATCAAGTCAATACCCCGCATTCATGAGCTGGGCGACAAGGACTACGCCTATACGGGCCTATTTCTGGACATCTTTTCTCTATTCGTCTTTTTCCTCTCCTGCATCTATTTCAGCTGACCGTATCATCAATGCCCCTGAGAAAAGAGGCACAGCGCACATCTAGCGGCATCCCCTCGAAATCCGGCCGTATATTGTGGTTTTGTTCCAACATGAAAAAAAGACTGCAAATAGTTCATATCCCTGTTTTTTTTCTTGACAAGTTCGCATTTATCCCGGATAGTGTCACAAAGTGGTAAAAAATGTCATAAAGTGTCACAAATGGCCTCTTCCATGTTTCGCGGACGCTCAAAACATAACCTTGATGCAAAGGGCAGACTGGCAATCCCCACCCGCTTTCGGGAAGTTCTCGACCGGAAAGGGGATCAGTGCCTGGTCGTAACCCATAAAGACGATTGCCTATGGGCCTTTACACGAGACGTCTGGGGACGCCTTGAAGAAAGGGCCGCTGAACTTCCCCTGTTTGACAACTCGGGCATCGCCTTTATGCGGTATTTTATCTCCGGCGCTGAAGAATGTACACTCAAAAACGGCAGAATCACCATCCCACTTGGTCTTCGGGAAATCACCGGATTGGAAAAAGAGGTGGTGCTGGTGGGACAATTAAAACGATTTGAAATCTGGGACAAAAAGAAATGGGAGGAGGAATTCGAAAGAGTGACGAAGGTTTTTCCCGAGGCAAGCCAGGCCCTTCAGGAACTGCGGATCTGAAAGTTCCGAATTCGAATTATCCTCACAAGCCGGTTCTCCTTCGGAAGACCGTGCAATATCTCAACCTCAAGCCCAAAGGCATGTATGTAGATGGAACCGTTGGATCAGGGGGTCACAGCGCGGCAATTCTGTCCCATCTGCCGCAAAAAGGCAGACTGATCTGTCTCGACAGGGACCCTGATGCCATCCGGTTGTCACGAAAAAGACTGCAAAGAGATCACCGGGTGCAGTTCGTTCAGGCAAATTTCGCTGATCTTGGAAGGGTCGTGCGGGACTTGGCCATCGACAAAATCGACGGCGTTCTTCTCGACTTGGGAATGTCCTCCTACCAGATCGAAGCATCGGGAAGGGGATTCAGCTTCAATAGAGATGAAACCCTCGACATGAGAATGAACCCGGACAGTAAGCCAACCGGAGAGGATTTGCTCAGGAACGCCTCTCTGGAATCCCTTGAATTCCTTCTCAGGGAATATGGCGAAGAACGAAGAGCCCGAATCCTTGCCAGGGCGATCCTGAAAGCACGGGACAAAGGCCCCATTAAGACGGCAAAAGAGCTGGCCCGAATCATAGAGAATGCAACACCGAAATCTCGTGGCGCCTGGAAGCGGCATCCCGCAACAAAGACCTTTCAGGCCCTTAGAATCGCCGTAAATAAGGAGATGGAAAACCTGGAAACTTTTCTTTATGAAATTCCCTCGCTGATGAATGTGGAGGGAAGACTGGTGGTCATTTCTTATCACTCCCTTGAAGACCGGCGGGTGAAAAATGCCATGGTCCAATGGGAGAAGGCCTGCACATGCCCGCCTGATTTTCCGGTTTGTGCATGCCAAAAGGTTCCGATTTTCAAACGCGTTTTAAGAAAAGGCCTGAAGCCGGACCAAACGGAAATTCATGATAACCCCAGAGCACGCAGTGCCATCATGAGGGTGGCGGAAAGGATATGATCATGACAAGGCCTCAAAATCTTTCGAAAATGGTGAATTCCCGTAACGCCCAAAGCGGCGTATCCATGGCCAACTCAAAATCGAGAAAATCCAGATTCAACCTTACGCCAAGGCAGGTGTTCATCACGCTGGCCATGTTGGTCTGCTTTATGGGTACGGGCATCGGTTATGTATGGTCCAATTTTGAGAGGACCCAGATCGGTTACAGTCTAAGCCAGTTGCACAAAGAGGAGATGAGACAAAAGGAAATCAATCAAAAGCTGAAACTTGAACTGGCGACCCTAAAATCGCCGCAGAACCTGGAACGACTTGCTATCGAGAGGTTGGGGCTCAGTCCTCCGAAACCCGAACAGATTATCCTGTTGCCATGAAGCTCAAGGAAAAGAAATGGATCCGGTTTCGTATTCATTTGGTAAGTGTTTTCTTCATCGGCTGTCTGGTCACCATTTGCATCAGGGTCTATCAACTTCAGGTATTGCAGCAGGACTATCTGCGCGGCATCGCCAAGAACGGGATCTTAGGAACCACAACGCTGCCACCAAAGCGGGGGGTTATTTACGATAGAGAAGGGCATGAACTGGCCATCAGTGTTCAAGTAGGCTCGATTTTTGCCCATCCAAAACAGATAGCGGAAAAAAACAAAACAGCCCGTGCCCTTTCGAAAATTCTCGGTGAAGAGAAAGGCCGGATTCTCAAGAAGCTTAAACAGAACCGCTCTTTTGTATGGATCAAAAGGAGGGTACCACAGGCTCAGACGGATAAGGTGAAAGCCCTTGATCTGAAAGGGCTTGGCGTCACCACTGAGACGCGGCGTTATTATCCTGGAAGGGAAACCGCTGCCCACGTTATCGGCTTTGCCGGAACCGACAACCAAGGCCTGGAAGGCCTTGAAAGAAAATTTGACGGACTTCTCAGAGGGCCTGAAGAAAAACTGGCATTTATGCGAGATGCTCTGGGCAGGCCTTTCGCAGTCACAAGGCCCGTTGCTACGGATAAGAGCATTCACAACCTCTATCTGACCATCGATAAGGATATTCAGTATAAGGCCCAAAAGGCGCTTCGGGAAGCTGTCAGAAAAGCGAAGGCAAAAGGTGGACATTGCCTGGTGGTGGATCCGTATACTGGCGAGATTCTCGCCATGGCCGTTGTGCCCGAATTCAATCCGAATGTCTTTTTCCACCACAAACCTTTTGAGTGGCGCAACCGTGCCGTGACGGATTGTTTCGAGCCCGGTTCCACCATTAAAGCCTTTTTGTTGTCCGCGGCACTGGAGGAAGCCATCGTCTCGCCCCTAACCCAGTTTAACTGTGAACAGGGGAAATTCAGAATCGGCGGCAGGGTCGTCCATGACACCCACAAATACGGCAAACTTTCAGTGGCCGATATTGTTGTCCATTCAAGCAACATCGGGGCCATCAAACTGGGCCAGAAGCTGGGCTACCGAAAATTCACGGAGTACCTGAAGAACTTCGGTTTCAGCCGGAAAGCGAACATTGATCTTATGGGTGAGCGAAAAGGATTTATCAGAAGCGCCAAAAACGCCAGAGAGATTGATCAGGCAACGCTTTTCTTTGGGCAGGGCATGACCAGTACCTCATTACAGCTGACAATGGCCATGGCGGCCATCGCAAACGGAGGAAAACTGATGCGTCCTTATGTTGTCAAAAAAATCGTCGATGCATCCGGAAATACCACTGAGGAAATCGTTCCGAAGGTGGTGCGAAGAACCATCTCGGCCAGAACCGCCCGAAAGGTCTCCACCATCCTTGAGGGGGTGGCTACCGAGGATGGTACTGCCGAAAAGGCCGCCATCCCGGGATACCGGGTCGCGGGAAAAACAGGAACCTCGCAGAAAGTGGACCCCAAAACAAGAGGATATTCCAAAAGTAAATATGTGGCCAGTTTTGTGGGTTTTGTGCCGTCGGAAAAGCCTCGACTGGTCATCATGGTGATGATCGATGAACCAAAAGGACACATCTATGGGGGCCTGGTGGCGGGCCCTGTATTCAAAGAAGTGGGGGCCTGGGCCCTGAATCATTTGAGAATCAGCCCTCATCCGTCTCTTTTGCGGGATATTCAGGCAAACTCATCGGAAACCGGCCTTCAACCTGAAAGCACCGTTCCGACAAATCGTTTATCGACAATGGAAGCGGAGTTGCCCGTTCCCATCCAACCGGGACAATTACCCGATTTTAAGGGCCTTGGTATGCGGGAGGTCCTGAAAAGAAGCCATGCCCTGGGTCTGAAGGTCACCCTGGAAGGATCCGGACTGGCCGTAACGCAGAATCCGAACCCAGGTTCTTCCCTGGAAACCGTTAAGCGTGTGAAAGTGAATTTCAGACCACCCATGTGAAGAAGAAAAATCCATAAACAGCCCTGGCGAATGCAACATGCAGCTTCAAGAACTCATAGAAGATACCAGCATCAGAACCTTTGCCGGTCAACTGGATCTGGAAATATCAAACATTCATTATGATTCGCGCAAGATAGAATCAAGAGATCTTTTTGTGGCCATGAAAGGGCACGCCCAGGACGGTCATGATTTTATCGGGGATGCCGCTTCAAGAGGCGCGGCCGCCATCTTGTCCGAACTCCCGCCGGAGATGACGATGAAGCGGCTGAACCGCAAGAATAATCAGATACCGGTACTGATTCAGGTTGCTGATTCCAGAAAAGCACTCTCTCAATTGGCCGCCACTTTCTATGGATACCCTTTCAGGTCCATGAACCTGATCGGCATAACGGGGACCAACGGCAAAACCACTACCAGCTACCTTTTGGAATCCATTCTCACCGCTTCCGGGCGGAAGCCAGGGGTTATCGGAACAATCAACCATCGTTTTGCCGATCTGCAACACAAATCCAGCGTGACCACTCCTGAATCGTTGGATCTCATGAAAATCCTGCGGGAAATGGCCGATCAATCCGCCACGCACGCTATCATGGAGGTCTCCTCACATGCCCTGGACCAGGGGAGGGTGAATGGTTGCCCCTTTCGCATCGTGTTGTTCACCAACATTTCCCGGGACCATCTGGATTATCATCGATCCATGGACGACTATTTCAAAGCCAAAAGCCGTTTGTTTACGAACTTTGTGGCAGACGGGCCCCCAAAGACCGCCTGTGCCGTCATCAATGCAGATGATCCCCGTGGAAGAGACCTCATGGCATTGACCTCCGTAAGAACCCTGACCTACGGCCTGAAGCAATCATGTGATGTAACCGCCGAAGATGTCCACATAAGCCGCAAGGGACTTCGGGCAACGCTTATTTCCGTAACGCGTGGGAGAATCCAAATACAATCCCCGCTCATTGGAAATTTTGACATCTACAACGTCATGGCCGCATCCTCTGCCGCCATGGCCCTCGGGATTGATTTGGAGACGATCGCATCGGGCATAAAGAACCTCAAAGGGGTCCCCGGAAGAATGGAACTGGTTCCCAATGACCGATCGCTGGCCATTGTGGTGGACTATGCCCACACTCCCGATGCCCTTGAAAAGGCCCTCGGTGCCGCCAAGGAGATCACCAAGGGACGTGTCCTGATCGTTTTTGGCTGCGGAGGAGACCGGGACAGGGGGAAAAGAAGGGAAATGGGCCGGGTCGCGGGGCGGGGCAGTCACAAAGTGTTCATCACTTCTGACAACCCGCGCTCTGAAGACCCTTCGGCCATTGCGGACGAAATTGAAAAGGGTGTCATTTCGTCGGGACAGCGGGATTATGTGGTGGAACTTGAAAGGGCGAAAGCCATTAAAATGGCTGTTAAAACGGCCTTGGAAGACGATCTGATTCTCATCGCCGGAAAAGGGCATGAAGACTACCAGATCATTGGAAATACCATCAGGAAATTTGATGATCGAGTGGTGGCTGCCAGGGCCGCCGCGCTTTCGTGAAGGGGAACAGGTAAAAATGACTGCCCGGTGGGGAAAAATAACCGCATTGGAGATTGTTTCGGCAACAAAGGGCCGCCTCATCCATGGAGATCCACACAAATGCTTTGCCGGGTTCAATTCTGACTCAAGGAATCTTAACCCAGGCGAGCTCTTCTGGGCACTCAAAGGGGATCGGTTTGACGGCCATGATTTTGTGAAAACAGCCATTTCCCAAGGGGCCGCGGGTGCGGTTGTGGAGGAAGGGTCTCAGGTATCCCGCCACCACCCTCCTGATATTGCCATGATCGCGGTTCATGACACCTTAAAAGCCCTGGGGGATCTGGCGGCCTGGTGGCGCCGACAGCACACCGCCAAATTGGTTGCCATTACGGGAAGTTCCGGAAAAACGACCGTTAAGGAAATGACCGCAGCCATATTCCAAGCGGGAAGCAAAACCCTCAAAAACCCCGGGAATCACAACAATCTCATCGGACTGCCCGTAACCCTATTAAGGCTGGAAGAGACCCATGAACGGGCAGTCATTGAAATGGGCATGAACCGAAGAGGCGAAATCGGCCGTTTGACGGAAATCGCCAATCCCGATGCCGCCGCCATACTGAATGTGGGAATGGCCCATCTTGAAGGGTTGGGTGACATGGATGGTGTTGCCGAGGCCAAAACAGAGCTGATCGCCAATGCTTCGCCCGGCACTAAAATCATTGTCAACGGTGACGACGCCCTACTGATGAAGCATGCCGAGCCTTTTGGAAGAGAATTATTCACCTTCGGAATGCAAGAGGAAAACCGGGTTCAATGCCGACAACTGCAAAATGAAGGGCCAAAAGGGATACGCTTTGATCTCTGCTGGGACGAACACACCCTTCCGATCCGTCTGTCCGTGGCAGGGATCCACAATGTCAAGAATGCGCTGGCCGCGGCTGCCATCGCTCTTTGTCTGGACACGCCCGCTGAACACATTTCAGAGGGGCTGGGCATGTTCAGGGGTATCAAAGGGCGGTTTCAAAGCATAGCGCTTAAAGGAGACATCCTCCTGATCGACGACACCTATAATGCGAATCCCTCCGCATTGAAAGCAGCCATTGATTCGGCCCTTGGGCTGGTGCCTGAAGACGGCAACTTTCTCGTGGGGATAGGGGATATGCTGGAACTGGGTGAGGCGGCAGTTCCGGCCCACCGGGAAGCCGGGAGACGCATTGCCCGTTCGGGTGCTGCCCGGTTGTTTGCCATGGGAAAACACGCCGGGGATCTGAAAAGGGGTGCCGTGGATGCAGGCATGCCCGCAAATCGCGTCGTTATTGCTCAAACCCATGAGGAACTGGTTGAGAAAATGATTGCGAAAACAGGGCCTAAAGACGTTGTTTTTCTAAAAGGTTCCAGAAGAATGCGATTTGAGAAGATCTCAGAGGGCCTAAAGATGCATTTCGGAAATAGATTTTCAGAATAGCGTGTGCAGAAAAACACGACAATGACATTTTGGAAAAGGGGAGAAACCGCAATATGAAAAAGCCAATCAGAGTGCTGCTGGTGGATGATGAAAAAGGGATCCGTTTCTTGCTGTCCGAAGCCCTGCTTCACAGGGGTTTTGAAGTGAGTCTTGCCAGAGACGGGCAAGAATCCCTTGAGAAGCTGAAAGAAGATCGTTTTGACCTGGTGATAACGGATATCAACATGCCCCGTCTGGACGGGGTGAGCATGGTCAAGAGCATGCAGCAAACGGGACGTGAGGAAAAAATCATCATCATGACGGGAAATCCTTCGGATCGGCGCCTGCTGGAGGAAGACCTGCCGAAAGTAGTGAACCACCTTTACAAACCCTTTAACATTGAAAAATTTCTGGACGTTGTCATCGCCGCTACCAATGGCCAGAACGATCAAGGAGCACTGACTCAGACGCACTGAATATGACCAAACAAACAGGTTTCGAGAACCGATGCTTTACAAACTGATATATCTTTTCCATTCGGATTTTTCCTGGCTCAATGTCTTTAGGTACATTACCTTCAGGACGATCCTTTCGAGTCTAACAGGTCTTCTGCTCTGTTTTGTTCTGGGTGCCTGGGGCATTCGAAAACTGAGGGCCCTGCAGATTGGCGAAAAGATTCGGGAAGACGGCCCCCCCGATCACAAGATGAAGGCCGGTACGCCCACCATGGGAGGGTGTTTGATACTTCCCGCCATAATGATAGCAGCGCTCTTGTGGGCCGATCCCTTCAATCGTTCCATCCAACTGGCAATTTTTGTGCTCCTTTTCTTCGGTGCCATAGGCTTTGCGGATGACTATTCAAAAGTGACGGGGAAAAACCCCAAAGGGATGAGCGCTTCCACCAAATTCACCCTTCAGATCATTGGGGCCCTGTTGGTGGCGGTGGTTCTCTATTTCTCACCGGATTTCGACTCGAGACTGAATGTGCCCTTTTTGAAGAATATTGCGCCCGATCTTGGATGGGGCTATATTCCCCTGGCCGTTTTCATCATTGTGGGCACTTCCAATGCCGTCAATTTGACCGATGGATTGGATGGCCTGGCCATCAGCCCTCTCACCGTGGCCTTTGCCGCCTATCTTATTTTCGCTTATTTGGCGGGGCACATAAAAATCGCGTCATACCTTCAAATTCCCTATCTTCCGGGCGCCGGCGAAATCTCAATCCTCTGCGGCGCGGCTGTGGGGGCTGGTTTGGGTTTTCTCTGGTATAACGCCTATCCAGCGGAAGTCTTCATGGGAGACGTGGGATCACTGCCCCTTGGTGCCTTGCTGGGAACGGTTGCGGTTCTCACCAAACAGGAACTGGTCCTGATTCTGGTGGGCGGACTCTTTGTTTTTGAAGCCTTGAGTGTCATTTTCCAAGTGGCCTACTTCAGATTGACGGGCGGTCAGAGGATTTTTCGAATGGCACCCATCCATCATCATTTTGAACTGAAAGGATGGCCCGAACCGAAAGTCATTGTGCGGTTCTGGATTATTGCGATTATTTTGGCACTATTGTCCATCAGTACCCTCAAATTGAGGTGATAGATTGATTGACGCACAACATCAAGAATCCCCGTTGAATATCCCAGGGTCCAGATGTCTGGTGGTGGGTCTCGGAACCTCGGGATATTGGGCTGCCAGATGGCTGGCCGGAAAGGGTGTTGATGTCACGGTGAGCGACATCCGAAAGGCATCTCAGCTGCATCCTGAATTCCTGGAAGATCTCAAGGCGCTGGGAGTAAGGCTTGAAACCGGAGGACACCAAAAAAGGACCTTCCTTGAAACGGATGTCATCGTTGTAAGCCCGGGCGTTCCCATGGATACGCCTATTATGGCCGCGGCAATAAAAAGGCAAATCCCCGTCATGGGAGAGATGGAACTGGCAGCCCGACATGTGAATGCACCCATGATTGCCGTAACCGGTACCAACGGCAAAACCACGGCGACCGCATTTCTGGGGCAGATGCTTGAAGATGCAGGAAAACGCGTCTTTGTGGGCGGCAATATCGGCACCCCTTTGACGGCTTACCTGGCACAAGAAAAAGAAGCCGACTATTTGGTTCTGGAAATCAGCAGTTTCCAACTGGATACTGCCGACAGTTTCACTCCCCTCATTTCCGTTATTCTCAACATCTCTCCAGACCACCTTGATCGGTACATCCACTATCAGGCATATATTGATTCAAAACTTCGAATCTTCAGAAATCAGGGCCCCGGACAGACGGTCATCTTAAATAATGATGATCCGGTACTCAAAAAGGCTGTCCCGCCTCCGGGGACAAGAGTTCTCCGCTACGGATTAGGAAAAGGAGAAGAAACAGACGCCTTCATTTTGACGGGTAAAACCCTTTTGGCAGGGAAAAGCCGTTTCGACCTGGGTTCTTTTTCACTGCCCGGCCGGCACAACCTGGAAAACCTCCTGGCCGTTGTTCTGGCGGGACAGGTCCTTGATCTGGCTCACGATCCCATTCAGAAAACCATTGACACGTTCAAGGGGCTTCAAAACCGTCTGGAACATGTCAGCACAAACCGTTTTTTGCCCCACCAAAAGGACGTTCGATTTTACAATGATTCAAAGGCGACCAATGTGGATGCTGCTGTGAGAGCCGTACAGAGTTTTGACAAACCACTGGTCCTTATCGCCGGCGGAAGGCACAAGGGTTCGGACTACCAACCGCTTGTTCATGCCTCGAGAGATAATGTCAAGGGGGCCGTTTTCATGGGAGAAGCGGCAAACCTTCTGGCTGAAGCCTTTGAAGGCGAAATCCCTTATTCTTTGGCAATTACCATGCAGGAGGCCGTCCGGAAAGCTTTTTTGATGGCCGAAACCGGGGATGTGGTGCTCCTGGCGCCTGCTTGCTCAAGCTTTGATATGTTTGAGAACTACGATCACCGTGGCAGGGTGTTCAAAGCCGCCGTTATGGAAGTCTTAGATGGCAGATAAAACCAAAATAACCGCAGGGTACAACCTTATGGTCCTCATACCGGTGATTCTTCTGATTGCCCTGGGTATGCTCATGGTCTACAGCGCCAGCGGCAACCTGGCCGAACACCGGTTTGGGGACAGCAATTTCTACCTGAAAAGACAGATCCTTTTCTGCGCAATCGGCATCACGGCCATGCTGGTCACGCGCTATATCCCCTGTACGCTCTACAAAAAAATGGTATATCCCCTGCTGCTCTTGAGCATATTGCTCCTTGTGGTTCTGTTTGTTCCCGGCCTGGGCCGTAAAGTGGGTGGTGCTTACCGATGGATAAACCTGGGTGGGTTTTCCTTTCAACCTTCTGAAATGGTCAAGTTCTCCCTGGCCGTCTATCTGGCCTATTCCATGAGCAAAAAGGGTTCGGACCTGGAATTGTTTGCAAAAGGCCTATTGCCCCATTTGCTGGTCGTGGGAACATTCATGGTGCTCATTTACCTTCAGCCGGACCTTGGAACAGCGGTCATTATCGGCGCCTGGGCATGGGTGTTGCTCTTTGTGGGGGGCGTTAAAGTCTGGCAGCTCCTTTCCCTTTTCCTTCTCTCTGTCCCATTCTTCTTCTATCTGGTCTTAAATGCCGAATACAGGGTTAAAAGATGGCTCGCCTTCTTGAATCCATGGGACGATCCAAAAGGGATCGGTTTTCAGATCATACACTCCTTTCTGGCCTTTGGCTCAGGCGGTATTTTCGGCGCGGGCCTGGGTAACAGCAAACAGAAACTCTTCTATTTGCCCGAACCCCATACGGATTTTGCACTTTCCATCATGGGGGAAGAGCTGGGCTTCGTGGGAGTGACGGCCACCATCGTCCTTTTCGGAATTCTGATAATCGGCGGCATGCGCATCGCTTTGAAGTCCAAAGATCTCTACAGCAGTTATCTGGCCCTCGGTTTGACCTGCTTCCTGGGCCTCCAGGTCATTGTCAATATGGCCGTGGTCCTGGGATTGTTGCCCACAAAAGGGTTGACACTCCCCTTTATCAGTTACGGCGGCTCATCTCTGGTGATGACATTGGCTGGCATCGGAGTGCTGCTCAATATTTCTTCGAGGAATTGACAGAGGTGATCCACCCATGAGGAACGACAACAGAAAAGGACTCGGGTGTATCATCGCAGGTGGAGGAACCGGTGGCCACCTTTTTCCGGGAATTGCCATTGCCAGGGAGCTTAGGGAAAGATGCGAGGACGCATCCGTTCTGTTCGTCGTGGGACACAGAAGGATGGAATCGGAAATCCTTCAAAAACACGGATTTCAGGTGGCCTTTATCCATGTTGAAGGGATGAAAGGCCGTGGTTGGAAAAAGGGGGTTGCCGTTTTAGCGATGCTTCCAGGTAGTATTCTCCAGTCCATCAGAATCATCAGGGATTTCCGGCCTGCCGTTGTGATCGGTGTAGGGGGATATTCGTCGGGCCCCTTCTGCCTGGCCGCAAGGCTGATGGGCGTACCCACGGCAATTCATGAACAGAATTCCTATCCGGGTCTGACCAACCGTCTGCTCTCCCCTTTGGTTGATCAAATTTTCATCTCTTTTGAGGAAAGCGCGCCCCATTTCAAAGGCGGAAAAACGGTTCTCACGGGTAACCCCGTAAGGCGCGAACTGACATCGCCGCCGCCTGCTTCAGCCCCCTCAAGCAGCCCTTTCACGGTTCTGGTAGTGGGTGGCAGCCAGGGAGCAAAGGCCATTAATGATATATTTGTAGAAGCCTATGACGTTTTAAGAAAAGAGGGAAAAGCGCCCGATGTCATTCATCAGACCGGAAAACAGGATCATCAAAAGGTGCTTGAGAGTTACCGGACAAAAGTGCCAGACGCCCTTGCGTCTCGCGCAAACGTACTCCCGTTTATCGAAGATATGGCCTCAGCATACCAGCGTGCGGATCTGGTGGTCGGCCGGGCGGGCGCCACAACCCTGTTTGAGCTGGCTGCCCTTGGAAAACCATCCATCCTCATCCCTTACCCCTATGCCACAAACGGACATCAGGAAACCAATGCACGATCTTTGGCCCAAACCGGAGGAGCGGAGATGATCCTTCAAGAGGATCTGAGCATAAGGGGACTCGCGGACAGGCTGGCATACCATATGGACCATCCCCAACAGCTAAAGGCCATGGGTGATGCCGCGAAAAAGTTCAGTCGCCCGGATGCGGATCGAATCATCGTGGATCACATTTTCAAACTCATTGGCGGGGCTCAGGAATGAAACAGTTCGGCAAAGCAAAACACATTCATTTTGTTGGTATCGGGGGCATCGGCATGAGCGGGTTGGCCGAACTGCTGATAAACCTGGGATACATTGTCAGCGGATCGGATCTGAATGATTCCGCCGCCACCAGAAGGCTTGGAAAACTGGGATGCCGTGTGTTCAAAGGGCATGACCGCAACAACATACAAGGGGCAGACGTTGTGGTCTATTCTTCCGCGGTCGGTTTAGAGAATCCTGAGCTTCAGGAAGCGAAGGAGGGCTATGTTCCCGTCATCCCCAGGGCTGAAATGCTGGCTGAACTCATGCGACTCAAATACGGCGTGGCCATTGCCGGTGCCCACGGCAAAACCACAACCACATCAATGGTCGCCTCCGTTTTGACACGGGGAAATCTCGACCCGACCGTCGTCATCGGCGGGCGGCTGGATATCTGGGGGGGGTCCAATGCCAAGCTGGGCCAGGGGGATGTCCTTGTGGCGGAAGCAGACGAAAGCGATGGGTCGTTTCTGGCCCTATCCCCCACCATCGCCGTAGTGACCAACATTGATCGGGAACACATGGATCATTACGGCAGCATGCCGGCGATTCGACGGACCTTTGTAGACTTCATCAACAAGATTCCATTTTACGGTACGGCGATCCTCTGTCAGGACGATGAGGAGATTCATGGCATTATCCCTCAGCTGAAGAAGAGATACATCACTTACGGCTTGAGTACACAGGCCGATTTAAGGGGAAAGGATCTCAGAAGGGAGAAATGGGGTACCAGTCTGGAGGTCATTTACCACAATCGTACCATGGGCCGCATTTTTGTTGGCATTCCCGGTGAGCACAATGCCTTAAACGCCCTGGCGGCCACCGCCGTGGGTCTTGAGTTGGATCTTGAAATGGAAATCATTCGTGAAGGGCTTGCGGCCCTGGGGGGCCTTGCCCGCAGGTTACAGATCAAGGGAGAAAGCAATGGCATCACCTTTATGGATGATTACGGACATCATCCCACGGAAATCGTGGCAACCCTTAAAACCGTAAAGGGGTGCTGGCCGGAAAAACGGCTGGTTGTCGTGTTTCAGCCGCACCGCTATACCCGCACCCAGGCGTTGTTGGACCGTTTTGTGATCTCTTTTAACGACGCGGATGTTCTTGTGGTGACACCCATTTATCCCGCGGGAGAAGATCCCATTGACAATATCAACGCCCAAAATCTGGCACGGGAAATCAAAGAGCATGGACACAAGGAAGTGCTCTTATGCTCGGACTTAACGGAAGTTGTCCCGACCCTTGAAAGGTTGCTCACTCCCGGGGATATCGTTTTGACATTGGGAGCGGGCAACATTCACAAGGAAGGGGAACGTTTCTTGGAACGATCGTAAGAAATAACGAACATGGATAGCCATCAAAAGGGAACCTTTGAGAGCATTGCGAGAGAGGGGGTCAGCTTTGATTACCCAATGCATCGACTCACAACATATAAGGTGGGCGGGCCTGTTGAAGTCCTTTGGGACGCTTCTGACCTCACCCTACTCGGAAAGGGGATGTTGTACCTTTCCGCTGAAGGGATTCCCTACGGCGTATTTGGTAATGGCAGCAATTTGCTGGTGACGGATGGTGGCATTGATGGCGTCATGATTCGGTTGCGGGGGTTACTTGCGGAGATCAGAAAAAGCACGGATGATGCCAGGGATGCTTTCACCCTTTGGGCGGGTGGCGGCGTTCAATTGGCTGATCTGATGAATTTCTGCCGGAGAAATGGCATGTCGGGCCTTGAATTTCTGGCGGGGATACCCGGAACCGTAGGGGGTGCCGTGGCCATGAATGCCGGAGCGTTCGGACATGAGATAAAGGAAAGAACCATTTCCGTTCAATTGATGACCACCAGAGGGGAACAGATGGAAATGCACCGTTCAGAAGTCGCGTTTTCATACAGAAGCTTTCATATGGAAAAGGGGACGGTCATCACTGGCGCCTGTTTTGGCCTGAATGTCTCCACCGGAAAGGCGGTCTCTGAAATAATGAGCGGATTCTTGAAGATTCGAAAGGAAACCCAACCACAGGGGTTTCCCAGCGCCGGCAGCGTGTTTAAGAATCCGCCCGGTGATTATGCCGGCAGGCTCATTGAAGAAGCGGGCCTTAAAGGGAAGAGAATTGGCGGTGCCATGGTCTCGGAAAAGCACGCCAATTACATCTTGAACACCGGAAATGCCACAGCCAAGGACATTCTTTCGCTCATGGACCTGATACGGGAAGCGGTCTTAAAGACATCAGGCATAAGCCTTGAGCCAGAAATCAGAATCCTGGGGAAACGGGTATAGGGGATCAGGGGGACTGTTTCGGAACGGACGGACAAATTGGCCATGAAAATAAACTTGAGAAGAAAACCGGGACGAAAAAGTGCTCCCCGCCCCAAAAAGGGATCTTCAGGTCTGCCGTTAGCCGGCGTTTTGCGAAACATCGGCTCGGGATTTCTGAAAGTCTCTCTGTATCTGGCCGTTTTGATGGCCGTCAGTCTAACTTTCGTGGCGCTCTACAACTACCTGCTCTCCTCCCCCTATATGAAACTGGAGCGGGTCGAAATACACGGGATTGACGAAAGTATCAGAAGCGATCTCCTTGAAATGTGCGGATTGACATCGGAAAAGGGGCTTTTGAGCATCAAACTGGAAGCTTTGAAAAAGAAAATGGAAAAGCATCCATGGGTCAGGACGGCGACGGTTGAGCGGAAATTCCCGGATACCCTGATCGTACAGGTGGAAAAAGAAGAACCGGCGATGATGGTCTTGATGGATAAACTCTATTATATGAACCGGCACGGGGAACTGTTTAAACCGGTCCTGCCAACGGATGAAATAGACTTCCCCGTTTTGACGGGTCTCACCCTCAATGACCCGGACAAAAGGGCCACGTTAAATCAGGCGGCCCACATTCTGGAAATTGTGGGCAGGGAAAAGGACCGGTGGTCCCTTAATCATCTTTCCGAAATACATCACAATGAAAATGGCGGAATATCTATTTACTTCAGCCATCTGTCAGCCGCAATCCGCATTCCCAAAGGGGATCTGGCCGGCAAAATGGATGCGCTCAGACAGGTAACGAACCATCTGAAGGAATCGGGGAAAATAAACCTTGTAACCCAGATTGATCTGAACCACGCGGATGGCGCAATCGTCTCTTTTAAGAAGCATCAGTTTCCAGGATGAGGTAATCATTTTATGGGCATGGACATCATTGTAGGCCTGGATATCGGAACCACCAAGATCTGTGCAGTGGTGGGAGAGGTTCGGCCTGAAGGCCTGGAAATCATTGGTATGGGCAGCCATCCTTCTGAAGGCCTTAGAAAAGGTGTGGTCATCAACATTGAAAACACCGTGAATTCCATCAAAGCGGCCATAGAAGAGGCCGAGACAATGGCCGGATGTGAAATCGGTTCCGTATATGCCGGAATTGCGGGCGGACACATTGAAGGGGTTAACAAACCAGGGGTCATTGCACTGAAAGAAAAGGAGGTGACCAAAAAGGACATTGAAAGGGTCATTGAGACGGCCAGCGCCGTGGCGGTTCCCATGGACCGGGAAGTCATCCATACGCTGGTTCAGGAGTTCATCGTGGATGATCAGGACGGCATCGTGGACCCTTTGGGAATGTCAGGTGTACGTTTGGAGGCAAAGGTCCATATTGTCACCGGTGCCGTGACTTCCGCACAGAACATCATCAAATGCGCCAACAGGGCCGGACTGGATGTTTACGACATTGTCCTTGAATCACTGGCATCCAGTGAAGCGGTCCTCTCCAAAGAAGAGCGCAATTTGGGCGCGGCACTCATCGACTTTGGAGGCGGCACAACCGATCTGGCCCTTTTCTCCAAAGGCGCCATTAAACACACGTCGGTTCTGGCGCTGGGGGGTGACAATCTGACCTATGATATTGCGGTGGGTTTGAGAACACCGAAGCTGGAAGCTGAAAAGATCAAGATAAAATATGGGGCCGCCCTTTCATCCATGATCGGCAAGGATGATACCATTGAAGTCCCCGGGGTCGGCGGTAGAAGCCCGAGGACGCTTTCCAGACAAATCCTGGGAGAAATCCTGGAGCCGAGAGTTGAAGAGATCTTCACCCTGATTCACCAGGAACTGGTCGATTCAGGGTATGACGAACTTGCCAGTTCAGGGGTTGTTGTAACGGGGGGATCTGCTGAGCTTCCGGGTATCAGCGAAATGGCCGAGCAGATCTTCAATGCCCCGGCCCGGGTCGGCTATCCGCAGGATGTCCAGGGTCTCGTGGATCTCATCAACAAACCCATGTACGCCACGGCCGTGGGCCTTGTTCTGTATGGCGCCAAAACCTACAAACAGAAAAAGAAATTTCGAATTCGGGATTCCAATATTTTTCATCTCGTGATTGCCAGGATGAAACGTTGGTTTAGGGACATTGTTTAACTTTTAACAGTGAAGGAGGGAGTAAAATGAAATTTGAATTTGTGGACGAAGTGGAAAGGGGAGCCTATCATGCCAGAATAAAGGTTCTGGGCATTGGGGGCGCAGGCGGAAATGCCATCAACAATATGATCAATTCCGATCTTAGAGGCGTGGAATTCGTGGTGGCAAATACGGATTGCCAGGATCTCGACCGATCTTCCTGCACCAAGAAGATACAGTTGGGACCGGAGATCACCATGGGTCTTGGCGCCGGTGCGGATCCCGAAGTCGGAAAAAGCGCGGCTGAAGAGAGTCTGCATGAAGTCAGGGAGGCACTGGATAGATCGGACATGGTCTTTATAACGGCGGGCATGGGTGGTGGAACCGGCACGGGCGCCTCACCGGTTGCCGCCAGGGAAAGCAAGGAAAGTAATGCCCTTACCGTGGCGGTCGTGACAAAGCCCTTCAAATTTGAGGGTGAAAAAAGAATGAATCAGGCCCTGGAAGGTATTGAGCAGCTGAAGAAGGAAGTTGACAGCATTATCGTTATCCCCAACGAGCGGCTCAAAACCATTGGCGAGAAAACCACTTCATTCAAAGAACTCATCGCCAAAGCGGATGACGTTCTGCTTCAAGCCGTCAAAGGGATTTCCGATCTCATCATGAGCAGCGGCTTCATCAACCTCGATTTTGCGGACGTGAGGAAGGTGATGTCGAGAAACGGCACGGCCATCATGGGCATGGGCCGGGCATCCGGAGATAAACGGGCCGTGGATGCGGCCCAACAGGCCATTAACAGCCCGCTTCTTGAAGATATTTCCATTGAAGGTGCAAAAGGCCTGTTAATGAACCTCACCGGTCCATCGGACATGACCATGGAAGAAGTTGATGAAGCCTCAAGTTACATCAAAGAAGAGGCCAAGGAAGCGGAAGTCTTCTGGGGGCTTGTCTATGATGACAACATGGGAGATGAAATTCAGGTGACGGTTGTGGCAACGGGGATTGATGGTTGCGATGAGAACAAGTCCAGTGGCCGAGTGGTGACACTGAACAATGAAGCTCCCAAAAAATCGGTTCAGGATTACGCCAAAGTGGTCAATTTAAGAGATGTGACCGTCGAGGACATTGAAGAGGAATGGACCGTCAAGAAAGACGGCGTGTGTCTCGATACACCGACATTTGCGAGAATGGGATCAAAACCGGATAATCCGTTAAGTGAAGGGCTCGAAAAGAAGAAAAAAAAGAGCTTCTTTGACAAGTTCCGGATGAAGGACAGCCTGGATTATCCCACGTTTTTGAGGGTAAAAGCCGATTAGCCGGTAACCGATTGAATATTTTTGACATTGAGAGGACAAAGGCCAAGTGCCTGATGACATAACATCCCTTTACCGCGCCATTTTGGCAAAGGAGAAGGGGACCATTCGTAAGGATTGGGGAGGAAAGATCCATGTTGCGCTGATATTCCCCAATCAATATCGACTGGGCATGTCCAATCTGGGGATCCAGATCATCTATGGGCTTCTTAACCAAAGAAAGGAGGTCCTTGCGGAGCGGTTTTTTCTCCCGGAGGGCCGGGAAATGGCCCTTTACCAGAAATCTCAAATGCCGCTTCTCTCATTGGAATCACAGATGCCCCTTGAGCGTTTTGATCTGGCGGCTTTCTCCATTTCTTTTGAAAACGATTATTCGAACGTTCTCAAGATCCTGGATTTGGGGAAAATCCCGATCCTTTCGAAAGAAAGGGACCAAAGGCATCCGTATGTCATGGCAGGGGGCGTTGCCGCCTTTCTCAATCCGGAACCCTTGGCGCCCTTCATTGATTTTTTTTTGTTGGGTGAAGCGGAAGAAAACCTCTCTTCCTTTGTGGACGCCTTTCTCGAATTCGGGAAGAACGCCGTCAAACGAAGAGATGTGCTTCTGAACCTGGCAAAAAACGTCGCCGGTTTCTATGCACCATCTCTTTATGATGTGGCATACAGTGAAAATGGCACTTTGAAACATTTTGTTCCTTTGGAAGGAGACGTACCGGAAAAGATTCGTGCCGTCCACTCTCCTGAAGGGGGGTTTACCAAAACCGGTATGCCCCTATCGTGCATCACAACCCCTGAAACGGAATTCGGTAGCAAAGTCCTAGTTGAGGTGGGGAGAGGCTGCGGTCATTCATGCCGTTTTTGTGCAGCGGGCTATGTTTACCGGCCGCCCCGGGTCTACGGGAAATCGGCGCTTCGGAAAGGTGTTCTTGCAGCCCTAGAAAGGTGCGACCAGGTCGGCCTGCTGAGTCCCGCCGTATCGGATACCCCGGGAATTGATGAACTGGTCGGAATGATAAGTGATAAGGGGGGAAGATTTTCCGTCTCTTCTCTCCGAGCCGAAAACGTATCCCGGGGATTGCTTGAGCATCTCAAGAACGCCGGGCAGAAGACCATTGCCATCGCACCTGAAGCAGGGAGCCAGAGGCTTCGAAATATGATCAACAAGCATTTGAGCGAAGTTCAGATATTAGAAGCGGTCCGAACCATGGCAAATATCAGCGACTTTGCCATTAGGCTCTATTTCCTCATCGGGCTTCCCACGGAGACCCGCCATGACGTGGATGAAATTGTTGAATTGGTCAAGAGAATCAGGCACCAAATGGTAAGAGAATCGGCGGGCAGGGGAAGCATCGGCCGCATCAAACTGAGCGTCAATTGCTTTGTCCCAAAACCGTTTACTCCCTTTCAATGGTTCCCCATGGCGGAAATCGGCTCACTTAAGGAGAAACAGAAGCAGTTGAAAAAAAAGCTCTCAAAATCAGGCGGCATCATGGTCAATACGGATGTCCCCAAGTGGGCCTACATCCAAGCGCTGCTCTCCCTTGGAGACAGGCGTGTCAGCCCTATCCTTGAAAACGCCCATAAGCTGAACGGCAACTGGAAGAGGGCCATGCGGCTTTCCCAGATAAACACCGATTTTTTCGTTTGCCGGGAAAAAGGCCTTGATGAAAAACTCCCCTGGGACTTCATCGATCACGGAATTTCGAAGAAACATCTTAAGAGGGAGTACCGACTGGCACTTGACGGCCGATTATCGGATATCTGCAGGGTGGGAGAGTGCGTTCGATGCGGCGTATGTAACGAGAACAACTAGGTTGAGGCAATTATCATGCTGAGAAAAATCGCGGTGGGTCCCTATCAGGCCAACTGCTACATCTTAGGCTGCGACGAGAGCAAAGAAGGATTGGTCATTGATCCAGGCGGTGAACCCGAGCGCATCATAACGGAAATCTCACGGCTGGGACTTAACATCCGCTATATCCTCATCACCCATGGCCACTTTGATCACGTTGGCGGCGCACAGGAATTGAAAAGAATCACCAAAGCACCGGTGTGGATACATCCTCACGATGCAGGCGCTCTCGGTTTTCCTTCTGACGGTGATCTATTTGAAGGCCAAAAAATACCCGTGGGGAAATTCACCCTTTCGGTCATCCACACCCCAGGCCATTCTCCGGGCGGTGTCTGTTTTCACGCACCGGGCGCCGTTTTCACCGGCGATACCCTGTTCGCAGGCTCCATCGGCAGAACGGATTTCCCCGGCGGCGACCATGAGCGATTGATCCGGGGCGTGATGGAAAAGATCTTTCCCCTTGGAGATGAATTACGCGTCTACCCGGGTCACGGGCCTCACACCACCATTGGCCAGGAAAGAAGGTTCAATCCGTTCTTTAGACGATAGGGTATCAGACCTTCACTTTCAGACCGTCAACGGCCACCGTAACGCCATGGGGAATCCCCATTTCCGAGATAATCTGGTCCACCGTTTGCTGCCACTGGGCTTGGTTCTTTGGAATCGGATACGGTTTTTCGCTGCCCCGCGGTTTCAGGGGATCCTTGGGTTCGTATTTTTTGGCCATGTGGTTCGCCGGATCCCCCGGAATCCTGTCCGCATCTCCCATGTGGACCAGGAACGTCTCTTTCCGCGGCTTCAGCCGCTTTATGTATGG
Organism: Thermodesulfobacteriota bacterium; assembly: GCA_028278625.1. The sequence goes on from JANQDY010000223.1 coordinate 29,938, forward strand.
AACGGCATTTTGAAAACTCATGTGGCTCGGCCGGTTCAGAACCGGCTCATTGAGCCAGAAAGACTGCATTATGAGGTAATCGCATCCAACCAGTTCCGAACTCAACTCCGGAATACCGGCGAAATCCGAGGTGTACAGGACCCTCACTTCCTCATCAGACCCTCCCCCACACGCCACAATGAATCCCACGGACCCTTTCGCAAAGCTTCCGTGGTCCGTTTTGAACGGAAAGACCCGAAAAGGACCCTGTGAAAACCATTCCCCCGGCTCAATATCCAAAAATCTGACAACACCCAGTTTTTCCAGATATTCGAATCTCGTCTTCACCACCTCTTTAGTCTTTGGGGTCAGGTAGACGGGAATGGGGGAAAACAGCTCTTTTGGCAACACTCTCTTGTAGGCAAAGAGTTCATCCAACCCGATATAATGATCGTTATGTTCATGGCTGATGAGGACCCCGTCGATTTTCGCCACCTGATTTTGCCACAATTGTTCTCTGGCATCGGGTCCGCAGTCAATCAGAAGGGTGTCTTGGCGTTCCGTTAAGAGGATTGAAGTGCGTCCCCGCTTTTCGTCATTGGCCCTCATCTCGGTGCAAATGCCGCAGTCGCAATTGATCTCCGGCAGCCCCCATGCGCTGCCGGTTCCCAAGAACGTTATTTCCATTGGTTGGTCTTCTCCTTATTATATCTACTCTTTTTTGTAGATTGCCAGAACACCTTCCAGTGGGCTCAAATTCTTCATGAGTTGAAATCCTTCATAACGGGGCATGATCCTGTGTAGTCCGTACACCATGTAAATGGCTCCCGCCTTCGCTTTTTTAGCCAGCATCTGGGCGAACTCTTCATGCATGATCAGATATGTGTAAAAGAGATCGAAATCGGCAATCCCCAACCCTGTTTTCCGAAGAATGCGGTCATGAACCTTTTCGTCCATGGCATCCCCAAAAAAGAGATGAACATTGTCTTCCGGAATTCCCCTTCCCGCCGCATTCAATGTTTCGAGCAGTTCATCCTTTAATGGTTCATATTCATCCAAGGTCCACTCGTCCAACTCAACACCCACGGAGTACCGCATGAGAGAACCATAAAAAAGGTTAACCCTGCCGTCCGCGCATCCAAGGTCCAGAAAAGTGCTCCTGCCCGGCATGATGATCCCTTCAGCGATTAAACGTTCCGTGCAGGCCAAAAGGGTTAAAAGATGCGTGGAGCGCCTGAAACCCAAAGGGCCCACATCTCCCACCTGTCGCGCATCAAAAAACCGGGCAATCCGCTTCAAGCTCTTTTTTGTATTTTCATCCATTCTCTGAATAGACGCTTGATCTGTTCGTTTAGCGTAAACAAACAGTCTATTTCATTGCCTTCCAGTTCACGAAGGGTGTTTAAACGCTCAGGGTCGATGTGATTTGTTATTTTCCTGCACACATAGTTGATACAGATGACGTGGCGGGCAATCAAAAGGCACCCCTTTTCACCCAGAAAAAAACAGCCCTTTGCATCATGGCGCTCCTCGGGCAGTTCTACACCCATCAGCCTGTTGATTAACAGCAGCCATCCATCATAGCGGTTTTCCAGACCCCTGCCACAGCAGGAACCACCCTCCCCCTCATCACATTCCCTGCACAATGCAACCAGGCCGATCTTATCCATTTGCTCCATGGAAATTCTGATGGTGCGCTCCAGTTGAGAGAGAGATGCTGCAATGCCATTATCCATCAGGAATAAATCACCCAATTCCCGAAAACCGGCATCAGCCCAGGCGACTCTTTCCCGAACAGGTCTGTTAATGGATATGGGGTGGGTGTGTACCAACATTCCCCTGTGCAGCCCTTTTGAATTCTATAAATGTAATTCACATCTACGGCATCAACATTCAAGATCCGTATATCTTGATTGTGTCGATAATAGGATTATGTTATATTCCAAAATAAGAAATATCAAATAGTTTCCTTTTTTCCAGCATGCGTTCCAATGAAATAACATAGCAAGAGGTTTTTCGGTTCATGGCCTTTTTATTGAAATTGTTGATTGTTTTTGCCGTCTATTTGGGTATACAGTTTCTACGTCCCGACAGTGCTTTCGCCTGGGGACCCGGTGTTCACACTGCCATTGCACTCGGCTCTCTCGATGCCGCCCCCATGGTCCTCCCATCCATCGGCAGAATCATAGCCGCTTTTCCCATTGAGTATCTGTACGGGTCACTCTCCGCGGATTTCTTTATCGGAAAAGCAAAGAAAAAGCGGGCCGGCGCGCCTCACAACTGGGAAGGGGGGTTCAAATTCCTGAGCGATGCGAGCGATGACCGGGAGATGTCATATGCTTTTGGCTTTTTGTCACATCTGGCAGCAGACGTCATCGCCCATAATTATTTTATCCCAAACCTGATGAGCGCATACCCGGGAAAAGGAAAGATGGGACACCTTTTTTGGGAAATCCGGTCTGACTATTTGATTGGAACCGGTTACACCAGTATTGCAAACGGCGTACTCAACATGGACCATCAGGTGTGTGATGATCTGCTGCAGCTCTTGGGTGGAAAGAAGCGAAATCGTTTAAAAACAAAGAAACGGGTCTTCACCCAGACCGTCAAGTTCTCAGATTACCTTTATACAACGCGCAACCTGTTTTTTGGGCCGCGGGCAACGAGGGGCAGGGTTTTCCATGAATATCTGGCTGTTATGGTTGACCTCTCCCGGCGGCTGGTCTTTGATTTTCTGAAACATCCCGATTCATCCCCCTGTCTTCATTTCGATCCCATGGGCACCCGAAACCTTCTCATTGCAAAAGGCAAAAGGTCTTTCCCCAGGATTTTTAGACCTGCCGCCACCAACCATCGCTTCGATATCGACGAAAAACTCCTCTGCTTATGAACGTCATCCGAATCCTGCCGGAGAAGGTTGCCACACAGATTGCGGCGGGAGAAATCATTGAAAGGCCGGCTTCCGTTGTCAGGGAACTTATCGACAACAGCATCGATGCAAAGGCCAACAGGATCTCCATAAAGACTGAAAGAGGGGGCAAAAGCCTCATCAAAGTCTCGGACAATGGTATCGGCATGGGGAGAGACGATCTGCTCCTCTGTCTCGAAAGACATGCAACAAGCAAGATCAGAACCGTCTCGGATCTTTCCCGCGTGGCTTCCTTTGGATTCAGAGGAGAAGCCATCCCGAGCATTGCCGCCGTTTCCCGAATGGAAATCACATCAATGCCAGAGGCGTCACTGCTTGCAAACCGTGTCACCATCTCAGGCGGGAAACTCCTGGGCATCGAGGAGGTGGGATCCAGACAGGGTACCATTGTCGAAATAAAGAACCTCTTTTTCAACATTCCCGTGCGCCGCAAATTCTTGAAAACCCCGCGCACCGAAATGAATCACATCGTTGATGCGGTCTTACGGGCAGCCATGCCTTTTTCAGACATTTCCTTCCATCTAAAGGAGGGAGACAAGGAAATTCTCCATTTACCCGCATCACCAAACCCTCTTTTGCGCCTCTTCCACCTCATGGGCAGAGCAGCGGGAAAATCCCTGATGAACGGGGAAACCAGGGAGAAACATCTCGATATTTCCGTGCATGCCGCCCCTGCGGAATTTGCCAGAAAGCGGAGCGACCGGCTTTTCGTTTATGTGAACGGCCGGAACATCAAAGATCGATTTATTACCAAGGCCATCATTGAAGGTTACGGTCAGCGCCTGATGAAGGGCCACTATCCACAGGCACTGGTCTTCATCAACATAGACCCGGCCCAGATTGATGTAAACGTTCATCCCACCAAACAGGAAATCAAATTCCAAAACGGCCAGCAGGTTTTTAGAGCCGTCGCCGCATGTGTCCAGAAGACCTTTAAACCCCAGGTCCCTTCGCTCAGAAGCAAGCCAATCCCTTTCTCCAACAGAAAAATGACGGCCGATGAACCCTCTGCGCCGACCATTTTTGAAAGCGCTCCGACATATGCGCCACCGCCCGAGAAGGGGACCGTTGCCATTTCAAAGGATACATCTTTTCTGAATACCAAAATGCCAAAGATCGTGGGACAATTGGGGAACATGTATCTGCTTTGTCAGATGCATGATGGTCTTTTGATTGTGGATCAACACGCCGCCCACGAAAGAATCCTCTATGAAACCCTGAAAGAATCCCTATCTTCAGCCAAGATTCAAATACAGAATCTGTTAATGCCCCAAGAAATGGAATTCTCTCTCAGGGAAAGAGGGATTCTCCTTGAAAGTGGCGAGGCCCTGGCACATTTGGGCATCGAAATGGATCATTTCGGCGGAAATACTTTTCTATTGCGAGCAGTACCCGCTCTTCTGAAAGACATTGACTGGCAAACGCTTATCTCTGAGCTCATTTCCAAGCTGGAAGAAGGTGTCACATTGGAGGGGGCCCACCTAAACGACGAAGCCATCAAAATCATGGCCTGTCACGGCGCCATCCGGGCCGGAAAAGAACTAACACCAACGGAAATGGCTGATTTGATGCGGCGGCTCAGTGAAATGGACCTTCCCACAAATTGCCCACATGGAAGACCCATTTTTGTAAGTATTACCTTTTTTGATTTAAAGAAGAAGTTCAGAAGAATTGTCTGAAAAACCTAAAATCATCATTATCACAGGTCCTACTGCCAGCGGAAAAACCGGGTTGTCCGTTCAATTGGCATTATCTTTCGGGGCTCAAATCATTAATGCGGATTCCATGCAAGTCTACCGGTACATGGACATCGGTACAGCCAAACCCTCCCTTTTGGAACGTCGGGGCATTGTCCACCACCTTCTCGATGTTGTAAATCCCGACGAAGAATTCAATGCCGCCATCTATCGTCAATTGGCCCTGCCCATCGCAAAAGGGCTTTCTGAGAAAAGCATCCATTGCTTTGTGGTTGGAGGTACCGGACTCTATATCAGGTCCCTTCTGGGAGGGTTGGTTGATCTGCCCCCTGTGGATCCACTCCTCCGAGAACATTTGCATCGTGAATATGACCGATTGGGGCCTACAAAATGCCATCAAAAGCTGGCCGAGTTGGACCCGCAGAGAGCCAAATCGGTTCATCCCAACGACAGGGTTCGAATCATCAGATCCCTTGAAATCATTAAGCAAACCAGCAGTTCATCTTCCGACCTTCTGAGCCGGCATCAGTTCAAAAACCGGGAATTTACGGCGCTAACCCTTTGTCTCAAAACGGATATGGAAAAACTCTATAAGCGTATTAACAAACGCACCGAAAAAATGATTTCAGACGGCCTGATAGAAGAAACAGCGCATCTCCTGGAAAAGGGTTATGGTCCTCACTTAAAATCCATGAATGCCATCGGATATCGTCATATTCTCAAATATCTCAAAGGGGAATGGTCCCTCGAAATGGCGAAAGAAACGCTTAAAAGGGATACCAGGAGATTTGCGAAGCGCCAGATGACATGGTTTAGAGCAGAACCAAACCCCTTTTTCGTGGACCCGTCGAATCCCGGTGCGGTGGAAAAGAAGATTCGTGGTTTTCTGTTGGAAAGCGCTTGACCTTTTGGTATTAATTTTCTATGTGGAAGTCTTGGCTGTGCGTGAAGGCTTTCCCAAAAACCTTTGAAGCTTGGCTTTGCCATTCGGCTTGCCTGGCTCTTATGACAATCTTATGGAGGCTGTCCAGTGGGCGTTATCTCGATAAGAGTGTTCCAAAAATACCTTGCTGCTTCCTTTTTGGGTTTTCTCTTTGTACTTGGATGTGCCCAGGCCCCAAAGTCCCCCGAAGATGTTCTGGATACACCTGCTCACCATGTATCGAGCGGATTCAAATTCCTTAAGAAGAATTATGATGCCGATGCACGGCGGGAATTTCAACTGGCCCTTCAACTGGATCCCTATTACAGCGCCGCGCATCGTGGTCTGGGGCTTGTGTATGCCAAAGAGAAACAGTTTGAACCGGCGTTTGAGGCCATGGGAAAAGCGAGGGATGACGCCAGCAGCGGCGAACAAAAAGCAATGGCCTATGTGGGTTTTATGCGCCTTCACACAATGCGCAAAACGCCTGGATGGCTTAATCGGGTGGCAGAAAGGTTCCAAGACGCATTGCGATGGAAGAGCGATCTTCCCGACGCCTATTTCTATATGGGCATTGCCTATAAGGATGCCAAGCGCCCGGATGAGGCGGAGCAATCATTCAAACAGGTCATAAAACTCAACCAGGGGCTGGTGAAGGAAGCCCAAAAGGAAATATTAACCATTCAGCAGAACCTCAAATGAGATACGTCTAAAGGAAAGAAAAAGATTTCCATATGACAGAGGAAAAAACCCGAAAGAAGCCCTTTTCAGTCAGTTGCTTTTCCCTTTTGCTCCTCTTGGTTTACTTCTGCCCGCAAGCGGTTGCTGAAGAGGCATTTAAGAAGAATGAACACTTTGCCATTGGCACTGGAACCATTGTCAAGGGCAATACGGTTCAGGGGAAAAAGAGCGCCATTCAAAATGCGCTTTCCAAAGGAATTGAAGACTATCTCGTTCGTCTTCTTGGAAATCAGATGGTCGCCGCGCATTTCGAAACCCTGTCCGTAGAAATCCTTCCCAACCTGGACCAGGAGATTGAAAACTTTCATATCCTGGCTGAACAGCCGACAGGAGACAATTATAATGTATTTATAAAAATAAGAATCAACGAAAACAGTATTCGGGAAAAACTGAGGGAAGCCGGAATTTTCGAAACCGTCAAACAGGCTGTCAAGGTTTTGTTCATGGTTTCGGAAAGCCGTGGGCCTCTGGAGGTGTTCTGGTGGCAGGATCCGGAAGCAAACCCCGCCCTGACACCCGTCGAACTGGCCCTGCACGCTGTTTTTCAGGACAGGGGGTTTAATCCCGTTAACCGCATCATGGACCTTCCCGCTTCAGATCTTGTGTCCGGACGGTCTTCGGCAAATATCCAGCCAAAAGAAGCCGTGCAATGGGGAAGACGCTTCTCGGCCGATGCGGTGGTTTATGGCAAAAGTCTTATCCTCAATGACAAGCTGGTTCTGAACCTGAAAGCCATTGATGTTCAGACGGGCATCCAGATTTGCGAGAAATCGGGGTCTCAGAAGATACCGTCCGGTCAAACGGACAGTGAAAGCATTCTGGGAATCATGAGACAATGCGTCGGTCGTATGGCCGCTGATTTCTGTCCGTGCATTCGCAGAAGCATTGAGACGGCACCCGAATCCGTTCACCAACTGGATGTTACTTTGGCGGGTATTAGCCAGCCCAGACAATTTCAAACATTTTCAGAATTTCTGAAAGCATATGTCCCCGGCGTGAAAAGCGTTATACCCTCCAGAATCGGTGATGATTCAATGTCGGCCACTGTCGATTTTCAAGGTGACCGGATCACCTTCATCAGTTTGGTACTGAATCATCAGAACCTCCCCTTTCCACTGCACTTGGGTCAGACGGATACTGACAACATCCTTTTTTATCTTGAATAGACGTTTGAAATGACCCTTCCAAATCTGATCAGTGCTTTCAGAATACTTCTGGTTCCCGTTTTTTTAATTTTCATCACCAATAACCAATTTCTGGCGGGATTGATGGTTTTCGTTTTGGCGGGAATCAGCGACGGCGCCGACGGCTTGGTAGCCCGCCTTTTTAACCAAAAGAGCCGTTTGGGATCCTACCTCGATCCCCTTGCGGATAAATGCCTCCTCATTGCCGCATTTATCTCCCTTGCCGCCATGGGCATTATTCCTCTGTGGCTGACATTTCTGGTTATCGCTCGGGATTTCATGATCTTGATAGGCGCGTCCCTGTTATTTTTCAAGAACAGGAATCATGTGGTCAAGCCTTCCATATGGGGAAAAGCAACGACTTTCCTGCAACTGGCCACGGTTTTCCTGGTCCTGGTGGAAAAACATTTTCATCTCTTCTCGGAGTATGTCTATATCGTTTACGGAGCAACCGGAACCTTGACCGTAACATCGGGATTTTTGTATATGCGATCGTGGTATTCCATGATGAAAGGAGATTAAGTGGCGATACCTGCGCGAATCGGAATTTCAGAATTCTGATTCATAATACACCTTGACATTCACCAAGATAATTGGTAGATCTGACTGCCTTAAAGGCACGTAGCTCAGGGGGAGAGCACTACCCTGACACGGTAGGGGTCAAGGGTTCAAATCCCTTCGTGCCTACCAGAAAAAGCAAGGGTTGCGGAAATCCACCGTAGCCCTTTTTTTCGTTTTGGTGCTTGTTTGAGATTGACCGGAGCACTCCAGCTGATGAGCGTAACACTTAAACAGAAGATTGCCACCGAAATGGGCATTCCGCCAAACCATGTGGGTGCTGTTTTGGACTTTTTGTCCGAAGGATGTACGATTCCATTTATTGCCCGTTACCGAAAAGAAGCGACCAATTCTCTGGACGAAGTGGCCATCTCCAGCATACGGGATCGATTCAATCAGTTACAGGAGCTGGACCGGCGCCGGGACGTCATTTTAAGATCTCTGCGCGACCAGGAAAAACTGACCGATGATCTGGCCGAGAAAATCGCTGAAGCTGAAAGCTTGGCAGTTTTGGAAGACATCTATCTTCCGTACAAACCCAAACGGCGAACCCGGGCCAGCGTCGCCAGAGAAAGAGGCTTGGAACCTTTGGCCCAGACCCTTTTTGAGCAGAAAGACCTGGATCTTTCCACCATTGCCGATCCTTTTGTCGATCCCGAGAACGAGATCCTTACCGGAGAAGAGGCCCTTTCGGGAGCCCGGGATATTATCGCCGAGTGGGTTTCGGAAAACGATAAAGCAAGGTCACGCATGCGTGACCTCTTCTTTGAAAAGGGAATTCTGATTTCCAGGGTCAATCAAGGAAAAGAACAGGAAGGGGCAAAATACGGCGATTACTTTGACTGGTCGGAACCTATCAGCAAAGCGCCCTCACACCGCATTCTGGCCATGAGAAGAGGTGAAAACGAAGACATCCTGACGCTCCGCATCGCACCTTTGGAAGAGCAGGCCCTTGAACTCCTGGAATCCCTTTTTGTGAGGGGACATCAGGCCGCCTCAGAGCAGGTGAAAACAGCCGTGCACGACAGTTACAGGAGGCTGTTGAGCCATTCCATGGAAACGGAGGTACGAATGGCCTCGAAAAAGCGAGCGGACCAGGAGGCCATCCGGATATTTGCCGATAACCTCAACCAACTATTGCTCGCCCCGCCCCTGGGCCAAAAGAACGTGCTGGCCATTGACCCCGGATTTCGCACCGGTTGTAAAGTGGTTTGTCTCGATTCTCAAGGAAACCTTCTTCACACCGATACGGTGTTTCCCCATACGTCCCATGAAAAGGCCCGGCAGGCCGCAAAGCGTATAAAGTCTCTCTGCAGTCGCTTTTCAGTGGATGCCATCGGTATCGGAAACGGTACCGCCGGACGGGAAACAGAGCTCTTTATTCGGGGTTTGGATCTTGACAGGAAAATCCAGATGGTAATGGTCAACGAAAGCGGCGCTTCCGTATACTCTGCGTCCGAAGCGGGACGGGAGGAATTTCCAGACCATGACGTAACCGTGCGAGGGGCCGTTTCAATCGGACGAAGGCTCATGGATCCCCTTGCTGAATTGGTAAAAATCGATCCAAAATCCATAGGGGTTGGGCAATACCAGCATGACGTCGATCAAAGAGCCTTGAAAAGAAGCCTGGACGACGTGGTTACAAACTGTGTTAACCGGGTAGGTGTTGAAGTAAATACCGCAAGCCATCAATTGCTCACCTATGTGTCGGGATTGGGCCCCCGGTTGGCAAAGAACATCGTTCACCATCGTGAGCAGAACGGCCCCTTTACTTCCAGGCGGGCGCTGAAAAAAGTCAATCGCCTGGGCGCCAAAGCCTTTGAACAGGCCGCTGGGTTTCTGCGGATCCGTGACGCGTTGAATCCTTTGGATGCAAGCGCTGTTCATCCTGAAAGTTATTCCGTGGTGGAAGCGATGGCCCGGGACCTCAAATGCTCTGTTCGGGATCTCATGGAAAACGAGAAAGTTCGCAGCAAGATCCGCAAAGAAAAATATGTCAGTGAAACGATCGGACTCCCCACCTTGGATGACATTGTGAAGGAATTGGGCAAACCCGGAAGAGATCCAAGAGAAAAATTTGAAAACGTCTCATTCAAGGAAGGCATTACCAAGATAGAAGACCTTGAACCGGGAATGACCCTGCCAGGCGTGGTCACCAACATTGTCGCTTTCGGCGCTTTTGTGGATATCGGTGTTCATCAGGACGGTCTTGTCCACATAAGCGAAATGGCCGATCATTTTGTTAAGGACCCAAATGATATTGTAAAAGTACACCAAAAGGTCAACGTCCGGATATTGAGTGTGGATTTCACAAGAAAACGGATTTCCCTTTCTTTGAAAACCAAATCCTGACAACTCTTATCCCATAGGAGATTCCCATGCCCATTCACACCGACTACCTGGTCATCGGCAGTGGAATTGCCGGTCTCCGTTTCGCCTTGGATGCTGCCAGAACGGGCACCGTTGCGATTGTGACCAAGAAAGAAAAGACCGAAGGCTCAACCAATTACGCCCAAGGGGGCATTGCCTCCGTGCTGGATCCCGATGACAGTTTTGAGCTTCATATGAAGGACACCATTACCTCCGGGGATGGCATCTGTCATGATGATATTGTAAGGCTTGTGGTGGAGGAGGGCCCCGCGAGGATAGAAGAATTGGTATCGTTGGGAGTGGCCTTTTCCCGCGCGGAGGGCGGAAAGGATATCCTGGACCTGGGCCGAGAAGGAGGCCACTCCCGGCGCAGGATTGTCCATACCAAAGATATGACCGGGCGCGAAGTGGAGAAACGGCTGCTGGCTCAAGTTGAACAGAATGCCAATATCCGAATCTATGAGAATCATATGGCCATTGATCTTATCAGCAAATCGACGCTGGTCCGCCGAGGCATCGTTAAAAAGAAGACAGATCAAAGCTGCTGGGGTGCATATGTTCTGGATGCGGAATCAGGAACCATTCTGACATTCCTTGCGAGAATTACGGTCCTATGCTCCGGAGGGGCGGGTAAGGTCTACCGTTATACAAGCAATCCCGACATTGCCACAGGGGACGGGGTCGCCATGGGATACCGGGCCGGCGTGAAAGTCGTCAACATGGAGTTTGTTCAGTTCCACCCCACCTCCCTCTACCACCCACTGGCCAAGAATTTCCTCATTTCAGAGGCCGTCAGGGGTGAAGGCGGAATCCTGCTGGACAAAAAGGGGAACCGATTCATGGAATCGTACCACCCCCTCAAGGATCTGGCGTTTCGCGACATCGTGGCAAGATCCATCGACATGGAGTTGAAAAAAAGCGGTGATTCCTGCGTCTATCTCGACATCAGCCACAGAGGAAAGGATTTTATCATAAAACGGTTCCCCCACATATACGAAACCTGCCTCTCTTTTCATATCGATATTACCAGCGAACCCATTCCCGTTGTTCCGGCCGCCCACTATATGTGCGGCGGTCTGTTAACCGATGAGCACGGCCATACCCCCCTAAAGAATCTTTTTGCCATTGGCGAAGTCGCCTGCACGGGCCTTCACGGCGCTAACCGTCTGGCAAGCAATTCCCTTCTGGAGGCACTTGTCTTCGCAAGACGGGCCGCGGTTCAAACGGCCCAAGAGCTGGCTGCATCAAAAAGCGAGCCTTTCCCCCAGGCGCCGGAATGGGACCCGGGCAGCGCAACGGACAGCGAAGAGATGGTGGTTGTTTCACACAACTGGGATGAAATCAGGCGCTTTATGTGGAACTACGTCGGTATTGTCAGAACCAATAAACGATTGGCGCGGGCAAAAAGACGGGTGGAAATCATTCAGGAAGAAATTAAAGCGTATTACTGGGATTTCCTCATTGGCCAGGACCTTCTTGAGCTTCGAAACCTTGCTCTTGTGGCGGAAATCATCATCACCTGCGCCTCTTTAAGGAAAGAGAGCAGGGGCCTCCATTTCAACCTTGATTATCCCGCAAAGGACGACAAATACTGGCGACAGGATACGGTGGTTTGGAAATAAGGGAAAAGAACGGGGCGACACTCATGAAGGTGTGGGATACCCCAGGGGTGAAAAAGCCGATGCCCCTGGGGTCGGTTGAAAATCAGGCAGAAGGGCTAATCGTGAAATTCCCTCTCACGCAGGAATCCAAAGATCTGCAGCACTGTTTTGATGACCACAAAGGTGAGCCCACCACCGATGAGTCCCAGAGCAACGTACAACAGCCCGAAAAAAATCGCATATTCGTGATTCCACTGCCATTCAAAGGATAAAGGTGTCATGGTTGTTCTCCTCGATTAGTCATTTATTCCGCCGGCGTAGGGTTCAATTCGGACTCTTTGGGAAACATGGGCAAATACCGATAGGCCAGAGAAAACAGCAGAAATCCGTAACCGACAACCGCAAGGCCGATACCCCATTCCTGCCACGTGGGCAAATACCCCCAGAAACGGTCAAATGGCATGACCGGAACCGCCAGCGTGACAATAATAAAGAGAAACCGGTTCAGGACAATACCCGTACAGTTCAACAGACTGGCCAGGATGAGTGCCCCCTGGCTTTTTCTCCCGCCCGGTGTCAAAAGGATGATGGCGGGAAGAAGCCCACAAAAGACCATCTCCGCAATGACCATCCATACACCATAGGGGCCTTCCCTGAAGAAATCCATGAACGTCAATCCCGCCCTTGGTACAATTCCGTAAGCCCAACCGAGATAATCGAAGGTCTTCAGAATGAGGTAAATGGCCAGCAGTCGCCCGGACAATTTGGCCAGAAACTCAATGGCGTCATCGGGAACCAGCTTTTTCCGTGCGAAAAATTCGGTCAGTTTGGTGCACAAAATGGTAAAGCAGGGGCCACAGGCAATGGCGGAAAGCACGAAGAGAAAAAAAGTCCAGGGCCAGATATAAAAGCCTTCACGGGCCGCGAAGGGTCTCGCGTACATCACTCCGAACATTCCTCCCAGTGACCCTTGGTGAAAAAAGGAGAGGAAAGTACCGGTCGCTGCGAAAACCGCCATGACTTCGTGCAGATTATGACCCAGAAATCTCAATTCCTTGACTTTCTGGATCTGCCGGTTTTCAAGAATCAGCGGAATGAATTCGATGGCCAGAACCACCAAATAGCAGGTGATACAAAAGGACACTTCCACCAGCATGGAATGTATATTGGCATGCCAGAAAATAAACCAGCCACGAACGGGCTGACCGATGTCGATGCCCAGCATGGCCATGGCACCGGAATAGCAGATGAATCCTATGACAACGGCCGTATTAATAATGCTCTTGAGTTCTTTACGGCCCATGATATAGGTGAGAAAACCGGTAAAAAACGCCCCTGCGCCAAGGGCGATCACGGCCAAATCAATAACGATCCAGAGCGCAAAAGCAAATATATTGCTCATGTTGGTCTGGTTCAATCCCTTCCACAGACAGAGAAAAGCTGACAGCCCCCCCCAGGCCAGCAGTGCCAGCCACGGAAGCGTCCATAGAAAGAAGACCCCCGGCGAACATCTGTTAACGCCATGCGGTATTATTTGGGAATCCAACCTCATCATTCATCCTCCTGACATTTGAGAGCATGTCAATTGCTTTACCCTTGTACGGTTAAAACTCGTCGCGGCCCGGCCATGTGGACCATTCTTCTTCGGCCCAGGTTCTGTTGACAACAGGCTCATATTCGCCGGGCAGGAAATTGTCTGCCAACCTGCGCACCCAGTCCCGGCTGGACAGATAATATACTTTGGGCCCCGTACCGATCCGGGCCAGAATCCGGAAGGCATAGGGATGCTTGCTTAACTCTGACACTTTGTGGTCCGGGTTATTCAGATCACCAAAGGTGATGGCTTCCGCCGGACAGGCTTCAGTACAGGCCGTGACATAATCACCTTCTTCAAGGGTTCTGCGGTCTTCCGCGTAGGCCTGGTTCTTGGCGCGCATCAATCGGTGGTGGCAGAAGCTACATTTTTCCACGACGCCCCTCATTCTGGGAGACACTTCCGGCGTCAAATAGCGATCCATCCCCTTGTCCTGGGGAAAGGCATCCCACCAGTTGAAATACCGTGCCCCGTAGGGGCATGCGGCCTGGCAGTACCGACAGCCGATACAGCGGGTGTATATCTGGCTCACAATACCGGTATGGAAATCCAGTTTGGTTGCCGTTGACACACACACGGAAACGCAAGGGGGATGATGGTCGCAATGCATGCAGGGCCGGGGAAAATAACTTATTTCCGTCCTGGGGAATTTTTTTCCATTGGAGATCTTATAGAGATTCATCCAAGTGATGGCACGTTCCTTATCACTCTGGTCACCTCGCACGGGCACATTGTTTTCCGCCGCACAGGCAACCATGCACGTGCCACATCCGGTGCATTTGTCAAGATCGATGACCATGCCATACTTCTGGCCGGACCCATGTTCGCCCTCGTGACCGGCTTCAAGCTTTTCGTGGCCATTTGATTTTTTCATGAGCTACCTCATCTATGCCTTGGTTAACGTCACTGGCGTCTTCCACCAGAGCGGGTATCCGCTGACCGGATCATTTAAAGCCTTGACGATATTGTTCGGATTAACACCTTTATCTTTCTGGTATTCATCATAAGCCGTGTGACCAAATCCAAGGGGCATATAGACCATTCCTGGCATCGCTCCCTCAAAAAGGTCTATTCTCACCTGCAGCTTTCCTTCCGGTGACGCGACAACCGCCCGATCTCCCTGCTTTAGTTTGTATTTTGCCGCTGTTTCGGGGTTTATGGCCGCAAAGGATTCCTTTTTCAAAAGCTGTGTGTCAAAAATGGTCTTGTACAAGAAGGGGGGTGATGGAATCCATCCGCCTGAGAGATTGATCATCTCATAGGGAACCATGAAAAGCGGATACTTGGAGCGATCCACACCCAGTTTGGGTGCCTCGTAGTGCCCCATAAACGCTTCCGTACCGGCAACGCCAATTCCCATCTGGTCAAGGGCCGCTTTTAGAGAAGACTGTGCCGCCCCATCGGCAACTGCCCGCTCAAGTTTCTGGCTGACAAACTCAAACTTTCCACTGGGTGTTTCAAAAACACCCTGCAACGATTTGGCGAGTGTTACCGGCTTGAACCACATGCCGCCCGCTGTCATCGCTTCCCACATTTCGTCAAAGGAATCGTAAGAGGGTTTCTCTGCGTTTCCGAGGGGCTTAAATCTCCAAGCGGGCTTTGAAGGATCGTAACGGACGAGTCCGTCACCCGCCTCAAAGAGCCCGTTTGCTCGAAGCTTGAGCACTTCTTCAAAGTCTTCCCATGGAAATGCGCTGCCCGTGTCATCCCCTATTGCCTTTGAAAGGGAAATAACCACATCGCCCGTGTTTCGTGTATTGTTGATCGGTTCGATCACCGGTCTTGAAAGCCCGTAAAGGGGATATTGCAGACCCACGGGCCAGACAACGTCTTCCATCTTCTCAAGATAGCTATGGTCCGGCAGGATCAGATCCGCCATATTGGCTGTTTCATCACGGTACGGGGAAAAACTCACTATGAACGGGATCTTTTCCAAAGCGTTCTTGAAACCGCCCCCGTCAGGCACGGTAAAGAACGGATTTGCGGAAAAAACGAGCAGGGTATCGATGGGAGATTTGTCACTACCGTTAATGGCGGCGGCAAAACGGTTGATAAGGCTTTGGCTGAACGGATAGGCTGTCGTTCCAGCACCATCTAGACGCGGCTTTTCAAGGCCTATGGCCGCCATGTCATCGGGTTCGAAGTCGGGCAGGGGTGAAAGGGGCACTGGATCGGGAAGGAGCACTCCACCCGGTTTGTTGATCCTTCCTAAGACGGCGTTAAGGCTTTGAACCGCCATAAATTCATAGAGGCTGCCGTTGAGATTGTTCTTCCCCTTTCCATAGACGGCCACGGGTGCCTTCGCCTTGCTGAATTCGTCCGCCAAGGCCAGAACCGTTTTGGCATCCACTCCGGTAATTCCCTCCACCTGGGCGGGGGAGTACTTTTCGGAAACAATCCTTTTGAAACCCGGGCGCTGTTTGCCGTCCGGTGACGTCAGGTCATCATAGCCGTAGGTGAAGCCTTTAAGAAACTGCTCGTCCACGCGCCCTTTCTTCATAAGAACATGGGCGATTCCCAGTGCCAGAGCGCCATCGGTTCCGGGTTTGGGAGCCACCCAGAAGCCCGCTTTGGAAGCCGTATTGGATGCCCTTGATTCAATCTGGACCACTTTCGTTTTTCGCTTGGTTGGATTGCCGTCATGCCACATGCTCCAGGCGTTCATGACCCGGCCCGGAGCGCCCCACCCTTCCAGCAACCCGCATCCGAAACTCAATATAAAATCGGAATTTTCCAGATCGTAGGCAGTGGGCCCGGGCTTTCCCGTCATCAGCAGATTGCCCATCTGATAGGTATCCGTAATGGTGCTGGGCTTCACATAGTTGGGGCTGCCAACGGCCCGCATGAATCTTTCAATGAGCAGACTGGTGGTCGTATTGGCAAAATTTCCGTCGATGGCCCCTAAAGCCTCAGGCGTTCCGGATTTCCGCAGGTCGGAGATGCGGCCCGCCAGTATGTCATAGGCTTCCCCCCAAGAGATATTCACAAACTCCCCGGCACCTCTTGCGCCGGCGCGTTTCATGGGACCCGGAAACCGCATATCGTCATCGTAGAGCAGTTGAAGACCACCCATTCCCACGGGGCAGATACCGCCTGGGTTAACGGGATAATCGGTGCGTCCTTCGATTTTGACCGCCCGTTCCGCCACCTTTCTCACGAAAATACCGCACCCGCCGGGGCAGAGGTTGCAAATGGTGTTCTCTTCGGTCACCTCTCCCGTGTCTGGAACAGGTACCCAAGGCCAATTCTGGGTCCATATGGCGGCATCATCCGTAAACTTCCAGGGTAGCGGCGTGACCTGAATTCCCACAACTCCGCCAAGAGCAGCTGCGATGAAGTTTCTTCTGCTTATTTTCATGGTCATCTTCCCCTTATTTGTGACAAACGAAACAGGCGTTGTTCTGTTTCTGTCCCTTTTCCGTGTGGCATCGGGCACAGTCATCCATCTTCATGCGGTCCGCATAGGTCTTGTTCCAATAGATCCCTGAAATATTCTTTCCCCATATTTCCTGACTGTATCCGGTTAAGCGGTTTTCAACGTACAACGGCAGCTTTTCGTTACTTGCAAAATCGCCGTGGCAGGTGGCACATTCGATCTCCCCCATTTTCACATGGGCAATGTGGGAGAAATAGACACAGTCGGGTTGCTTTGAATACACGAACCATGGAATCTCTTTTTCAGGTTCAACGTAGTCCACCATAAACGCTTTTTCTTCCGGTGTTTCCCCCAGGGGAGATTCGGGATCATCGTGACATTCCGTACATTTCTCCAGTTTCGGAATGCCCGAAAAGGTCCCGTCATCCCGAAACCAGTGGCAGCTCTCGCATTTTTCTTCGAGGGTCTCCCCTTCAATGCCGTCCACAATCTCTGAATCAAGGTGCAGCGCATGATTGAAATTTATGGGCTGCGGTTGTTTGGAATAGAGCAGTGCGGGGAATATGGCCCAACCTATAATCAGCGCAATGATCAGGCCCACAAGAAAAAAGCTGATGTCCTGAACAGCGAGATTGAGGTTGATCCACTTGGGGACCAGGTCGCCAATTGACGGCCGGTCTCCGCTCTCGGCGGAATTTGATTGGTTTTTCATGGTTGTAAGCCTCTTGGATCCGGTTGTGGTTTGAAAAAAATAAGGGGCCAACAGTTTCGCGTATGTACCTGATTGCGCCTCATTTTGTCAAGTGAAAAACTGCACACCCCTTAAAACCAAGCCTCTTATACCGCACACTTTAAATCAGACCACCCCAAAAAAGGGTGAACTAGATCCTTCTGATTTTTTTCCGTCGTCTTTTGGCGGCCTTGGCCTGTTTCTTCTTTTTCTGCACACTCGGCTTGTCATAAAACCGCCGCTCTTTGATTTCTGAAAAGAACCCTTCTTTTGTCAATTTCCTTTTCAGATCCTTGATTGCTTTTTCGATCTGATTATCACGTACAATTACTTTCATAGAGACATAACCTCGTCCTTTAAATTCCTTTGGTAAAAAAAAAGCACCTCCTAATCAGGTAGAGATGCTTTTTGCCGCCTTCAACAGCGGATCAATTCAGATTCTTCACCATCTGTTATGTGGGTACCGTCACATCGATATCGTTTCCACCTGTTGAATATGCGATGAATGTTCAAAAGCTCTCTTATCTGTGGAGGGGATGCAGCATCTGCCGGGACCGCAGGGCCAGGGAACAATATATTCAACGGTTATACCTACGGCCATAATGAATCACCCCCTTTACGAATATTGCTTCCTTCATTTCATTTAGCGCGCCAGTTTACCGCCAAATGAAATCCTTGTCAATCCTTTTCCTTCAAAGATCCTATTTTCGGCGGGAGAGTTTGGCCACAGCTTCAATGTGGTAGGTATTCGGGAACATGTCAACCGGCTGTATTTCATTCAGTTCGTACCTCTCGGCCATCATTTCCAGATCCCTGGCAAGGGTTGCGGGATTACACGAGACATATACGATTCGGTCCGGGCCCATGTCCATCGTTTCCGCCAGAACGTCCTTGTGCATCCCCGCACGCGGCGGGTCAATGATGACGAGATCCGGCCTAAATCCGATCTGCCCAAGCTTTTCCCGTATATCACCACATATGAACCGACAATTATGAACGCCGTTTTCCTGGGCATTCCTTCCTGCATCCGCCGTTGCACTTTCACTGATCTCTATGCCCGTTACAGTGCGAACCCGGTTCGACAGAAATATGGGGATGGTTCCCGTCCCGCTGTAAAGGTCGAGGACCCGTTCTGTTCCTTTTGGATCGGCATAACGAAGGACCTGTTCATACAATTTCAGAGCGGCGCTTGTGTTGGTCTGAAAAAAGGAGTTTGCCGACACCCGGAAGCTGTAAGGGCCGATTTTGTCCTTAATAAAGCCATCTCCCACCAGTACTTTTTCTTTTTCTCCAACGGCAATGGCAGCTTTTCGCCTGGTGATATTATTGACAAAGGTCTTTATGCGGGAAAACTTGCTGCAAAGGAGGTGTGCCAGAGGTTGTATGGTTGCCTCATCATCTTCGGAGGTCACAAGGTTCACCATCCAATGATCAAAGGCCTTCGAATGCCGAATGGTCAAATACCGCCAGTAGCCTTCATGGCTTTTCAGACCGTAAACCGGTGAACTGGATTTTCTGACATACCGCCCGATCTCATTTAGAATTTCGTTTCCCGTCTGTTGCTGAAGAAGACAGGTTTGCATGTCTATGACTTTATGATAGGTTCCCGGAACGTGAAGACCCAGCGCAAAATCCCCGCCCTCTCCTTTTAAATGCAGTTCATGGGGAAGATACCAACGCCTGTCGGAAAAAGAAAACTCCATCTTGTTTCTGTATCCGAAGACATTCGACGAAGGCAAGAGGGGCCGAACCAATACGTCTTTCATGCCGGCGATATGTTCAAGCGGTTCTTTCACATGTTCTCTTTTGAAAACCAATTGTTTGTCATAGCTCACATGCTGCCACTGGCAACCGCCACAGTAACCCGCGTAAGGACATGGCGCATCAACGCGATCACAGGATGCATCGAGCAATTCCATGAGGGTCGCCTCTGCATAATCTTTCTTTTTCTTGGTCACTTTGGCAAGGACCCTATCCCCGGGAACAGTCCCCCGTACAAAGATGACAAACCCATCCAAGCGCGCAATGCCCCGGCCCCCATATGCCATTTTCTCAATAATCAGCTCAACTGTGTGTCCCTTTTTTAATTTCATTGTTCTTTTGCTTCATTCACCAGGAATATCTCTCGTTCCCCGGTCCATAAAGATCACCCGATTTTTTTAATGACGAAGGATGACTTTAATGATATCTATATCCAAAGTCAATGTCATCTGAAGCCACAAAACACCCGCTGTTTTGAGGCGTGTCTTAAGAATCGGGGTCTCTGGCAGACCTATTTTGGAGTTGCCATGGAAACAGAACATCCGAAACCGACGTTGAAACCGTTGCGCATCGTTTTTTTGTTCTTGTTGATGCTTCTGGTCTCTCCTCCGCCAACCTTATGCTCCCAGGGCGAATCGAACCAGAAAAACGACATCAACGAACGCATGGAATTGGCGCTGATCAAGGACAAAGATGTGGACGCCATTTTCATCGACGGCCATAAATACCGTGTCGATGAATCAACCCTTATTTTTGACCCTTTAGGCAAAGAGATCCCTATTTGCGATCTCCCCGTTCCCTGTGAAGCACAGGTTGAGTTTAAAAATGTCGAAGGACTGGGACCAGTTGTTCTTCGCATTGAAGTGCGGCGGCTTCTGGAAAACACGGATAATAAAGAGTGATAGCCCCCAAGAGAGGGCGCAGGTTGGCGCCCTTCGGGAACAACCATCTGAAAGAGAAGTGAATTCCGTAGCAGCCGCCATACCAAATGCTCGTCAACCTGAAAATCCGTAATTTTGCCATTATCGATACGCTGTCACTTACCCTCAAAAGTGGCCTCATCACGCTTTCAGGCGAGACGGGCGCCGGTAAATCCATTGTCATCAATGCTTTCAGTCTGATTCTTGGGGCAAGATCTTCGGCGGATCTGATTCGAACAGGGTGTGATAAGGCGTCCGTTGAGGCCCTTTTTCTTTTTCCCGACAATCAGGAATTGGCACAACTGCTAAAGTCCTTGGACATTCCATTTGACCGAGAACTGACCATTAAAAGGACCATCTTCAGGGAAGGACGAAACACCATACACATCAACGGCACTTCCGTCACACTTCAAACACTGGGCCGGGTGGCCCCTCATATGGCCAGCATCTCGGGCCAGCACTCTCACCAATACCTCCTTAAGCCGGAACACTACCTATCCCTGCTCGATGCGTTCAGCGGACTCCAAGAAGAGCAGATCCATTTCAGCAGCGAGTTTGAAAAATACCAATCCCTAAAAACTGAGATTCGAGGCTGTGAAAGGCGAATATCCCAGCTTCTTGAACGCCGGGAACTGAGTGGCTTTCAATTGAAAGAGATCGAGGAGGTAGACCCTAAGCCCGGTGAAGACGAGGCCCTTGAAGAAGAGAGAATCAAATTGCAGCATGCCGAGGACCTGTTGGAAATCGCTCGAAACGGTTATGAAACACTCTATGAAAAAAGCGATGCCGTTTTTTCAGTCCTTTCCCGTTGCAGCAAGAACATCGCAAAAGGCGCTCGACTGGACAAGCGCCTGATACCCTTGTGGGAAACCTTGTCCGAGATTGAAGCCAATATTGAGGATGTATCTTTCGGCCTCAGGGATTTTCAGGATATGGTCCTCATCGATCCCAAACGGCTCTCCCTGGTTTCAGAGAGGATCGACGCTTTGAACGGACTCAAACGAAAATATGGTGGCGGCATCGGTGAGGTCCTTGAATTCAAGGAGAAACTAGCCTCCCGATTTGACGATCTGGCCGTGGAGAAAAAGTCTCTTGAAATCCTTATGCAGCAACAAACAGCCATTGAGGGAAACCTCATCAAAAAGGCCTCACGCCTTTCCCTGAAAAGGCGTGAGGGTGCCAAAGGATTCAAGAAGTCCCTTGAAACCGAACTGCGACAACTTCACATGAAGGAAAGCCGTTTTGAGGCTGTCTTTGAAGATATTCCGCCAAGAGCCGCCGATTCCGATGAAGAACGCCTGAAAGTACTTGGCCCCCAAGGCTTCGACCGGGTTGGCTTCATGCTTTCCACAAACCCCGGTGAGGCTTTGAAACCCATGTCAACGATCGTTTCGGGCGGTGAACTTTCCAGAATCATGCTGGCCATTAAGACCATACTGGCCAAAAACGCCTCCGTGGAGACCATTATCTTCGACGAAGTTGACGCGGGGATCAGTGGTGCCACAGCCGAGGTGGTCGGTGAAAAGCTCGCCTCTCTCTCTTCATTTCATCAGATTCTTTGTATCACGCACCTTCCTCAGATTGCCTGTCAAGGAAACAGCCATTTTCTCGCCAGGAAGGAAATTGCTGACGGGCGAACCCGCGCGACCATCACAGAACTTTCACCCGAGGGGAGAATAACGGAAATTGCCAGACTTCTGGGAGGCCGCAAGACAACCGCACATGCCACGGCCCATGCCAAAGCCATGCTGGAGGAAAAAAATCATTTCTCGTTCAATGATGACGCCAAATAGGGACTTCGGGGTCAGGTTGGATTCCGTCTACTGATAAGAATGTTCAAAGACCGGTTCCAGCGTTCAATCCTGAGAACCGTGTGTTCCAGCACTTCCAAAAGCACGTCTTTCTTAAGGGGTTTCAGCAGGAAATCACTTGCACCACCGTCCAGTGCGTCCACAAGGTCATCGAGATCATCTGAAACGGTGATGACGATCACCTGCACACGGTTGTTATACCTGGCTTTTATCTTGTGAAGCAGATCTATACCACTGATGCCCGGCATTTTCAAATCCGTCACCACAATCACGAAATTCTCTTTTTCAAGGCGATCCAGGGCCTCCTCGCCGGAAAAGACCGAGGTGACATTCCAGTCCGCCAGGTACTTGCGCATTACCTGGTGAATGATGGGATCATCATCAACGAAAAGAATGGGGGTATCAGGATTCTGAACAGGACTTTTATCCCGCCTGCTCAGCCTCCCCTGGTTTTTTTGCCACAGCTTAGCCATTCTTCTACCACTCCCTCATTGATATGGTCACCTTCCGATGAGATAAATGCCCTTTTTTCAAGTCAATAGACTCTATTTTGTTCCATGGAAATCCTGTTGTGTCAAGCGTTTTTTCAAATGAACAACGACTGATTCTTCCCAATGGGCAAATTTCGTCCATGAAGACGCTTTTGCTTTTTTCTTTGACTTGAAGATCGGTTCCTCAATATATTATTCAAGAATCATCTTTATCCTTTTCCAAATTCAAATTCATTAATTGGGATCGATTTATGTCAACAGATTTTTACAAAACCCTCAGCGTCAAAAAGGACGCTTCCGAAAACGACATCAAGAAGGCCTATCGCAAACTGGCACGAAAGTGGCATCCTGATATTAATCCGGGAAACAAAGAGGCGGAAAAGAAATTCAAGGAAATAAGCCAGGCCTATGACTGCCTCGGCAATAAGGAAAAAAGGGCACTCTATGATGAATTCGGAGAGGACGGCCTTCAACCCGGTTTCGATGCGGAAAAGGCCAGACAGTATTCTCGTTGGGGAGGATTTCAACAGGGTGAAAAACGCCAAACCCAAGAAGGATTCGGCCGCTACCAGAGCTATGAAGATATTTTCGGTGATATTTTCGGCGCAGGTATGGGGTCATCCGGTTTCAGAGCTCAACCGTTGAAGGGAAGAGACCTTCAACATGATATGACCATTGATCTTTTATCTGCCCTTAATGGTTTTGAAACAGAGCTCTCCATGCAAAAAGTCCGCGTATGTGAAGTCTGCGGCGGGTCCGGGAACGACCCCAACTCCACACTCAGCACCTGCACTTACTGCGGCGGCTCTGGACGGCTCAACGTGGCAGAGGGGCCAATGCATTTCACCAAACCATGCCCCCATTGCCAGGGCCATGGGCAAACAGGGAAACCCTGCAACGCGTGCGCCGGCAGCGGGCAGGCGCTTGGAACCGAAAAGATCAGGGTCGTCATTCCAAAAGGGGTAAAAGAGGGCTCCAGAGTACGGGTTGCGGGAAAAGGAGAGCCTGCACCCGGTGGGGGAGAGTCTGGAGACCTCTATCTCATTATACACGTCAAACCCCACCCTTTTCTCCAAAGGACCGGAGACGACCTGCGCATGGACGTTCCCGTGACCGTAGGGGAAGCCATGGCAGGGGCAACCATTAACATTCCCACGGTGGATGGTACCGTCAAACTGAAAGTGCCTCCCGGCAGCCAAACCGGCAGTGTGCTTCGGCTAAAAGGAAAAGGCGCCACCAACCTCAAGACGAAAACAAGGGGTAATTTGATGGTCAAACTACTGGTCAAGGTGCCCCGGACAGAAGATCCGGAAATCCTCGCAGCTGTTCAAAAATTGGATGGTGTGTATAAAGGGGACGTGAGGAGCGATTTGAGACTTTAAACGGAATTGACCGATTGCTATTTAATTAAGGTATGCTTTTCAGGTTTTTTTCCATTTCCCTGACCAAATCCTCCAAAATCGCATCAAACTGCTGTCGCATGGCGATCATGCTCTGGCGCATCTGCAAAATGACTTCAACACCTGCCAGGTTAACGTCCATCTCTTCCATCAGAATCTTGGCCAGACGCACTTTTTCCATCTCACCGGCGGAAAAAGATTTTCCGGGTAGATCATTCAGGCAGGAGGCGCACACAATATCCTCTTTTTCCAGGTCATTTATGAAGTCTTCATTCACCTCGAAAAAGTCAGCCACCTCCGAAAAACTCCAGTATCTTTTCACCATGGGTCATATCCCTTATTCCACAGAAAGAAAAACCAATTGGAATTGGAACCATAAATTCATTCCCGATTCTGAAATGTTACCATATGGAAGGCCTGTTGACAAGTTGATTTCCGCGTCTCCGGCCTTCGTTCAGGTGAACCGCTTCATCCAAAATTATCATGGACTTCCTCTTTGAATCATGGTATTTTTAAAAATTGATCAAAAAAAGCGCAATTTCCTGGCGCGCCTTGGGAGAGAGACAAAAGGGAGGAAGTACTGAATGTTATTGAGCCTCATGAGGAAACATGCCAAAAGCTGGCTTATCAAGACTTTGATAGCAATCATCGCTATTGTTTTCGTTTTCTACTTCGGATATTCCTTCACATCCGACCAGGCCATGAAAATCGCTTATGTGAACGGTGAACTCATAAATGGCCCAGAGTATGAAAAAACCTATCGAGACATGCTCAAGGCACTGCAGGCAAGATACCAGAGCATGTGGAACGACAAGCTGATCGAAATGTTCAATCTCAAAGAACAGGCCCTCGAAAGGCTGATTACCCAGCGACTCATGAGCCAGGCAGCCAAGGAACTGGGCCTTGATGTGACAGAGGCGGAAATCCAAAAGGCGATCATGAACTACCCCGCATTTCAGATAAACGGCCAGTTTGACATGCGACGCTACCAAACCCTTCTGAGTGTCAACCACATGAAGCCGGAAGATTTCGAAGCCAGCATCACTTCAGAGTTGCTGGATAAGAAACTTAAGCAATTTCTTTTCGCCTTTTTAAATATCACAGACCAGGAAATCCTGGAATATTACACCTTTGCCAATGAACAGGTAAAAATTGCCTTTGTCGAGTTCAAACCGGAGAATTTTACCAAATCCGTAACCATCGACGAAAAAAAACTGGCAGCTTACTTTGAGAAAAACAAAGAGCGGTATCGGGTGCCGGAAATGATCAGCGTGCGCTACCTTGAAATTGATCCAAAAGGCTTTGAGGGAGACGTTGAGATCACCGAAAAAGAGATCGAATCCTATTATGACTACAATGCCAATCTTTACACCCAACCCAAACAGGTGAAAGCAAGGCACATTCTCTTCAAGGTCGACGAAGGAGAATCCGAAGAAGCAAAGAATAGCATTAAGCAACGGGCCCAGGAAGTTCTTGAAAAAGCACGCAAAGGTGAGGATTTTGCTTCCCTTGCCAAAAAACATTCGGAAGGCCCCTCAAAAACCGAAGGGGGGGATCTGGGTTACTTCAGGGAAGGGCAGATGGAGCCCCCTTTTGAGGCAGCGGCTTTCGCACTCAAGAAAGGGGAGATCAGCGATCTGGTGCTCACCCGTTTCGGATACCACATCATTCTGGTGGAGGACATCAAGGAAGCCGGGATGACGCCTCTGGAAGCGGTGAAAGAAG
The DNA here is from genome assembly GCA_028278625.1 of Thermodesulfobacteriota bacterium. The sequence goes on from JANQDY010000223.1 coordinate 55,727, forward strand.
AGATCCTGGACACATTGACTGGCAACCTTACCACGGAGCTGGCACATGAAAAGGGGTTAACATTGCTCGATCAGATGCCATATGATGTGGACCTGGGAATCTATGGAAAGCAGCACGGGCTTGCTGCAAAGACGTCTGCCCATTTTTCAAAGGATGCTCCCGTACCCGATATTAAGGGGAGCGAAAAAGCAGCACCCACACTTTTTGCCCTGGACAAAAACGAAGCCAGCGACCTCATTGAGCTGGATGGCAAGTTTTACATCTTCCAGGTGGCCGAAAACAAAGCCAGCTATCTTCCCGAACTTGAAGCTGTCAGGAAAAATGTGGAGGAGGACTTCATTGCCCACGAAGCGCGCGGCGCTGCCAGATCGGCTGCGCAAAAGTACTTGAAACGACTTAATAAGGGCAAGTCATGGGAGCGGATGGCAAAGAAGAACGGTCTCAAGATTCATGAAACAGACTTTTTCACGCGACGGGGTCCCATCCCTGACATTGGAAGTGCCCCGGCCTTAAATGAAATGGCTTTCAAATTGGGAAAAGACAAACGGTACACTAAAAAACCCTTTATGAACGATAAAGGGGTATTTGTCATCCGCTGGGAAGGTCATAAAGGCATCAAGGAAAAGAAATTTCAGGAAGAAAAGGAGACCTATCGCGCCTCACTGACCCAGACAAAGCATCAGCGAATCTTTGAAAGCTGGATAAAGAGTCTCAGGAAGAAAGCGGTCATTGAAATCGTAAACCCGGTGGACAAAAGCTCATAGGCGTCCAATCAGTGATTTTGGACGTCCTCTGAATCCTTGATCGCAATCTTGAATTTTCCGTTTCTGACCGGCAAGACAAAATCATCCCCGTCCGGCTCCACATGTGCTGCCAGTTGATAATAGGCGGCGCGGTTGAACCGGGCGGGAAAATCCCCGCCTTTAACCCGACAGTAGAGCACGTTGTTCTCACCTGTATAAAGGGTGTCCGGCATGAGTTCTTCCTCGGTCCCATCACTTAAGCGGATCAAAAACCCTGGCCTTGGATCACCTCCTTCATCCGATTCGGAAAAACGCTTGACCACGAAGGCGGTATCCTCCACATCCACCTGGCAGCGCTTCCCCCCCCAGAAAATAACGTACCTCCCGGCCTCGTCCATTTCCATTTGGCGGTAAAAGGAGCGGACAAATTCATATCGAATCATCTCGACCCCTTTGTGAAACCATCTTCCTTCCTTGTCAATATGAATCAAACACGGCGCAAGATCCTCTGGGACGGACGACATAAAAACACTCCTCCATACATGGCCTGAAAGTAGAATTGATCTTGTTTTATTAGAACGAGCCTATACCTCTTTTGCCATAACATGGTCAAGAGAATACCAGAAACCCACTTTCCCTTTGTAACACCATCTTCACGTGGTCGAAAGAATCAAAACGCGAAATGCTGTTGACTTTAGTCTTTCCTTGGCTTAACAATGCAAAACTCATTAAACTGCGCCCGTCCATCATACCGGGGGGATTCCAATCATGAAAACGGACCATATCACACTGGATCACGGCAGCGGTGGAGAAGCCTCCCGAGAACTGGTAGAGACGGTACTCTTGAGCCGACTGCGTAACGATTTTCTGGATCGAATGGATGATAGCGCCGTTATTGGGATTTTCGGCCACAACCTGGCAATGACCACGGACTCCTACGTGATTGACCCCATTTTCTTTCCCGGAGGTAATATCGGCAGTCTTTCCATTCACGGTACCGTGAATGATCTGGCCATGCAGGGGGCCAAACCCCTTTTTTTGACTTTCGGGCTTATTCTGGAGGAAGGCTTTTCATTTAAAGACCTTGAAAGAATTGTCGATTCCGCCGCTCTTGCCGCTCAGGATGCCGATGTCAAGATTGTCGCCGGCGATACCAAGGTGGTGCCCCGGGGAAATGTAGACAAAATCTTCATAAACACCGCCGGAATCGGTATTATTCCAAATGGCGTTGATGTGAGTAGCAGCAATGCGAAACCGGGAGATTTTGTGATGATCAACGGTGATATTGGCGATCACGGAATGGCGATTCTGACCAGCCGAGAAGGTCTCTCCTTGAGCACTCACCTAAAAAGCGATAGTGCTGCTCTCAATTCCCTTGTGGATTTGCTCTTCGGTCATACCAAGAATATACATGTCCTGCGGGATCCCACACGGGGGGGGGTTGCAACAGCCCTAAACGAAATCGCGTCTCAATCCGGCGTCGGCATTCAGATCTTTGAAGCGGATCTTCCCGTTTCAAAACCGGCTGAAGCTGCTTCGGAGATTCTGGGCTTGGACCCCCTCTATCTGGCCAACGAAGGGAAGTGTCTGATCATCGCGCCACCGGAAGATGCCCATTTAATGCTCTCGTCCATGAAAGAACACCCTCTTGGAAAGAAAGCATCTATTATCGGGAGAACCACATCTGATAACGCGGGAAAGGTACTTCTCAAAACGAAAATCGGCGGGAACCGCATTTTGGCCACATTGACCGGTGAGCAACTTCCGAGAATCTGCTAGCCCATGGGTAAACGGCTCCTTATCGTTCTGGCCCTTTTGACGATTCTGGCCTACGGTTGGCCGGCTTGGACCTGGTTCGTCAACAATCCTTTAAAAGAGACACCCTTTTTCGCCTTACACCCCGTTGATGAAAGCATCAATCCCGATCCCTTTGTTAAAAGCGGGTTTATCAATCCTGGTGTTCGCGGTCGAAGGGTTCACGTGGGATCCATTTGTGAAATGCCGGAAGGCCGGCTCGCGGCAGTCTGGTATGGTGGCACACGGGAGGGGGCCAGGGATGTGGCGATTTTCTTTTCCAAAAAATCCGCCGGTTCCGACACCTTCTGGTCCTCCCCCAGAATCATTGTCGACCGGGTATCGGCCACCCAAGAGCTGAGAAGGTACATTAAGAAGGTTGGCAACCCGATCCTATTCAGAGGTCCTGATGAACAACTCTGGCTCATTTACGTGACCATCACAGTGGGCGGATGGTCCGGCAGTTCCTTAAATGTCAAGGCCTCAAAAGACGGCGGCAACACCTGGACAAAAAGCCAAAGACTGACGCTCAGCCCCTTTTTCAATATCAGCGAACTGGTCAAGGGACGTCCGGTGGCCCTAGAAGGAGGGAAACATTTCGAAAATCAAACCCTTTTCGCCATTCCCATCTATCATGAGTGTCTCGGCTATTTTCCAGAAATATTGTGGTTCTTCCATTTAGGGAACCAAAACAGAATCATCTATCGGAAAACCCGAATGACAGGGGGAAGTTCCTTGATACAGCCCACTGTTGCGCCTTTGGATGATTATTCGGCCACCGCCTTTTACCGATGCCTTGCTCCGGTCAGAAAAATCGCCATGGCCAGAACCGAAGACGGCGGCCGGAACTGGTCCCATCCCCGCTTCATCGGTCTGCCCAACCCGGATTCGGCCGTTGATGCGCTCCCTTTTGGTGAAGGCCGCATTCTTCTGGCCTTTAATGACAGCCGAAACAACCGGGAAGTTTTGCGGCTTGCCGTTTCCAAAGATGGTGGACGCAACTGGATCAGAATCCACACCCTTGAAAACAGCCCCCAGGAGGAATTTTCCTATCCTTACATGATTAGGGGGCGAAACGGGATGATCCACTTGGTCTATACCTGGAAACGAGAACGGATCAGGCACGTGGTTTTTAATGAAACTTGGATTGAACAACAGCTTGAGATGGCGTTAAGAGAATGACACCGGCGTTTTGGTTCTCATTTGTTTTTCCGTTTCTTCTCCTTTTGGGTTTCGGCCAAAGGGTGGCAAAGCTCTTGGGAAAAAACCCGAAAGGGGCTTTGCCAACCTTTTTCCTCGCGTCGGCATCCGCGGTCCTGGTCAGTCTGCCCGTTGGGGGTCTGCCAGCGGGTCGCTGGTTGATCAGTCTTTTTCCCAATCCCAGCATTCCGCTCACGGGCCTTCTTTTCTCATGGGTCCTTAAGCGTTCGTTTCAAGTGGTGAGCCTCGATACACGGGCACTTCGAACCTGCTTTCTTTTTTCCATTATGGCGGGGGTTGCGCTCTATCCCATGGCACTGGGTGTCGGTCCTTTTGATCCTTACTCCGCCGGCTGGCATTTTTCATGGCTTTTTGTTTCTCTTCTTGCTATCACCCTTGGAATGATCTTTATGAAGAATCGGTTTTCTATTGTCCTGCTTTCGACAATCCTGGCCTACGATTTTCATTTGTTGGAATCTGGCAATCTTTGGGACTACCTGATAGATCCGATTCTTGTCTTAATCTCGATAGGAGGCCTTATCTCTCAAATGGCAAAGGGCAGACGCAGTCGCTTTTTACGAAAAGGGCTTTAGGTGAACGCGGATTTACGAAAGAAAATCACCAAATTTGCCCGTATCGGGATTAGTGTGGGGCTTATCATCTGGCTTTTCTCCCGATTCGACCTTCAAGGGGTCTGGCACGCCCTCGAAAGGTTGCCCCTCTCCCTGTGGTTTGCTGCCTGCTCAGTTTTACTATTGTCACAGGTACTGAGCAGTCTTCGCTGGTGGATGCTCTCAAGAGCCCTTGACTTCAAAGGGGTTTGGTCCACATACCTCGGGTATTATTTTGTGGGCATGTTTTTCAATCTCTTTTTGCCAACAGGCATTGGGGGAGATATCTTTAAAATCCACTTCCTATCAAGGGGCATCAGGAGAAAACTGGCGGCAACATTGACCGTTTTGGGAGATCGCTTTTTCGGGCTTGCGGCCATGCTGTTAATTGGCGCCTTTTGTGTGTTGATGCAGCCCGACCTTTTGCCGAAGCCTTTTGACGACGCCCTATTGATCAGTGGACTGGCCATTGTTCTGATATTTGCCGGGATGCCGCTTATTTTTGGACTGCTCAGAAGATTAAACTTCCAAATACCAGGTGCCATTCCCGATTCAGTCACCCGGTTGCACAGACCGAACACGCTAATTCCCATTCTGGGGCTTTCCCTCTGCCTTCAAGCCCTCGGCATGGGTGCTGTTGCGCTTATGGGAATCGGAATGGACATCCAAGTTTCGCCGGTCTATTATTTTGCAGTACTCCCTATCGTCAATATGGCGACCATGATTCCCATCACCTTTAACGGCATCGGCTTAAGAGAAGGGGCGATGGTTTACCTTCTGGGTCTCAAGGGAATCGAACCCGAACCGGCTCTGGCCCTGGGACTTCTTTTCTTTTCACTGCAGGTCACCATCAGCCTTATAGGGGGCATCGCTTACAGCATGGGTTTTCATCGCAACTCAATTCACGAGCAACGCGCATCATTAGACGATGGATCGATGCAGAAAGTGAAATAAAAGGCAATCAGCTTGAATCGTGACGGAATACTATGGTAAAAATCCGCATTCCGCAATCCACTATCCGCAATTCAGATGACGCTTTACAAATACATATTCAAAGAAATCTGGCCCACTTTTCTGGCAAGCCTCTTTGTCTTTGTCTTCATCATGATGGCGGCTCAAATGCTCTCCATCACCGAATTGATCGTCACCCGTGGTGTTCACCTGTCGCAGGTGGCGGGCATGGTCCTTTTTCTGATTCCGGACATCCTGACCTTTGCCCTTCCTGCCGTCACGCTGATGAGCGTAGTGGTTGCATTTCTTCGCCTTTCCGCGGACAGTGAAATCATCGCCATGAAATCTTCCGGCATCAGCCTCTACCAGATGCTTCCCCCGGTGATTTTTTTCTCTTTCTGGGCTTTTGTGGCCTGCCTCGCCATCAGCACTTTTGCAGCGCCATGGGGAAATCGCTCATTTAAGGATCTGCTGTTTAAGATCGCTGAGACAAAAGCGGATCTCGGAATCAAAGAACGCATATTCTGTGAGCCTTTTGAAAACCTGGTTTTTTACGTGAACAGTTTTTCACGTGAGGAGCGCTCACTCAAAGACGTGTTCGTGGTGGATCGAAGGGACCGGGAGATGACAAACACCATCGTCTCGGATGAAGCACAGATCATTCCAAGACCGGCGGAAAGAACCATTACACTTCTCTTTCTGAAGGGGACCATTTTCCTGGTGGAAAAGGACCTCCAAGCTTCCCGAACCATCAGGTTCAATACCTATGCCCTTAACATCGGGCTTAAGGATGTGTTGGCAGACCTGGCTTCCAGAAAAAAGGCGCCCCATGAACTCTCCGTAGATCAACTGATTGCAGAACTCAAAAACACTCCCCGTACCGACAAGGAATACAGTCGGATCATGCGGGAGCTGCTGGAGAAACTCTCCATCCCATTGGCCGTTTTCCTAATGGGTATCATCGGTGTTCCGCTGGGTGCACAGATTCGGGGACGGGGACGTTCCACCGGAATCGGTATCAGCCTCGTCATCTTTTCCCTTTTTTACCTTTTTTTGATGATTATTCGAAGCGTCTCCTCAACAGGAGCGCTCCCACCGGTGCTTGCTGTGTGGGTCCCGGATCTCTTTCTCGTCATTTCCGTTGTTTATCTGCTCCGCCGTGCATCCCATGAACGCCCGATCCATCTTCTGCCCCGATTTTCCTTCTTCGGAAGGAAACCGGAGAGCTAACGTAACAGGGGTCTCAAATGCCGCTTTATGTATCATTTTTCCTTTTAAGCTTTGCACTTGCACTCCTATTGACGCCATTGATTAGAAAGCTGGCCATAAGAACTGGGCAGGTGGCAATCCCCAAGGATAATCGATGGCACCGCAAAGAGACCGCCCTTCTGGGTGGTGTCGGCATTTTTGCGGCCACATCGATTTCATGGGCCGTAAGCGTTTCGTGGGCGGGATGGAACACCTTCGGCCAGCCGTTTTTCCCCCTGATGCTCTGTGCCTCGGGCATATTCCTTCTGGGCCTGGCTGACGATATTCTCAACATGGACCCACAGCACAAACTGGCCGGACAGATTATTATCACGGCCATCCTGCTCTTTTTCGGCTTTCGTCTCGGTTGGACGGATTCCAAAACCCTGGACCTCTTTTTCTCCATCTTCTGGATTGTCGGCATGACCAATGCCTTCAATCTATTGGACAACATGGACGGCCTTTCGTGCGGTATTGCCTTTATCGCAGGCGCCTTTCTGTTCCTTCACCACTATTTGAATCCGGCACCCGAAGCGTTGTCAGGCCCCGGTCTTCTGCTGCTTTCAACCTATCTGGGGTCTATCCTGGGCTTTTTGGTTTATAATTTCAATCCGGCTTCCATTTTTATGGGAGATGCCGGCAGCCTTTATATCGGTTTTATGCTTTCCTGCCTGGTGATGACCGGAAACTCGACCTTGGAAGGCGGCGAATCCGGTTTTTTTCATCTTCTTTCAGTGATTTTAATACCGGTACTGATCCTGTTCATCCCTATTCTGGACACCGGTTTCGTCAGTCTCATGCGCAAGCTTTTCCGTAGGCCTATTTCCCAGGGCGGGCGTGATCATTCTTCTCACCGTTTGGTGGCCATCGGTCTTTCCGAAAAAAAAGCCGTGCTGGTCCTGTACGGATTTTCCGTTGTGTCGGGCTTATTGGCACTGGCGTTGACCCGGCTCAATTGGGGAACCAGCGCGGTGCTCATCATCCTTTATCTTTTGTTCGTCCTCTTCTTCTGGATTTATCTGGCCAAAGTGAAGGTCTATTCGGAAAAATCGATTGTCTCTGACGACCCTTCCGGAAAATTCACGCCCCTGCTCATTGAAATGACCTACCGGAGACGTCTTTTTGAGGTGCTTCTCGATCTGGTTCTCATCACCGTTGCCTATTATACCGCTTATCTTCTCCGTTTTGAGGGAGCGCCCGGACCCAATTTTGATTTTTTTCTGAAATCACTTCCCATTGTCATCGCTTGCCAGATTTTGTTCTTTTTCCTATTTGGGGTTTACCGTGGTGTATGGGAAAATACCAGTCTCAGAGATTTGATTTCCTATGGAAAGGCCATTACGGCGGGGACCATTGCCCCGATCCTTCTTCTTCTGTTTCTGTATCGGTTCTACAGCTTTTCCAGGGCGGTATTCGTCATTTACTGGGGATTGATGTTGATGCTGGTGAGCGTTACCCGTCTTTCCTTCCGCCTGCTGGATGAGGGTGTCCGCAGCAATCATCAAACGGGAAAGCCGGTCCTTGTTTACGGTGCCGGGCTTGGCGGTCAGATGCTCTTAAAAGAGATCGAAACCAACAAGACCCTGTCAATGACCATTAAGGGGTTTATGGACGACAACCGGGAAATTCAGCGGAGGCGTATCCGCGGTTATCCGGTACTGGGTGGCATCGATGACCTTGAGAGAATCCTGACCAAGTATCCTGTCAAGGAGATTATCATATCTTTCAGGGAAAACAGTGCCGATAAACGCAGAGAATTGAAGCGCCTCCTGGAAAACCTCAGTATGGAAGTGGATGTTCGAGAAATGAAACTGACCATCAGCTAGTTCCCAGAAGAATCCTCTCTTAAGACAAGGGCCTCTTAAAACGACGCCTTCGTGCCAGTTCCTGCTTATCCGCAACCTGGTCCGATTCATCCACGATCTCACGGCCCAGGATTTCTTCAAGGATGTCTTCAAGGGAGATCAAACCGGCCAGTCCCCCATATTCATCAATGACGGCAAAAAGATGTTGTTTCAATTCCAAAAATTCGCCCAAGACCACATTCAGACGGGCCGTCTCGGCCACAAAATGGATGGGTCGCATGAAATTCGCCAATTGGTTCTCTCTCTGCTCTTCGGCGAGGGCAACCAGAATGTCTTTGGTGTGAACGATTCCCACCACATCCTCAGGGCTCTTATCATATAAAGGGATACGACTGTGTTCCCATTTGCCCACGATTTTTACGGTTTCCGACAATTTCAGCCGTTTGTTCAAGGAGAATATGACGGTTCTCGGTGTCATCACGTCCTTGGCCGTTTTTTCCTGGAGGGTCAAAACCCGCTCAATGGCCTGTTCCTGAAATATCTTGATGCCGCCGGTTCGTCGGCTTAGACGCGCCATGCTCTGCAACTCTTCAGCGGTCACCGCCTCATCTTTAGATCCCGGGCCGATCAGACGCGTGATAAGGCTCATCAACCAAATAACAGGCGTCATGAACCACACCAGCCCCTTCAGCGCATAAGCCACCACTCCGGCGAGGGATCTTCCGTACACGACCCCGGCTGTTTTCGGAATGATCTCTGAAAAAATGAGAATCGCCAGGGTAAACGCCGCTGAAAAGTAGCCGAGCCACTGCTGGCCAAAAACGGCGGTGGCCGCTGCCCCGGCAAATGCCGCTCCTGCCGTATTGGCAATGGTATTGAGAGACAGAATGGCCGCAATGGGCCGATCCACTTTTTGTCGAAGGCGCCTGAAGGTTCTACCTCCCATTCTGCCCTTTTGAATCATCGCCTCCACATGTCTCAACGGTACCGAATAGAGCACAGCTTCGAAAAGAGAGCAGACGGCCGATATCAAAATGGCAAAACCAACGGCCAGTATTAACTGCAACACGGTGCCACCTCATTATCTGATATCAAATGTTTATGTTTGAAAGGCCCTGTTTTATTCTTTGAAGTTCTTCAGGTTTGTTGATATTGGAGAAAGACTCAAGCACGGGATCAAAACGCCGGATCTCATCTTCCTCCACATAACGAACCCTTACGGATTGAAAGAGTTGAATGGTCTGATACACGCCATCGTGGATCAACTGCTCGATTTTCACCACGCAGTCTTTGGTATAAAGCGCATGGAGCGCTTCAAACTTCCCCCTGAACGTGGGCACCACCACATCATAACCGTGGCGCACGCTTGCCAGGTATCGAATCAAATCAGCGTTGAGGAAAGGCATATCGCACGCCACAAAGAAGCCGGCCGTTTCGGGAATCACCTTGAGTCCCGTAAATATGCCACCCAAAGGACCCAGGCCCTTGATCCTGTCCTCAAACATGGGTAGGCCCAGAAATGCGTAGTCCCGGGGTGTATTGGTGATGAGGACAGTGGAAGGGAAAATGGGTGCCATAACGCCCAGCACCCGTTTAATGAGTGGCATGCCGCCCATATGAACCAGGGCTTTATTCCTCCCGTAGCGGCTGCTTTTTCCGCCGGCGAGGATTACCCCGGAAACACCTCTGATAATCCCTTCTTCCATGTCACTATCCCTGATTTTCATTGACATCCACCCACAAAATGATATGGTTAGTTGCCTCTTAAAAGGACCCGGGTGTTTCGGGACCCTAAGCAACCCATTGCATCAAGTTATCGATCAGACGTTATTGTCAGGAAAGGAGCATTTTGAGTCGAAACGATTTAATTCAACTGGAAGGCGTCGTTGCCAAAGTCCTTGGCGGTGGTACCATGGAAATTCACTGCAAAAATGACATCACTGTGACGGGTGTTCTGTCGGGCAGAATGAAAAAACACCGGATCAAGGTAATGGTCGGAGACCGTGTGCAAGTCAGCGTATCTCCCTATGATACAACCCACGGCTTGATTACCTACCGCTTTTAGGCGACAGTCAGCCCATATCAATTAATCCCTTTCGCAGATTTCCACCAGGACACCGTTGGTCTCTTTGGGATGGATGAATGCGATTTTAGCGCCCCCGGCGCCGTGACGGGGTGCTTGATCGATCAGCCGAACACCTTTTTCCTTGAGTTCTTCCAAGCACTGGTTGATGTTATCCACGCGGAAAGCGATATGCTGGACGCCTTCTCCTCGGTTTTCAATGTATTTCGCCACCGGCCCGTCGGGTTCTATGGACTCCAGCAGTTCCACTTCGCTGTCCGTGATGGGGATAAAGGCCACGTTCACCTTCTGCTCTTTTACCGTTTCGATATCTTCGATTTTAAGCCCCAGCACATCCGTATAGAATTTGCCCGCCTGTTCGATGTTCTTGACGGCGATGCCGATGTGGTCAATGTGTTTGATTCTCATTCGGTTTCCTCCTTGATAATTCCCGTGGACCTTTCCCGCAAACCACCATTTGGGTGTGGGAATGTCCTTTTGAGAGCCCCCCTTTTTCAAATCAATAAGGGCTTGCCTTTGGGTTTTGAGATCATTATTATATCGCTCGCGTCAATGAATTGAAAGAAAGAAATCCCGTAACCTGATACGGATTTTTTTCGATTCTCATGATATGCGTAAATATGGTTGCGGCGCTTTTGTGCCCATCAAATGCAAATTCCAATTTCACCAGGAAAGGATGACGATGAAAACCAATAAGACTTGTTGCAGCTTAATTTTCTTTCTCCTGACCATGCTGGCCTTTTTAAGGCCCTTGACAGGTTTGGCCGAGGAGTCTAAAACCCTTGCCATTCTCCCCTTCACCATGAATTCCGAACGCAATCTTGATTTTCTGAGGGAAGGTATCATGGACATGCTCAGCTCCAGGCTCGCATGGAAAGACAAGCTCAGAATCATTGAAAAGGGTGTTGTCAAAAAGGCGCTCGCTGCTGATCCCGGACCGGTGAATGAAAAAAAGGCGCTTGAAATCGGCAAAAAACTCGGGGCGGACCTCGTAATTTTCGGCAGCCTCACCGTATTCGGTGAAAGCGTCAGCCTGGACGCCAAAATCCTGGACGTGAAAAAATCGGAAATCCTCATCACCGCATACGACCAATCAAAGAGCATGGACAGCGTAATCCCCACCGTCAATCAGTTTGCTGAAAACATCAATGCCAAAATCATGGGCAAGGAGCTCCCTTATCAGGATCGCAGACCCGGTGAATTTGCCCAGCAGGCTGGGAAGGCCGGCCCATTGGTCCATGTGGGCAAAGATGCATCGGGGACTTACGAAAAGCCTTCATTCGTAAAGCGGTTTAAGCTTGAAATCAGGGGGTTGGATATCGGGGACGTGGATGGAGACGGCAAGAGCGAACTGGTCATTATCGATAAAGCGGCTGTTTATATTTACAAATGGCAGCAAAAAGGGCCTTATCTTTTCAAGACCGTCGAAGGGACCTGGTCCCCCAATTTCATCTATGTGACGGTGGCGGATCTGGATGGAAACGGAAAGGCTGAAATCTACGTCTGCAACCTCACCGCCACCAACGCCGGATCCATGGTCCTGGAATGGGATGGCGCCAAGTTTAAGGAAATCGTAGACCGCCAGACTTGGCTCATCCGCGTGGCCGATTTGCCAGGCAGGGGAGAAGCGGTGCTGGGCCAGAGACGGGATTCCGAAGGGAATTATATCGGCGGCGTACATCTGCTGAAACGCCAGGGAAAGGACCTCGTGTCAACGGGTCCCCTTACCCTGCCCCGCTTCGCCAATGTGTTTAATTTCACACAATGTGATCTTTCGGGAAAAGGTTCCGTGTTTACCATTCTTCTGGGACCCTGGGAACATCTGATGGTGTACGACCCCGGCGGCGAGGAGCTGTGGAAGAGTGATGACTTTTTTGGGGGCAGCCTATGCTATATGGATTATATGGATCCGAATCTGAACCGGATGGCCCAGACCCCCAAACGGATTTTTATTTCCTCTCCCATCTTCACCTTTGATGTCAATGGGGATGGGAAAAAGGAAGTGGTGATCTGTAAAAACCATTCCAAAACAGGCCGTTTGTTTGACGATTTTCGCTGGTTCGGGAGCGGACGGGTTCATTTCATGGATTGGGACGAGGCCGGTCTGGTCTCTCAGTTTACCAGCCAGAAGCTTTCAGGGACAGTGGTAGGGTATGAGGTGGGTGATGTGGACAACGACGGTTTTAATGAACTGGTGGTGGCCAACGTCACCAGCGATAGTTATTTCGTGGGGCTTCCCAAGAGCCGTCTCGTGGTTTATGATCTGGAATAAACCCTGGGATCAGAAAGTCACCTGAAATTGAATGCCGTAGATGGCATACTTTCCAAACCCCTGCAAGTCATTGCCGGCGTACTGGATCTCGCCATCATCATACCACATAAGTTCCGGGCGGATCCTGAAACCGTCGGCCAGGTCGATGGGAACGGAAAATCCCCACATGGTGGCAGCGGCAGCCAGCTCACGGTCGTTCAGGTCCACGGTGCTTTTCATTTGGCCGAACATGACGTGCGGGGTCACCGGACCCACCTTGTACCATACGTCAAACCAGAAGGCGTAGGTGGTGGCGTTGTTGATCCGGCCGTCCGGGTCGGGCAGGGCCGTAGAGATTTGGGCTGGCGCCGACGTACCGATCAGCATCCGGGTATTACCGATGTTGCGACCCCAGTTACCTTCCGCCGCAAATCCGAAAGGACCGAAACCGCCTTTGACGCCAAGGGTACCGGCGTAGGTGTGCAGGGAATTGTCGAAATCGGCGTAAACGGGGCTGATCATGTCAACGCTTCTGTACTGGTACAGAAAACCGGGGTAGATGGCGATGGGTCCGAAATACAGGGGAACGCCCAGATCGAAACGGGGCACCTTTGAATTGTTCTGGTAATCGACGCTCAGAACCGCGCCGGCATACTCAACGGGCATAAAGCCCAAAAACTGGTTGTTAAATCGAGATCCGGCATTGGGATCCACCAAAGCCAGTTCGATGCGACCGATTTTCCCCATTTTGAAGGTTCCCCGCACCTGGGCGAAACGGCCCGAGTACCAGTCACCGTAGCCGACGCCGATGATGTTGAGGGAGCCCGACTGGGTACCGATGAGCTGTGAAGGATTGAGCGGTGAAAAAGGCGTGGTGCTTTTACCGGCCAAAATGGTAAAATTGGGGCTCACGTCCCACCATCCATAGGCATGGCGGAGCACAACCTTGCTGGAGGCGTTAAGGTCCACACCCTGACTCGTCTGACCGAGACCGAACTCGATGAACATGCCCACACTGTCCTCATTGGTCCAGCGGGCGTTTAAACGGGTGATGCTGGGAACCTGAATGGTGGTCACCTGATAGGGGTCATTGCCCGTTCCCCAGGCCATGGAATTTTCCCTGTCCCTGCCCAGATAGTAGAAATCGGTAAAAACGATACCACCCATCTTCACTTTTGCCGTGGCCGGTACGCTAAAGGCAACCAGCAGCAGCGCTGCAATCCCAACAGCAAATGGCTTCTTCATTCATCGTTCCTTATGATAACAGGAGAGTCCATAAAAGAACCCCCTTCCTTGAAACAAGGGAGGGGGTTTTTTTGCACTATTTTGTGCCCTTGCATTAAGCAAGGGCATGACTTTCAAATAGCGGTTTAGAAGGTGATCTGAAACTGCACACCGTAAATGGCGTATTTTCCGAACTCAAGATAGTCATTGCCGCCGTACTGCAGCTGACCGTCATTATACCACATGAACTCGGGGCGGACCCTGAAACCTTTGGCCAGGTCGATGGGAATGGAAAATCCCCACATGGTGGAAGTGGCATCCAGTTCCGCCTGTTGCCCACCGATCTGCACGTTGTCCACGGAGCTCTTCATCTGACCGAACATCACATGGGGTGTTACGGGACCGATCTTGTACCACACGTCAAACCAGTAGGCGTAGGTGGTGGCGTCTTCGATGGTGCCGTTGGTGTTGGCGATGGCCGTTGAAATGCTCGCAGGCGCCGACGTACCGATCAGCATCCGGGTATTACCGATGTTGCGACCCCAGTTACCTTCCGCCGCAAATCCGAAGGGGCCGAAACCACCTTTGACACCCAGCGTACCGGCGATGGTGTTAAGGGAGTTATCGTACCCGCTGTAGGCGGGATTGATGACGTCAACGCTTCTGTACTGATACAGAAAACCGGGGTAGATGGCGATGGGGCCAAAGTACAGGGGAACACCCAGATCGAAACGGGGCACCTTTGAGTTGTTCTGGTAGTCGACGCTCAGAACCGCACCCTGATATTCAGTGGGAAAATAGGAAAGGAACTGGTTGTTGTACCGCTGGCCGGCATTGGGATCCACCAGGGCCAGCTCGATGCGGCCGATTTTCCCCATTTTGAAGGTTCCCCGCACCTGGGCGAAACGGCCCGAGTACCAGTCACCGTAACCGACGCCGATGATGTTAAGGGAGCCCGAATAGGTACCGAGGAGCTGTGAAGGGTTCAGGGGTGAAAAGGGCGTGGTGCTTTTACCGGCCATGAGGGTGAAATTGGGGTTCACGTCCCACCAGCCGTAGGCATGACGCAGCACAACGTTGCTGGAGCCGTTCAGATCCACAGCCCCGGATGTCTGGCCGATACCGAACTCGATGAACATGCCCACATTGTCTTCATTGGTCCAGCGGGCGTTCAGACGGGTGATGTTGGGCACCTGAATAGTGGTCACCTGGTAGGGGTCATTGCCCGTTCCCCAAGCAATGGAATTATCCCTGTCCCTGTCCAGATAGTAGAAATCGGTAAAGATGATACCACCGATTTTCACTTTTGCCATGGCCGGTACGGTAAAGGCAACCAGCAACAGCGCTGCAATCCCAATAACAAATAGCTTCTTCATTACTCTCTCCTCCTAAAAAATAATTATTATTACAGTTAAACACTATAAAAAACAAAATTTTTTGAACCGTTTTAGCTATCGCCCCCTTTCGTCAAAAAGATATGGCTGTGACACAGCCGCTTGCAATTATATGTATCCATGTTGAGCCTTTGTCACAGTGAATTAGCAAGTTAAGAAGAAAATGTCAAGCATTTTTCAAACGTTTCGGAAGGATATTTTTTGAGAGCGGCGAACAAACCGCGAATCCGGCTGAAGAATAGCGCCACGGACCTCCATCCGCCTCCTAAAGGCACCATCTCCCTTGACATTCCGACGGTTGTCATTAATAGTATGGCCTTTGATTAAAAATCAAGTGTCTAGGAGAGACGCTATGAAAGTTCTGGTAAGCGACCCCCTTTCCCCGGTTGGCGTTAAGCTTTTTCAGGAAACCCCGGGCATTCATGTGGATGTACGGACCGGACTCAGCCCTCAGGATCTCAAGGAGGCCATCGGTGATTACGAGGGCCTTGT
>JANQDY010000228.1 GCA_028278625.1 Thermodesulfobacteriota bacterium
TAACTTCATCCGGTGCCTCAAATAGCGCATTTGCCAGGAACTTCGGAACTTGGCCGGGGAAATCATCAAGCTTATCATCAGGGCCAACTCGGTCCGGGATAAAGGTGAAGACTCTCGGCATAAGTAGATGGCCAGAAACTGCTTCGGTCCTTTGGTTAAATTGCAGATGAGGCGGGATCTGGATCAACACATTCCTTCAGCCTATCCCATCATCATACCTGACCCACAAATAGCCACCACGATAACGGCCTTCGAGCCACGAAACACCCAAATCCCTTGTCTTGCCTTCAATCTCTTTCTGGTCGACCCACATGTTTCCGGCTGTAGCATCAAAGCAAACAAAATCATCCTGCGGCATCAGGCCACATATGGAGGCACACAATTGATACCGTACAGGTTTCGACATCACCCCTCATGATACAGCCTACCAAGGCCTACTTGAACGGGTGCGTGTTCCCTGCACCCCTTGAATGAACCGCATACAGTGTCCCAGAGTCATAGGGTACATCGCTTCACACAACGCCTGTGGTTGTGATACAAAAGAAAGCGTTGAAGTTGTGGCCATAGGTAAGAAACTGAATTGGTTCAAGGAAAGGGAATTGAACCCGCGCCTAACGCTGAGCCTTAATCCGATACCTTTTCGGATTCATTGCTCACTATCCGGAAAATTTGGGCCATTTATGACGAAAAAGGGAAAACCGGAAACCCGATTTTCCCTTTAATTTCAATATGGTGGGCGGTCGGGGATTTGAACCCCGGACTTCCACCGTGTGAGGATGGCACTCTCCCACTGAGTTAACCGCCCAAGACGATTTGGCCCGAAGTGCCAAAATTTGGCCCAAGATACATGATTGATTTGAGGCTGTAAATAAAAATTATGCCATCCCGGCCATTTTTTTTAGTTCCAGGACTTCCCGTGCATGGAGATAACGATGCTGGCCCATTTTGAGGTCACCCAACCGCAGGGTTCCGAATGCAATCCGTATGAGATGAATCACGTCGTGACCCACTTCCTCCAGCATCCGTCGCACCTGCCGGGATTTTCCCTGGGTGATGGTCATTCTGAGGATACTTCTTGCGTCGTTTCGGTCTATCAATTCGATTCCGGCCCGCCCGGCAGGCCCGTCATCCAGGGTGACGCCCCTTTGCAGACGGTTCAAGGCGTCTTGGGTGATGGCCCCCTGAACGGTCACCTTGTAGGTTTTGGGAATGTGAAACCGCGGATGGGTGAGCCGGTAACTGAATTCTCCGTCATTGGTCAAGAGTAAGAGGCCCAGGGTGTCGAAATCGAGACGGCCCACGGGATAGACCCGAACTGGGATTCCTTTGATCAGATCCGTGACCAGCGCTCTTCCTTCAGGGTCGCTCAGGGAACAGATGGTGCCGAAGGGCTTGTTGAGCATCAGATAATGCTTCTTTGGCGGCTGTGGGATCCTTTTTCCATCCACGCGGATGTCGTCCCGGCCCCAAAGGGCGGTTTTCCCGAGGCTGCTGACCACTTCTTTGTTCACGGTGATCCGGCCGGAAACGATCCACTGGTCCGCTTTGCGCCGGGACGTCAGACCCGCTGAAGAGAGAATACGGTTGAGCCGCCAGGGTTTCAGGGGATTGAAAGACGTCAGGGGCGCCTTGTCCGGAAGGGGAGGGCTTGCACCCTCAAGGCGGGGCGTCCGCCGGCTCGGGGGGCTCTTCCGCTGTTTCCGCCGGGTCTGGGGTTGGGGCCGGCGATTCTTCTTCCCGGGTCTTTGTTGCTTGCGCTTCACCGATTCCGAACTCCTTTATCTCTTTCAATTTGGGAAGGGATTCCAGGCTGTCCAGGTCAAACACCTCCAGGAACCGCCTGGTTGTGCCGTAAATCAAGGGCCGGCCCGGCAGTTGTTTTCGGCCCATGATCCGGATCAGGTTCCGCTCCAGGAGCGTCCTCAGGATTCCGCCGGCGTCCACCCCCCTGAATTGCTCGATCTCCTGACGAATGATCGGCTGCTTGTAGGCGATGATGGCCAGGGTCTCCATGGCGGCGGTGGAGAGTCGGGTCAAAGACCGCTTGGTCATTTTGAGCACATAGGGCGCATAATCGGGCCTGGTTCTGATCTGGTACCCCTGGGCCACCCGGTTCAGCGCAAAGCTTCGGCCCATATCATCGTATTCCCGGGCCAGGGTTTCAAGGGCTTTTTCAATTTCCGCCGGTTCCCTGTCGGAAAGGCAGCCGTGAATATCCCCCGGTGCCAGCGGTTTATCGGAAGCGAACAGAAGGGCTTCAATGATCAGTTTGAGCTCTTTTTCCATTCTTCATTCAGCACAAAGGGAGGATCGCTTTCGTCAAAACAGGCCGAGAGGTGGATGCGGCTTTCATGAGAGGGTTGATAGACCTTTATGAGGCCCATGTGAACCAGTTCGAGAAGGGCCAGAAAAGTGACCACGAGCTCGGTTAACGCCTGCTTTCCAATAAAGATCTCCTCAAAAAAAAGGTCCGGTTTGTTGCGCAGAAGGACGACAATGCTCTCCATTTTGTCTTTGACGGACCATTTGTCCAATGAGACCGTGATGCTCCCGGGACCATCGCCCCGGAGCACGATGCGCCGGAAGGCGTCGATCAGTTGAAAAAGGCTCACTTCCGGTTTGGGGGCAAGATCCGGGTATTCATCAAAGGAGGTCAGATCCCCCTTTGCAAAAACATCCTTGCCCAGGATCTTCCGCTCCGAAAGCGTCTTTGCCACTTCTTTTAGCTGCAGGTATTCCAGAAGCGGTCTGGTAATCTCAAGGCGGGGGTCTTCCTCTTCCTCCCCCTCGTTTCGACTCGGAAGGAGCATTCTGCTTTTCACATGAATCAGTGTTGAGGCCATTACCAGGAAATCCCCGGCAATGCTCATTTCAAGGGATTTCATCAACTCCAGGTATTCAAGATACTGGTCGGTGATGGTTGAAATGGGAATGTCGAAGATATCCACCTCGTTTTTGTGAATGAGGTGAAGTAAAAGGTCCAGGGGGCCTTCAAACATTTCCAGTTTTACTTTGTAGTCCATCGTCCGGAATCCCGCTTCCCTTAAACCATCTATCACCTATCCCCTTTCAGTCTCTTATGCCGTGGTTTGGGAACTCTGAGATCCCCAAACTCCCGTTTGACAAGTGCTATTTCATCCTCTTTCTTCTGTGTCTCTTGATTGATTCGGGCTTCCAGCAGTCTTTCAAAGATCTCTTTAAAGAGGGGTCCCGATTGAAATCCCATCTTTAACAGATCATTGCCGTCTATGCGAATCTTTTTTCCTTTCAATTTTGTGAAGAAATGGGAAAGCAGCCGTTTCATACGTTCATTTCTTGCTTTCGCCATCAAATAGAGGAGCATTTCCGTATCATAAGACCGCAGCATGGCGAACAGTTCATAGTCTGTTCCGTCAAAACGGAACAGGTCATCCATGAGCCTTTGCTCGGGCCGGCCCCTGGGGGAGAGGCGTCCGGCCCCTATTTCGTGGCTCAGCCGCTCAAAGTTCCTTGGACCCATTCCGCTGGTGAGCCCGTACCAGTGGACCTTCCACTCGGTGATGGGCTCCTCCAGAAAGAGGAGGTGATACCATGCAATGACTTCGTTGATCTCCGAAAGCAGATGAACGGTGTTTTTGCCGAGAGTAAGATGTGGAGACGCAAATTTCAAAAGATTAAACTCTTTCAGTCGGACCAGGGCGCTGATGGGATTCTGTTCTTTGAGGATGAGCCTCAATTCCCACAGCATTCGGCGCGATGCCTGGCTGTCGGTCCAATCCATTTTGGCGGCCGTCTTCATGAGGGCAAGGGTCAGCTTTCCGATGGTGAAACCAAAGCGCTGTTCAAACCGTATGGCCCTGAGCATTCGGGTGGGGTCTTCCACAAAACTGAGGTTATGCAACACCCGCAGCGCTTTGTCCTTGATGTCCTTTTGAGCCCCGAAGTAGTCGATGAGCGTTCCGAAAGAGCGTTTGCCCAGGCTGAGGGCCAATGTGTTCATGGTGAAATCCCTGCGGTAGAGATCCAGCTTCAATGAACTGGTTTCCACAATGGGGGGCGCCCCCGGAGATTTGTAGTATTCAATTCTGGCGGTGGCCACATCCACCTTGAATCCGTCCGGGAACACCAGGACGGCGGTACCGAATTTCTGGTGGCTTCGAACCCGTACGGGATGGTTTTTGGCAAATTCACGGGCGAATTTGATGCCGTTGCCCTCAATGACGATGTCCACATCCAGGTTGTCATACTTCAGCAGAATATCTCTCACCAGGCCGCCCACAAGGTAGATACCGTATCCCAGTGCATCCGCGACGTTTCCGAATTCCCTCAAGATGTGGATCACGTTTTTGGGAAGCCGTTCCTTGAGCATGCCGCCCAGATTCCGTTTCCGGACCACCGCACCGCTTTTCTTGCTGTCTTCCAAGGCATCCGGAACCAGCGGGTTGCCCACCAGAATATTGAGCAGGTCGGTCCGGGTGATCACCCCTTTCACTTCCCGGTTTTCCACCACCGGGAGGATCCTCAGCCTGCCGCGAATGATCAGGTCCTGGATTTGCGTGAGCGAGGCATCGGGATGAACGGTGGCGAATTCGATGTTCATATAATCGCACACCTTTCGGTCCCCAAGTCCCAGATATACCGCTTTTTCGACGATCTGCCGGGTCACGTAGCCTGAAAGGCCCTTTTGATCCATCACCAGCAGCACATTGATGTTGTACCGGGTCATGTAGTCGGCCGCTTTTTCGATGGTGTCGTCCGGATGGATTCCGATGACCGGCGAAGACATCATGTCCCTTGCGTTCCGGCGTCGCCGGGTGCGGCTGCTTAAGAGTGCGTCCAAAGATCGCTCCGCCTGGACAAGGGTCTGGTCCTTTATGGTTGCTGAAGCCGCCTCCGGGTGGCCGCCGCCGCCCAGTGCGCTGGCAATTTCCCCCGCATCCACCGTATCGACCCTGCTTCGCGCCACCAGGAAGATGCGGTTTTCCATCTGTGCCAGGGCAAAGACCACCTTGAGGCTTTCCATTTCCATGAAACGGTGTACCAAAACGGCGAAATCGGGCACGAAGTTGTCGGTAATCACCTTGGTGATGACGATTTCCGTTCCGTTGATGATCCGGGTGGTGGCGGATTCCATCAGGTCGTTCAAGAGCCACAGGTTTTCGGTGGTCAATTCCCTGGCGAGCATGTCTGATATGACGTTGTGGTCGGCGCCTCGGGCCGCGAGCCAGGCCGCGGCCTCATAGTCTTCGCTGGTGGTGGAGGAAAAAGTGAAATTGCCGGTGTCCTCATGAATCCCAAGACACATGACGGTGGCTTCTTCAGGGGTTACGGAAATCCCTTTTTTTCGAATGATGTCGATCATCAGCGCCGTGTTTGAACCGATTTTGCGAACCACCTCAACCTGCCCCTTTACGTCATCTGAAGCGGCGGGATGATGATCGTAAATATGGATTTCCACATCCTGGCGGTCCGCCACCCGGGCAAAATCACCGATGCGGCCTTTCTGGCGCGTATCCACCAGAATCAGCCGTTTGATGGCGTCAATGTCGATTTTTTTGATTTTGGTAATATTCAGAAGGTAGAAGGTTGAGTTCAGGAAGAAATTTCTGAGGTTCTTTTCCTGGGAACCGGGAAATGCAAGGGAGGCTCCAGGATAGAGTTTGCTGGCGGCCAGCATGGATGCCAGGGCATCAAAATCGGCGTTCACATGGGTCGTAATGACCTCTTCATGGATCTCCTGAGACTTTTTCTTGCGAGGGTTTTTTGTGGTTTCGGACACGGAGTCATCCTATGACAGAGAGCAGATTCCAGCCATTGAAATTCCCGGGCGTTTCTGAATGGAACGGTCATACCAAGCGGTCTGTTCCGGCAAATTCGTCTGCTGGGTTAGTCATCAGAGTTTGGCTCCCTGGTTTTCCCCAATGCCGTTTACGTAAAACTGATCAGTCTGATAAACCCGGGAATCTTAGATCCCTTTCAGCTTCTCTTCGCTTTCCTGACTCTTTTTGCAGTTGATGCACAAGGTGGTTACCGGACGCGCCTTTAGCCGTTGTTCCGAGATGTCATCGCCGCATTCTTCACAGATGCCGAAAGTGCCGTTTTCAATTCTGTTCAGGGCCTCTTTTATCTTTACAATCAGTTTCCTTTCCCTGTCCCTGATTCTCAAAGTGAAATTCCTCTCGGACTCCATGGTGGCCCTGTCTGTCGGGTCCGCATAATTGTCCCGATGGTCTGTCATTCCGCTGACGGTCCTATTGGCTTCATCAAGAAGCTCTTCCAGCCTTTTTGTCAGAAAGTCTTTGAAATAATCCAGATCACTTCTGTTTAACATTATACTCTCCATCCATAAGACAAAAAAATTGACGATACCTCCCTATCACCATTTCAAAACAATGTAAACTCCGAATACAAAATCACCTCTTTTTCCAAAAACTTTTCCCCTTTTTCTTTTTCCCGGACAGCTTCAGCCCTTCTTCTTGGGCAAACTCCTTGAGCAACTCCGTTTGACGCTCATTCAGTTTCTCCGGGATCTTAACAATGATCTTGGCGTAAAGATCTCCCCTTTTGCGAAAGCCCCGCAGGCTGGTCATACCTTTTCCGGAAATTTTAATGATTTCACCCGGCTGAGTTCCTTTCGGAACAATGAATTCATGGGCATCTTCTTCGCCCAACAGCGGAATGGAGAGGGTATCTCCAAGGGTTGCCTGAACAAAGGAAACGGGTATCTGACAAATGAGGTCATCTTCTTCGCGGGTAAAGAAGCCATGTTCCCCCACATGAATGACCACAAAGAGGTCTCCTGGCGGGCCCCCGTTTTCCCCCGGCTCGCCTTCACCCCGCAGTCTCAGTTGAGATCCGGTGTCCACCCCGGCGGGAATTTTGACCTGGATCTCCCTTTCGACTCTCATTCTGCCGCCACCGCCGCAATCGGAGCAGGGCTGGGTAATGATTTCACCCTGCCCGCGGCATGTGGGACAGGTGCTGCTCACCTGAAAAAACCCCTGGGAGCGAACGACCTGGCCTCTACCCTGGCAGGTGCCGCAGGTTTCCGGCTGGGTTCCCGGTTTTGCCCCGGAACCGTCGCACGTGTCGCACCTTTCCAGACGGTGAAAGGAGATTTCCGTCTCTTTTCCGTGAAAGGCCTCTTCAAGAGAGAGTTCCAAATCATAGCGCAGGCTTTTCCCCTGCCGGGCCCGTGTTCTGCCGCCGGTCCCGCCGAAACCGAAAATACCCTCGAAAATGTCGCCGAAGTTGGAGAAGATGTCTTCAAAACCATTAAAACCGCGAAAACCGGACCCGGCAAGGCCTTCATGACCGAACCGGTCATAAAGCTGTCTCTTTTCCGTGTCCCGCAATACTTCGTAGGCTTCAGCGGCTTCCTTAAAGCTATCTTCGGCTTCCTTGTCCCCTGGATTTCTATCCGGATGGTATTTCAGCGCCAGTTTGCGATAAGCCGCCTTGATCTCCACTTCCCCGCATTCTCGGGAGACACCAAGTACTTCATAATAATCGCGTTTGTTCATGATTCATTTTCAACGGGTGCGGTTTCAGCACCTTCTGCTTCCTGTTCTATGGATTCGGGTGTGCCGTTTAAGGCTTCCAGAAGGAGATCCGTGGGGTCTTCCAACTGGGATTTGTTTTCACCCAAGTCCTTGGGAAAAACCTGGCCGGCCGCGATTTCCCTTAAGGCTACAACCGTGTCTCTGTTCTTGCAGACCACCAATGGTTCGGCGCCCTTCCTCAACTGGCGCACGCGATTGGCCGCCACATGAATCAATCCAAAACGATTATCGACGCGTTCAAGGCAATCTTCCACCGTGATTCGTGCCATTTTGTTCTCCAAATAAAGTGGTTGACTGATACCGCCGCTTAAAGCGGAAGGAAAATATCCATATTAAAATAAACTTTACAATATAAAACCAACTATGCTAGATGTAAAGTATAAAAATAAGGAACGGTTCATAAATGCTGTCCAAAATTCTCAGCAGCGCTGTTATCGGTATAGACGCCTATGTGGTGGATGTGGAGGTGGACATCGCACGAGGACTTCCCTCATTTTCCACCGTGGGCTTGCCGGAAGGTGCCGTCAGGGAAAGCAAAGAGCGGGTTAAGGCCGCCATAACAAATTCCGGATACCATTTTCCATCTGATCGGATTACGGTAAATCTGGCTCCGGCAGACATCAAAAAAGAGGGGTCTGCCTTTGATCTCCCCATGGCTCTGGGCATCCTGGCCGCAACGGGCCTGCTGGAACTTGCCGAGTACAACGGTTACCTTTTTTTGGGCGAATTGGCACTAGACGGCATGCTCCGTCCCGTTAAAGGTGTGCTGTCCATGGCCATCGCCGCAAGAGACCTCTGCATAAAAGGTATTTTCCTGCCCGGGGAAAACGCTGCTGAGGCCGCTGTTGTCGATGGCATTCCCATTTTTCCGGTTAAAACCCTGTCTCAGGTGATCAGCGCCCTGAAAGGTGCCGTTAAGGTAAGTCCGGTTCAGCCTGAAATCAACCGCTTCAGCAAACCTTCGCTCTCTAAACGCGATTTTTCCGATGTTAGGGGACAAGAGCACGCCAAACGGGCCCTTGAAATCGCGGCGGCCGGGGCCCACAATCTCCTCATGATCGGTCCTCCCGGGTCCGGCAAGACCATGCTCGCCAAGCGTCTTCCCACCATCCTGCCACCGCTAAGGTTTGAGGAATCACTTGAGACGTCAAAGATATACAGTGTCATGGGTCTGATGCCGAACGGCGCGGGACTGATTACGGAACGGCCTTTTCAGGCGCCCCATCACACCATCAGCGATGCCGGCCTCATCGGCGGGGGCCAGCAACCCAAACCGGGGCAGGTGAGCCTGGCCCATCACGGGGTCCTCTTTCTGGACGAATTGCCCGAGTTCAGGAGAAATGTGCTGGAGGTGCTGCGCCAACCCATGGAAGAAGGGGAGGTGACCATCTCGAGAGCCACCTCCACCGTGAGTTACCCCGCCAACTTCATGCTGGTGGCGGCCATGAACCCCTGCCCCTGCGGGCATCTGGGGCATGCCAAGCGGGAGTGCACCTGTTCGCCCGTGCAGATTCAACGGTACAGGGCCAAAATATCGGGACCCCTCCTGGATCGCATCGACATCCATCTGGAGGTGCCGGCGGTTCCCTACAAAGAGCTTTCCGGGATTTCGGAAGGGGAATCCTCAAGCCGTATTTTGGGAAGGGTCGTGAAGGCCAGGGAAGTCCAGAAGGAGCGGTTCAAGCGAACCGGAATATTCACCAATGCCGGCATGAACAGCCGCCACCTCAAGAAATTCAGTCCCGTTGACGCCGAATCAGGGCTGTTGCTGGAACGGGCCATGGATCGCTTCGGCCTGAGCGCCCGGGCCCATGCCCGGATCCTCAAAATCGCCCGAACCATCGCCGACCTGGAGGCGGCTGCGGATATCCAGGCTGCCCACATTGCGGAGGCCATCCAGTACCGCACCCTGGACCGAAAATTGTAGGGGTTTTATATCGTCAAGTGAAGGCCCCTATTATACAAAAGATAGCATTTCGAGAACACAGACCTCGAAGGAACCCATGTTATGATCAGAATGGTTGAAGCATTGAATTACCGCTGTTTACGATATATTAAGCAGAACCTGAACGATTTTCATGTTCTCGTAGGGCCTAATGCCAGCGGGAAGACCACCTTTTTGGACGTGATATCCTTTCTCGGGGATTTGCTGTCCGAAAGTCTAGATAGTGCTATCCTGGAAAGAACCTCAAATTTCGTAGATTTACTCTTTGCGCGTCAAGGTCATCGTTTTGAGTTGGCTATAGAAATGGAAATTCCCTCGGAACGTGCAAGAATGCTTCCTCCAGAGCGAAAGTTTGACTCGATTCGTTATGAAATTTCAATCGGGATGGAAAAGAACGAAATTCATATTTTTGATGAGAAGGTGATTCTTCTACAAAAGGAACCGGACCATCCCAAGCAGAGGACGTTGTTCCCCAATCCGCCTAATCCTCCGGAAACGATCATGACAAAGAGAATTCAGCGCAATCAGCGTCGGGTTGTTTCCAAAGTATATAGCGGTAATGACAACTATTATTCTGAAGTCCACAAAAAAGGCGGCAAAGGGTGGGCACCTTCGATTCGACTTGGCCCCTTGAAATCAGCTTTGGCAAACCTGCCGGAGGATGAGACCAATTTCCCCGTATCTACTTGGTTTCGAGATGTTTTGCGGAATGGCGTTCAGAAAATCATGTTGAACAGTCTGGCTTTACGCAAAAGCAGTCCGCCCGGGCAGGGACTTAAGTTCAAGCCTGATGGCTCAAACCTGCCTTGGGTTGTTTATAACAACCATATGGAGACGCCTTTGCGGCATCAGGAATGGATTGAACATATTCGGACGGCTTTACCTGATTTATACGATGTTGAAACCATAGAACTGCCCGACACGCGCCACAGGTATTTGAAGCTGATCTATGAAAATGGATTGGGTGTCCCAGCATGGATGGCTTCGGATGGAACCTTACGGCTTCTGACATTGACCCTCCCCGCTTATCTCTCGGATTTCGAAGGTATTTATCTGATCGAGGAACCGGAAAACGGCATTCACCCCATGGCTATGGAAACTGTCTATCAAGCCCTTCGGTCGGTATATGATGCCCAAATCCTCTTGGCCACCCATTCTCCCGTAATTTTGGGGTGCGCTGAAACCTCGGATATCCTATGTTTCAAGAAAGCGGAAAATGCGGCAACGGATATTGTAATGGGAATCGATCATCCCGCGCTTAAAGAATGGCAGGGAAGTCTGACTCTCAGTGATCTTTATGCCTCCGGGGTGTTGGGATGAGTAAACGGGACCTATTTGTTGTTGTGGCCGATCTGGATGCAGAAAATGCCATCAAGACCTTGTTGACGAGGCGGCAAGAAGCCTTGGGGATCACATTGAGCTTTTCTCCGATTTCACCTCCCAACGGAGATCTGCTTCGGTATGTGGGAAGGGATTCCGGTTGCCGCGTCAATGCCGTCGATCTTCTTCGGCCACCACAAAAAACACACCGTCATGCAATGATATGCTTTGACCTGCATGGTTGCGGTGCGCGGAATCAATCTCGGGAAGAAATTGAAGCGGAAATTGAAAATCGATTGCACATCAATGGATGGCACCAAGGAGATGTTGCTGCCATCGTGATCGAACCAGAACTTGAATCATGGGTTTGGGCGGATTCTGCCGAGGTTGCCCATGTGATGGGATGGAAAGGGGATATGAATGCTGTGCGCCATAGCCTGATTTCACGCGGGCTTTTGGAGGAAGGAAAAGCGAAACCTAAAGATCCGAAAGTGGCAATGAAACATATTATTAGCGAAAAACGAAACCGGAGATTGACTGCCCGTATGTTTTCCGAATTGGCCGATGCCGTTCCTCTTCACTCATGTGAAGATCCAGCTTTTAATAAGATGAGAACGACCTTGAGGGGATGGTTTCCGCCATCCACATAGAACAGAGAGCCGGTTGCATAGCTCGCACCGGACGTGGCCAGAAAAGCCACCACTTCGGCTACCTCTTCCGGCTCGCCGGCACGGCCTAAAGGAACATTGCCAAGCATGTTTTTGATGTTTTTTTCCGTAAGTGAACTTGTCATATCGGTTTTGATATACCCGGGGGCCACGGCATTCACTGTGATACCCATGGGACCGAGTTCCTTGGCAAGGGATCTGGTGAAACCGATAAGCCCCGCCTTTACAGAAGTGTAGGCTGTTTCTCCGGGCCAGCCCTTCACGCCCATAACCGATGCGATATTGATGATCCGGCCCGATTTCTGCGCCAGCATGTTAGGAAAGGCGGTGCGGCAGCAATAGAAGGCGCCGTTCAGTCCCGATTTGATCCAGAGTGAATATCCGCTTAACACCGAGCTTTTGGAATTCGGGATAGCGGCCTCAATAGATTCTTTCCCGGAATTTATCAGGTAGGATGTCTAAAATCTTGCATATGCCGTGACCGAGGTGATGGAGGGGCTCCTGCGTTTTGTGGAACGAAATTCCAGAACCTTCGAGAGCCAGGTCAGTCAATATGGATTTTCAAAAGATGATAATCACCCGTCATGACATCGGGAATATCCCTTAATTTTTGTGCATGCCATTGGGATTCACTCCATATAAAGGGTCTTCCATTGACAACCGGGGTGCCGTATTTCATCCAGAATGAAGTATTCTCCGAATCGATATTCAGCACGCCTTTCAGGTTCGATAGATCGGAAAGCATGGAAGCTGTCATGGCTTTGGCATCAACAGCACCCTCAGGAACGGTCTTGGGTGTTGTGGTCCATCCGTAGCCCAGGTCCCATCTGCCATAGATGGAAAGCGGATTGAAAGGATCCGTGAATGTAATCAGATCCTTGGCGATCTCGATATTCGTAACGTTGTATATCTGGGCAAGCAATTGCCATTCACAAAAAAACCGCCGGCCATGCTCAATCCCAGAAAAGAGGACCAGGAATTATGTGCCATAAAGATGTCGCCGTCCACTTTTTTCATGAAAGCGGTGCATCTGGAATAATGATACTGTTCCTTAAGCGGTAGCAAATAGCCGAACAGATCTATCTGGGCGTTTATGAAATAGAGATCCATGAAAGAAAAAGCTTCGGTTTCATAATTCAAGCTTAACTCCGAGTCTAAAAAATAGTCGATGGAAGGAAGCCAGTCCCCACTGAAATCAAGGGCATCGGGATCGTTCAGGATTACGCCGTGATATACGCCCAGCAATCGAAAGATAAGTCTTTTCATATATCCTTGAATGGTTTTATCCAATAAGTCTTTCGTGTAATCGATTGTGTAAGAATAGTTTTGTTTGAGGATGGCTTCTGTTTCATCCAGCTCTTCTTCTGAGGGTGGGATCTGTTTTGGAAAGGAGTGGGACGGGTCGGCAATGTATGCGCTGTCCCATGCGTTGTCCCTTGCGAAGATGATTTGCTTTTTCAATAAATGCCCGTATACAAACCCCGCCTTGTATTCCGCCTTCAGCGTATTGTCATCGCTGCTTACGACGCTGAGGTTCAGCAGATTGTCAAGTTTTTCAACACACCCCGATGAATTATCGTCGAGGACGAAAACCTGGATCGAGTCCCTGTGTGCCGTGGCATCGGTGTCGCTGCACCCAAAGCAAAGTGATGCCAATGACCATGCCGCAATATAGGCGAAGAACTCTCTGATGACACGACCGAGTTTGCCCCACCCGGGCTTTTTCCTTCCGGTTCTCAGCATTCGTTCATGTCCCACAATGTCTCCCTCACAAGCTGTTTTCCGGAATTGAGATTCCATTCATTGATGATCGATGATAAAACTCCGCTTTGTGTTGAAAGAATATAGTTGAAAAGGGCTTTGGCAACAAGAAGAATGCCTTCATTGCGGATGATATTATCGGCTTGCCCGAAGTGGATCTGGTGATTAATGATCAAACAATCAAGTTTCCGGCTTCCCGCCTCTTTTTTGAAAGCCTTGGCCGGCCTGGAGATCTTTCCAGTAACGGAGAGGCATGACTTGAAGGTGTTTTCTACGATACTGTGCAAAAGGATCCAAATTTTGCTATTATTGGATCATACTTTATGCGCTACTACAGCTGGTACTTTGATCTTGAGAATGAAGTGGTTTGGATGGCGAATTCCATTGGTTGTCAATTTCATTAGGGCCAAAAAGGCGTTACTTTGTGATATTGCACGAAAGTCACACCTGAGGGAATTGCCCGATGCCAAAGAAACCCCGACCATGTCGTTTCATTCTTCAAATCAAGAATCGTCCATTAAGAGGCCCCTCTGAATGCGGTTTTCTTGGCCTCATCACCAGTGAGTACCGATGATCGAAATTGAACGCATATGTAAGAGCCAAGATGGTCTGGGTGAGAATCCCATATGGTTCGAGGAGGAAGCGTCTCTCTTCTGGACAAACCACGTGGGCCCCGGTCTTGAAGGTCCCAATGTCAGAACAAGTGAGGGCCCCAGCCTAAAGCGCTTCAATGTGACAACAAACGAACTTACCGTATGGGATATGCCTGAGCAGGTGGGGTCGTTCGGGTTTAGAAAGCATGGGGGGCTTGTGGCCGGCGTCAATTCCGGGTTCTGCACGATCGACCTGGCGGGGGGCGCTTTCGATTTGATTGTCGATCCGGAAAAGGATCTGCCAACCAATCGATTTAACGATGGGAAGGTTGATCAGAGGGGACACTTCTGGTGCGGCACTATGGACACCAATGTTACTGATGAATGCGCTCACATTTACGTCTTAGACCCTGACTTCACCTGCAGGAAAATGGCGGAAGATTACTCGTTTGTTGTGAGCAACGGGATCGCTTTCGATCCGGAAAGCAAGAGGATGTACTTTGGCGATACCTTTCGAAAAATGATCTACGTTTTCGACTTTGATTTGAAAGAAGGTCGAATCTCCAATCAAAGAGAGTTTTTCTCGACTGCAGATTTTCCGGGATTCCCGGATGGCGCCACAGTAGACGCAGATGGATACTACTGGATTGCACTGGTTCAAGGAGGGAAAATACTACGTCTTGATCCCGAAGGGCGGCTCGATCGCCAGATAAATATGCCTATTCCGACGCCAACCTGTGTGACATTCGGTGGGAATGGGTATGAAACGCTCTATGTCACTTCACAAAAGGCCTTTCTATCTCAGGAGATGCTTCAGCGATATCCGGACACCGGCGACATTTTTGCCATTCACGGAACAGGCGTTAGGGGAATTCCCGAGCCTAGGTTCGCCGGATAAAGCCGCCTTTGAGAGCTTTGCCGAAGGATAACGGCTCGGAATTGGATGTCAAGAACGGGTGACTATTTGTAGAAGGAGACGATGCCATGTCAGAAAATGAATTAACCAATCAAGCAAAGAAAGCGGCCCGGGAGCATGGGGCCGATCTTGTGGGCGTGGTCAGTGTTTTGGATCTGCCCGAGCTCGGTGAGAGGATTGAAAGGATGCTGCCCGGTGCCCAAAGTGTCATCGTCCTCGCAACCGGGCACAGTCTCGCCGCGCTGCGCTCCGGGGCCAACGAACTCGCTCAGTTCGACACCATTCACGCCTATGACGAATCCGCTCGGGCAACCCACGCGGCGGCCCGATCTCTTGAAGCCCGGGGCTTCCTTTCTGCGGGGGTTCCCGCCTTCATTCCCATCGACATGGATGAGCCGGGCAAAGGGATGCGGGGGGAAATCTGCTGGCGTCGGGCCGGCGTCCGGGCCGGTTTGGGATCCTATGGCGAATCCGGAGCCCTGGTCACAAAGGAATACGGACAGGCAATACGTCTGGCGGGCGTGATTACCACCGCCCGATTGATTCCGGACGCGCCCATGAAAGAAGACTGCTGCGATCATTGCATGCGCTGCGTTGAATCCTGCCCAATAGGCGCCCTGTCCGGTGGCGGTAAGATCAACAAGAAACTTTGCGGTGACCGGATTTTCAGGTACGGCTTCCGCTACTTCCAGAAGGTGATGCAAGGCATGCTGGATGGACCGACCGAGGAAATGCGAGAGATCGTTCAGGGTGCGGGTTTGCGCCATCTCTGGCAGACCTGCATGATGGGTAACTACTACTATTGTTTCAAGTGCCAGTCCCAGTGCCCGGCAAACCGTCTGCCAAATGCCTAAAATCCATTAATGCTGACCTGTAGTAGACCACGGACATCCAAGAAACAACCTTCCTTTCCATTTTGTTTACATCAGAAGACATGGTCTGGTAGACTGGTTAGGATTGTGTCACTAAAAATCCCGCAAGCCGGTTCATAAATGAGATCCAACCCCAACCAGCCGATTTGAGTGCTGGTTTCAAATGCCATGTGTATCTTAAAAGCCAATACCTCAGGATGATGGAAGCAACGATAACTTTAGACGAAGAATCGTCAGCATTTAAAAGGTAAGACAATGACTGAAAAGTCGACTTACGAGGAATTGGAGCAGAGGGTCAGGGCGCTGGAATACAGGGATTGCAGCTCAGAGCCCTCGAGTTTTCCGGATGCGATGTCGCTCCTGGATGGTTTGGTCAAAGCCCAAGCACGGTTCATTCAAGGAAAAGAACCTCATCTGATATTTGATGGCCTTTTAAACGCCATACTGGAATATACCAATAGCCAATACGGCTACATTGGCGAGGTGGCCTATGAAGATGATGGCACATCCTACCAGCTGTCACGGGCGATCTCCAACCTTGCATGGAATGAGGATACTCGCAAGTATTATGAGGAGAACTGGCATAGCGGGTTGCGGTTCGAGAGCAGCGATACGCTTTTTGGCATCGTCACCAAAACCGGGCAGGTGGTGATTGCCAACGATCTGTCCAATGATCCCAGATCAAAAGGGGTTCCTCCGGGTCATCCCGAAATAAAGACCTTTTTGGGAGTTCCCATATTTCACAAAGATAAAATTGTCGGCTCCATTGGCCTTGCAAACCGGGCTAACGGCTATGATTCTGACTTGGTTAAGGACTTACAGCCCTTCGTTTCAACATGTTCCGTGATTTTATCAGCCCTAAGAATCGCTTCCGAACGCAAAGTAGTGGAGAAGGCGCTGAAAGAAAGCGAAAAAAGATATCAAACCATCTTTCAAACAACTCCCGCTGGCATTGTTATTTCTGATCTTGAAAATGGAAAAATAATAGAGAGCAATGACACCATCTGTAAAATCACTGGGCATAAATATCAAGAAATTCTCGGCAAGACTTCCATTGAAATCGGATTCTGGCCGAATATTGAAGATAGAGAAAAAATCACATCTATGCTAAAAGAAGAAGGAAAGTTTCACAATCTTGAGTTTGATTACTGTAATATAAAAGGAGAACCTCGTACCGGGCTCTTTTCAAGCGAAATCGTCGACATTTCCAACCGCCCTTGTATTATCACGGCAATGGTAGATATCACCGGACACCGGCGGGCGGAATCCGCTCTGGTAACCTCTGAGAGAAAGTGGCGAAATGTCCTCGTCAATACGCCGCAAATCGGCGTTGCGCTCAATGTCAGGGCTGAAATTGTCTTTGCAAACGAACACTTTCTGGAGCTTACGGGTTGGAAAGAGGAGGAACTTATCGGCCAAAATTGGTTCGATATGTTCATCCCCGAACAAGTGCGTGAGGAAGTGCGGAATGTATTCCATACCGTGATGAGCCAAAAGGATACCCTCGGATATTCCACCTACGAAAACGAGATCATCGGCAAATCCGGCGAACGCTTTAATGTATCCTGGTCCAATGTGCTCTCCAAGGATGCCTCGGGTAATGTGGTTGACGTCACTTGCCTGGGTGTGGACCTTACCGAACGCCGACGGGTGGAAGACAAGCTCAAACGTAGCGAAACCAAATACAGGACCATGATGGAGGCAATAGAGGACCCTGTTTACATTTGCTCAGAAGACAATAGAATTCAATACATGAATCAGGCCATGTTGGACAGGGTCGGATACGACGCCATCGGTGAACTTTGCTACCGGGCACTGCATGATTTCGAAGAAAAATGTCCGTGGTGTGAATACAAAGGGACATTCATGGAAGGCCATAAACA
>JANQDY010000253.1 GCA_028278625.1 Thermodesulfobacteriota bacterium
TCGCTGAGACTTTGACCCGTCAGTTCCTCGAACATATCGCTTGCGCAGCCAAAGGGAACCTCAGCGGAGGTCTTCACGGATTTTCGTTGTACATCAAACGGGAGCATCTTGTATTCCATCGAAAACGCCAGATCATCCTGGAGAAAGCCATGGCCAATAGGCAATTTCAATTGCAGGGCAACGCACCGGATTTATACGAACAATATGCCGTCCCAACTGGTGCGAGACAATCAGCAGAACTCATGCTCAAGCAGATTTCTCTTCAAGATGCATCCCGGGTATTGGATGCGGCATGCGGGACAGGTATTGTGACACGTCTGGCTGCGCAACAGTTTGGAAATATTGCGCGCATCGTCGGCGTCGACCTCAACCCTACCATGCTAGACGTGGCGCGTGCTCATGCCCCGAGGACAGACATCCCCGTAGAATGGCGGCAGGGAGATATGTGTGCGCTCCCCTTTCCTGATGCTCATTTCGATGTCGTGTTATGCAATCATGGCCTGCAATTCGCGCCGAACAAGAGAGCCGCGCTGTGTGAAATCACCCGAGTGCTTGTGTCCGGAGGACAACTCGCTTTCACTACATGGAGCGAGGTGGCCCCTTACAGTGCGGCGCTGGCTAACGCCCTCAGACGGCATGTTAGTGCCGAAGCCGCAAAGAGTTGCCTCGCACCGTATATGTTCAGAGATGCGGAGATCATACGTCAGCTTGTGGACGCCGCAGGGTTTCGCTCCTTCGCGATTCAGGAGATGGGATTCATGAGACGTTTGCCTGCTTCAGCGATGGGGGTCCTAGAGTTCACGGCACGCTCCGCCTTTGCCAGTGATGTGGAGGCGGTCACTGAGGACGCCCGGCAGGCCATCGGACAAGAGGTCTGTGCCGCCCTGTATCCATATCGAGACGGTGGTCATTTCGTCGATCCCATGAACATACATCTGGTACATGCGCGGACAACATGAGTCGCTCTCATCGCTGAAGAGCCGTTCCTGACAACCAGCATCGGCTTTGTCTCGGGAATCTTATGCTGTTCCTAACCTTTGAGGATTGGTCCCATTTGAAATCCGAATATTTATCTTGACAATCAAACAAACCATTTAATACCATATTTTAAACGCATGCTTCATCATGAGCAGGCGTATTCGGCGTATTCCGAAATTTCACTGTCCACTGAACAGCCTCCTCCAGATTGGTTTTTATTGGGTGTTTTCCTTCCGTAAAATCGTTTAAAGAAAAGCTTAACTTCTTTTGAGTCGCTTCCAGAGGTAATGGTACCGTCGCTTGATTGTTTCTGGTCCATAGAAGCGGATGGCGGCCAAAATTCCACAAATTTTAAGTTGTTGATTCGGCGGCTTTCGGGACACCATGGGTGACTTTCTCGTCTGATACCCATTTTTGGCGCTGTGATCCCGGGAAAGGAGGCGGAAATGGCCATCAATGTTCTCATTACAAGGCGTTTCAAAGATGAATATGTTCATGAAGCCCAATACCACAATGCCGAAATCCGAGCCCTCGCAACCGTCCAGCCGGGCTATATATCCGGAAAGACCATCATCAATGTGGATGATCCCAATGAAATGATCATAGTGAGCAAGTGGCGCAGCAAGGAGGATTGGGAGAACTGGTACAAGAGCGAAGAAAGGCAGGATTTTTACAAGAAATTGCGAATGGCGCTTGAGTCCGCGGAAAGAATATCTTTTTACAAGGCGGTGAGCAAATAACGGGTCTGTTTGTGCGGAAACCGCCCTCCGTGGTCTGCCACGGGGGGCGGAAAACTACGGAAAGAACCGTTCTTCCCTCTTTGCCATGTCTTTCAGGATTTCCGCTGGTGCAAATCTAGGGCCAAAGGCCCCTCTCAGGTGTTCCAGACGGTTCAATACTCTTGTTGCCCCAAGGTGATCCGCGTAGTGGAAAGGACCTCCCCGAAAGGGGGGGAACCCCAGCCCCAGAACACTTCCCACATCCCCGTCCCTGGGTGAGGCGATCACTTGTGTTTCAAGACATCTGGCCGCCTCGTTGACCGTTGAAAGTACCAGCCTATCCCGTATCTCCTCACCGTAGGTGACGGCTCGTCCGGTTCCCGGGATGGCGCCATAGATTTTCCGATTCGGCGCTTTTCTGCCTTTCTTCCCTTTACTGTAGAGATAGAAGCCACGGCCGTTCTTTTGTCCCGTGAGTCCCGCTTCCATGAGCAGTGACAGGGTGTTTGACGGTTCAGGGAAGCGTTCCTTCATGGTATGGGCCATGAATCGGCCAAGGCGGCTTACCGTCTCCAGTCCCATTTCGTCCATGATGGCCATGGGACCGGAGGCATATCCGAAGTCCTTCATGATCCGGTCGATTCGGTCAATTTCATGGCCTTCCTCCAGAAGCATCAGTGCCTCCATGAGATACCGGCACAGGACCTTGGTAGTGAAAAAACCGGGGGTGTCTTTTACGCAAATCACGGTTTTTCCCTGGTCGTGGAGAAAATTCTGAACGGTGCCAAGTGCCCAATCCGCCGCACCATCCGGTGCAATCAGTTCCGCCACGGGCACTTTGTGGACCGGAGCAAAGTAGCGGACCCCTACCACCCGCTCCCTGTGGCGAATGTCTTTGGCAATTCGGGAGACGGGTACAAAGACGGTGTTTGTGGCAATGACGGTTTCGGGATTCACATACTTTTCAATCTCGGCAAGCGTCTTCCCTTTGAGATCAGGGTCATTGGCAACTGCTTCGATCAAAAGATCGGCTCCTGACAGATCACCCATTAGACCGGTTCCCGTAAAGCCTCCGAGACGTTCCTCAAGGATTTCTTGGGTGATGGCTTCGGATTTGAGCCGCTTTAGAAGACCGCTCCTGATCCGTTTCTGGCAACCTTCAAGGGCGCTTTCGGAAGTGTCATAAACCGCCACAGGATAACGATCGAGGGTGGCTGAGGCGATCCCCGTCCCAATTGTCCCGGCGCCCAGGATGCCAACCTTTTTGATGGCCCGGGAGGATGAAAGAGACGTGCTTTTCATCTCCTGATTGGCCAAAAAAAGCCACATGAGGGAACGGCTCTGTGAGGTCATGAGCAGCGGTCCGATATAACTTATCTCCCTTTCAAGGGCCTTGTCTTCCCCCTCCTTTACCCCCAGTTCCACGCATTCCACGATCTTTAAGGGTCCAGGGTAGTTGCCCCTGGTTTTTCCAAGAACCTGCTGCCGCACCTTGCGGAAGAAGATATCCCGGATGAGCGGCAGGCGGATGATGCCCTCCGCCAGGGTTGTTTTTGGCAATGGGAGCTTGATTCGACCCTCGATCAGACCATTTAATCGGCCGACGGCCGTTTCAAAAAGGTCCTCAGGCGCGGTCACCTCATCCACCAGCCCCAACCGAAGGGCTTTTCCGGATCTCACCCGTTTTCCCGTGAGCATCATGTCAAGGCCCTTAATGAGGCCCACCCGTTTCGGCAACCGCTGGGTCCCTCCCGCGGCGGGAAGAATTCCCAACTGCACCTCCGGCAGTCCCAAAACGGTGGCTGGGTGACGTGAAGCCACGATGTAATGGCATGCCAGAACAACCTCCAATCCGCCCCCCAGGGCCGCCCCGTGCACCGCCGCCACCAACGGTTTGTTTCCCCTTGAAAGGCCCGTGAGCACTCTGCTGTAGGCCCTGTCCGCCTGACACACCAGATCCGGATCATCGGCTTGGGCAAAGAGCTTGATGTCGGCCCCCGCGATAAAGGTATCCGGCTTGGTCGAGCAAAACACCATGCCCTTTACCGCGTCATCGGATATCAAGGGCAGGATCTTTTCCTGGAATTCCCTCAACAGTTCAAGGGTCATGGTGTTCACCGGCCGCTCCGGATCATCCAGGGTGACTTTCACCATGCCCTTATCAAGCATTTGAATCGTTATTTCGTTCATGGGGTTTGTTGAACACTCATATTCTCAATAACCATCAGAAAACCGGTTACCGGCAGAAGCGGCACAGTTTAACAGATGTTCCGTGATGCTAGCCGTCGGAATCCAACCGGTTTCGCCCCACCCGTTTGCCTACCTGGCCGCGGTTCGTACCGCCTTGACGAATACTTTACGGGCCAAGCCTGAGCCGTATTCACTGTGAGTGCCATAGGCTTCACCGGTAAACAGGTCCGCCACATAATGTTGCCGAAAGCTTTCATTTGGATGCGGCGTGGTATCCATGTCACATGTCCAGCAGGGCTTTGTGAGGGGAAAGACCGATTTTTCGCTTTCCAATCCCTCGCGCAAAGCCAAGTGGGAGCTGTTAGGAACGGAGCGCATCTCCGGAGATCCCTCAGGAGCCAGTAACGGCGCAAGGGAAGGGGGGCGCCAGCCGTCAGCCCCTGGAAATACTTCATCCTCCTTGATCTGGGATTGCAGCAAGGAACAGAGCTCCTCAAGGGTGGGAACACGCCAATCCTTGTGCCCGGCAAATCCCTTTTTATTGAGCTTTTCCACATATTCCACGGCGTCGTCATAATACAACGGGGATGAAGACCCCCCCTTCTCCCACATGAGGCCGGTCCTTTTGTCCATCACCACGTCATTCCCTAGATCTTGAAAGTCATTGTGAAAGATGCCCGATTCATTATCGGTCAGCACAAAGAAGTTGAACCGCTTCAGCATAGATCGGAGATCAAACAGACCCACGGAGGTGGGCTCGCTCCGAAGTCTGACCTTTGGAGGTGTTAAATCAGAAGGGTCGGGTTGGACCGGTCCTCGCGCTACCTGGGGCCGGGATTGATTCATCCCGGTCTTTAACCCCTCAGGTTCGCCAAACAAGGCCCTTTTCCCGGAATCCTCTTTTTCTATGCTCTCTTGGGCGGCATTGAGATCGGATTCAGGCGCTTTTCGCTGTTTCACTTTCCGCCTCTCATCCTCAAGAAGTCCTGTTTGCGGGCGCTCTTTCTCCGATGCCAGGTTTTCAGCGGGGCGTTGCTCCAGGTCCTCTTCGGACTTGAAAAGCGCTTCCCTGATTTTCTCGATGCGCGCGGTTATGTCGGTGTTCTCTCCTTGCTGTGGCCCGCCTTGCATCCCTTTTATTTCCCCAATCTTCTTTCCCTGGCCCCCAGGCCCTTCTCTTTTGGGCATCTCAAGCAGGGCTGGCTCTTCGACGGAGGATTCGTCAATCAGCAGATTCATCGTTAACGCACCTCCCGCCACTCCAACCAACAGAAGAAGGCCTGCAAAAGCAGTTTTCCACCGGCCTAAGCGGCTGCCCTCCTTGTCCCGGCTCTTTTCTCCGCCCTTTTCCCTGGGGCTCAATTGCGGCGCCATCAAAATCTTGTAGACCCGCACGGGCTTGATGATATTCTTGACCTTGTGCTCTCCCAGGTATTCGTATTCCAAACCCACCTTGTTTCCAACCTGGTCATAGGCAGGCCCCGAGATACAGATCCCTTCGGGTTCTGCCAGCCCCTCAATTCGGGCGGCAATGTTCACGCCATCTCCATAGATGCGTTCCCCCTCCTGGATCACGTCTCCGAGATTGATCCCAATTCGGAACTTCATCCGCCGCTTTTCAGGTAATGCACGGTTCCTCAACTTAAGCTCACTCTGAATCTGCACGGCGCATCCCACGCCGTCCAGCACACTGGGAAATTCGGCAAGCAGATTGTCTCCCGGAGAATCCACGACCCTGCCGCGAAAC
Source organism: Thermodesulfobacteriota bacterium (assembly GCA_028278625.1). Next base: position 5,635 of record JANQDY010000253.1, read on the forward strand.
GCCCGTATGATCCGTGTCATAACGGCGCGGTAAGCGGTCAGAATTCGAACCGTTGCATGATCGTCGTTGGCCATGAGGAGACTGTAACCCTTAACATCCGCACTCAGAATGGCTGTGAGTTTGCGCACATACGGCTCAGAGGTCATGGCATCCGCCTCCAGGGCCTTTGTGGGGGAATTCGTACGCCTTTTGAGAGGTAAAGGAAATCCTGTCTGGATATGTGCAACCGGTTGAAAACCATTTTACGCCTTCACTTATTCACTGATTTGTCCGGCTGGAATCAACGCACACCATCATACCAGGAAAAGAGCATGTTGCAAGGGATTATTTCTTTGTCCGTTTAGGTTATGTTAAGCTTATGTTAGATAATGCCAGAAAGAGCAGGAAAGGGAGAAAGTACTTTGCCAGGAAGTGCCCGAACCGTCATCTTGTCCGGCGAACAAACATTTCAAGGGGACAAGCCATTGGGGCGTTCCGCCGGCAGAGTCGCTTTTTTTGTCACACCGGCGGAAGGCCCTTTGAAAGGACGCGTTGAGGCGGTTTTAGGGCTTTTTAGTATCAAAACATAATGATCTGACCATCCCCTTCAAGTATTCCATCGGCGTATCCAACAGGCTGACCGCGTAAACGCCGATCAGTTTCTTGTTCTTGTATGCGATGACGCCAACTGTTATGATTTTAGCATTTTGAATGTTTGCGCCGATTTCAAAATAGTTGGCCTGGGTGTTGTCCGCCAGGTGAATCATTTCCTTGTTGTTCAAATGAACATTCGAAAGCCGCTCCATCCCTTTCATATATTGAATCACGTATTTCTCGCTGTCTTTTAATGGGAGACCCTGGGGGATGTGGTCCACGGTGACCATAAAGGCGGGCAATCCCCTTATTCCGCTTCTGCTGAAAACAAAAGGCGCATCCAGGTTTTGGGCCGGTACCACCAGTTCGGCATCGTACTCAGCTCTAAATCCCGGCGCCTTATTCACATACGGCGTCATTTGCGGGCTTTTACGTTTGGGTGCCAGCGTTTTTCGTCTTTTGTCTCTCTCCTCGTAATCCGCTGTCCGCCAGAATCGATCCAGAGATTCGAGCCTGTTAAAAGCGTTTCCGTTTTCAGAAAGCGGTCCGTCCGATTGTACCGCCGGAAGGATATAGCCCCTTAGGATCCCTTCCGGAGTGCGGGCATGCCCATCTTTTAGGCGGCCGGTGAAAACCACCACCAGTTGTTTGTCTTTCAGAACGTAAATCCGCTGTCCCCGGTAGCCCACCGCCGCATAATTCCCTGGGCCCATGACCCACCACTGATATCCGTAACCGGGCAGAATGGTCGCCGGGATCTGTTTTCTTGTGGCCTCGGCCACCCACTTTGCCGATACGATTTGCCGGTTGTTCCATGTGCCGTTCCTTAGAAACAGGTATCCGAATCTGGCCATATCCCGGGGCCTCATATGGATCCGGCCCCAACCGATGGTCTGTCCGTGTATATTGGCCGGCCAGTAAACATCTTTTATGCCCATGGGGTTGAACAGGTGTTCTTTGGCGAACTCAGAAGCGGTTTTGCCAGTGGTTTTCTCGATGATGGCCGTGAGCAGAAACGAAGCGCCGTTGCAATACTCGAATCGGGTGCCGGGAGGCTCCATCATGGGCAGGTCAAGCATGTACTGCACCCAGTCCTCGCTCCAACGCATCTCGTTTAGGCCTTCCCAACGATACAGGTAGGAATCCCGGCATTCAAGGCCCGTTGCCATTTCAAGCACGTCTTTCAAGGTGATTTGCTCTTTCAGGGCATCCGGATTTTTAGGGGCTTTCTCCGGGAAAAAGCCGAGCAGCGATTGGTCCACATTCTTGATATACGCCTCATCAATTGTGATGCCGATAAGGGTTGAGGATATGCTTTTGGTGCAGGAGAAGATGTTGTGTTTTGAATCGGAACCTCGCGGAAAATGGTAGGTGTCCAATACCACGTATCCGTTTCGGATAATCAGGATGCTGTCCATTTCAATGTTGTCCCGCCAGAGGACATCCATCATATCCGCCAGGATTTCCGAGCTCATCCCCTGGCTTTCGGGAGTTGCCGTTCTCCATTGTTCTCCGGGCCAGTAATCCGCGGCCGAGCAGATATCAGTGGAAAACAGAAAAATCGAGATGAGAATAAAAGGAAGAAGCTGCACAACAATCGGTTTTTTGTGGCTTTTGAGCCACCTGTCTATGGTTGCCATGTGACACCTCCTTTAAAGGGGCCGTTATTGTGGTCCACCCTTTTCAGCCAGTGCCGTCAAACCGGCCATGGCCCCAAGATTCATGGACTCCAGCGCAGAGGCCGGTACAATCACCAGGGATCCCTTTTCCTTGAGTCCCTCAAAGAGCATGTTCATGCCGCGCAGCTGGAGGGCCACCGGATTGTTGCGGTATTTTTCGCTGGCTTCCGCGAATTTCTCCGAAATTTCGGTCTCTGCCGTACCCAGAATGATTCTCGCCTGACGCTCCCGCTCCGCCTGGGCCTGCTTGCTCATGGCATCGGCCAGTTCGGGAGGGATGATGATGTCCTTGATCCCCACATTCTGGCAGGTGATGCCCCAGGGATTGGTGTTTTCATCCAGGGTTTTCTGAAGCTCTTCGCCCACTTTTTCACGATGCTGCAGGAGATCGGCCAGCTCATGCCTGCCGATCATGTCCCGCAATCCGGTCTGGGCGATGTAGGCGACGGCTTCGGTGTACTTTTCCACCTCAAGGGCCGCTTTCTCCACATCCCAGACCATCCAGTAAACCACGGCGTCTACATTGACCGGAACCGTGTCCTTGGTCAGGGTTTTTTCTGCGTTGAAGTCGGTGACCCTTATCCGCTGGTCGATGTATTTATCCACCCGATCCACCACCGGAATGATCAAAAAGAGCCCCGGCCCCTTCAATCCATTGTACTTGCCCATCCTTAAAACCACTCCCTTTTCCCATTGGTCGGCGATCTTAAAGGCGGATGCCACAAGCCAGGCCAGAACAACCCCCGCTATGGCCGGCAGCGCTTGAATCGTCTTTGTATAATAGAGAATTCCAACAACCGATAGCAGAACCAAAAAAACGGTAACGGCAATGGGGTTGATGCCCCTGGTCCCGGACCCGCCGTCGGTCTTTATCTCACTTTCGCTCTCTTTCTTTCTTTCGAGTTTTGGTGTCATGGTTGCCTCCTTATCTCTTCTTGAGTTCTTCCATCACGTCATGGGCGGTGAATCCGTAGGCCGCGGCAATGCTCAGGATTTCATTGCAGATGGTTTCAAGCTTTCGTCTCCTTTCTTCCGGGGAAACATGAATCTCAACGGGGCCGATAAAGGTTCCCGTCCCTTGCTGGGTCTCCAGGACATTCTGGATCTCCAACTCGCGGTACGCCTTGCTCACCGTGTTGAGATTCACCTTGAGCTGGACGGCAAGGGCCCTCACCGTGGGGAGCTGCTCACCCACCTTGAGGTTCCCCGCCGCGATGCCGTACCGGATCTGGTCGATGATCTGCCGATAGAACGGGATGCCGCTTTTGGGGTCCAACTTAAAATCAATCACCGGGCACCACCTCCTTCCAGGTTGGATATTGTGATAGTTGATTAGTACAATAGATGTATATTTTAACAATTCAATTGTCAACAGAAATATGCATCTTTCACGAAAAAACCGCGTGACCAGAAAGGGACGGGGAATTGACTGTCCCCGGAATTATGTTGCTTCCACTGCCGGAATACCTTTCTTGACAACCGGTTATTATGAGCTTGCGCTCAGGTAAGATCAGCAAATAAGCAAGGAGAACGGTGTGGCTTTAGCGAATCTTGCGAGCAAAGGGCAGGTCACAATCCCAAAAGCAATTCGAAATTCGCTACGTTTGAATATGGATGCGAGGCCGTGACGACCTTTGACAAAAAGGCCTCAGGATTCAGCTTGTTCCAATTGATCGAATAAAAGAATCGGGAAATTTGTCAACAGATCCCTTCTCTTTCTTTTGTGCTTCACAAGTCTAAATGTCAAGCATACCTACGTAATCCTCTTGAGATATTATCAAATTTTAGTATGTTAATCCGAGAAGAATGCGGAATGTCTCTGCATGTTTTTTCGAGACGGGCAAAGTGGAAAGAGATTTGAGTTATTAAACCGGCACATCATAATATCATCAAAGGAAAGGAAGGCGTTGTGAATGGAAAAACAGGATTTCATAAACAGGCAATCTTTTATGTCATTTCAATGTTAGTCCTTTTGTCGCCGGTCATCGGCTTTGGTGCCACAATCGACGTATATCCGGGACAAAAGATCCAGGACGCCGTAAATAGCGCATCCTCCGGGGACACGATTGTCGTACATGCGGGAACTTACACCGAAAACATTGCAGTCAAAAAGCAACTCACCATAAAAAATGCCGGAGATGGAGACGTAACCATCATCGCCAAGAAAGGTTCAGACCCGTGCATCAAGATAACTTCCTCGGGTAGCGGTTCAACCATTCAGGGCTTGATACTGGCTGGCGCAACATCAGATGACGGCATCCACCTGGACGAGGCCGGTAACTGTTTTATTAAAGACAACCACATTTTGAACAATGGGCATTTCGGCATTCACAGTACCGGATCGGGAAACACCATCTCCGGAAACCATATTGCGAACAACGGCAGGGATGGAATCCACATCAAAGGCGACAACAATACGGTTAACGACAATACCATCGACAATATTCGAGGAAATGGAATCCATATCATTGGAAAGCAGAACAGAATATTCGGGTCAGCCCAATATACGCAATCCATCACCAACTGTGCTCGATCAGGCATCAGGCTCAGTACCGGTATCAGCCCGCTCCAATCAAAGGACGATAACGAAGTCTATAACAACGCCTTGGAAAAAAACTTCCACGGCATCCATGTGCTGTTATCCTCCTCCAACATGATCCACGACAACCGGATCATCAACCATCATCAGGGAATATATCTGCTTGATTCCGCGTTGAACGACATCTACGGCAACACGGTCAAGCGGAACAAGGAGTTTGGCATCAATATTCAACAGGTTCTTGATTGTCCATGGAAGCCGGAACGGAACATGGTCCACAACAACACCATCACGGAATGCCTTATAAGCGGAATAATCCTCGAAAATCTGAATATCTTTCGAGAGAAGAACCTCAACGATGTCTATGATAATCACATTTCACTCTGTTTGATCGGGATAGACGCTCTCAGGGATACCGCATCTTCGATTCATGATAACACCATCGAGGCGGTGGGCGTCGGCATCGGGCTCGAGCGCTCAAAAGATACCACAATCTTTCAAAACAGGATCAGGGTTGATTTGATCGGTATCTGGTTTATCGGTTCTTCATCAAATAACGTCAGTTTTAACAGCATATCCAGTTTAGCGCATGCGCTTATAAACTCCGGCAATAGCGGCGAGGTAAATGCGGCGTACAACTGGTGGGGTTCCAACGATGATCCGGGCAGCCTCATAGAAGGGCCAAACGTGATCTATGCGCCGTATCTGGTGTTGAGCGCTGATGCCAACCCTGAAAAAGTTTTTGATTCCGAACCCCTGAACATGTCGACCATTACGGCGGACTTGTGGCATGACAGTTCGGGCAATTATCATGACCCCGCATACGGTCATGTGCCGGACGGCACGCCGGTGGCATTTGACATTACGAACGTCCCTCCCTTGGGAGACCTGGACCCGCTGGAATCTCAAACAAGCAGCGGCAGCGCCACATCCACCTTCACCGCAACGGATACCGGAGAGGCGGATATCACAGCGTCCGCCGGCTGGCAGACCGTCCACACGTCCGTTACAATTGGAGCATTGTCATTGCTTTCCCTCACAAAAACAGCCTCATCCGATCCGGTCAAGGCCGGCCAGGATATCACCTATACCATGAAAGTCCATAACAGCGGGCCGAGTCAGGCGGAAGACGTGGAACTCACGGATGTGATCCCGTTGCATCTCGGTAATGTCGGGTATTCTCTTGTGAGTGACGTAGGCCCCTGGGAAAGCTGGCCCCCCGGCCCAGGATACGTGGATCTCCAAAGCCTTCCAGTGGATCAGGTCAAAAACGTCTGGATAATCGGAACCGTGGATCCGGACACCCCAAACGGCACGCTTTTGGAAAACACCGCTTCCGTAACATCAACCACCTATCCCGGCACCATATCCGCATCCGTAACGACCACGGTAGCCAGCGTGGCACACGTTGCCCTTACGAAAACAGTGGATGATGCAACGCCGGGCGTCGGTGAAAGGGTCACCTTTGAGGTGGCGGCCAAGAATAACGGGCCCAGTAACGCAAAAGATATCCGGATCCTCGACATTATGCCCCTTGCCTTCGCGGACGTCGTTGTAACGCCATCTAAAGGGAGCTATGATGACGGCCTGTGGACGATCCCTTCTCTTTCAGTGGATGAAAAAGCGACCCTGAGGCTTGAGGGAACCGTCACCCAGGAGATGGAATGTAAAATATACACCAACATTGCGTTCACAAAATATCCCAACGCTTCGCCGAAAGTGGTTAGCGCCACCATATCCGTAAAATGCCCGGTCCCCGGCGTCACCACCCTGGCGGTCACCGATATCGGCAAAACCACCGCCACCGGAAACGGAAATGTGACGGATCTGGGATCCCCACCTCCCACCCAGCACGGCGTCTGCTGGAACACCACCGGAAACCCCACCATTTCAGACAGTAAAACGGAAGACGGGCCCGTGAGCGCCACCGGTCCGTTTACTTCCCGCATGACAGGGCTTTCTCCCGACACCACCTACTATGTGAGGGCCTATGCAACCAATACCGCCGGAACATCATACGGCAATGACGTTTCTTTTACCACCAGTGGTCAAAGGCCGACGGTGAGCACCCAGGCGGCGACGAATATCGGCAAAACCACGGCGGACGGAAACGGAAGTATTACGGATCTTGGTGTGCCAAATCCCACGGAGCACGGTGTCTGCTGGAACACCACCGGGGATCCCACCATATCAGACAGCAAAACGGAAGACGGGCCCGTGAGCGCCACCGGTCCTTTTACTTCCCATATGGCAGGGCTTTCTCCCGACACCACCTACTATGTGAGGGCCTATGCAACCAATGATGCCGGGACATCGTACGGCAAGAGCGTTTCTTTCGTCACCAGGGCCCAGGCCGCGACGGTGAGCACCCAGGCGGCGACGAATATCGGCAAAACCGCCGCCACCGGAAACGGAAATGTGACGGATCTGGGATCTCCCCCTCCCACCCAGCACGGTGTCTGCTGGAATACCACGGGAACGCCCACCACGGCGGACAGTAAAACGGAAGACGGACCCGTGAGCGCCACCGGCCCGTTTACCTCCAACATCACGGGGCTTTCCCCCGGTACCACCTACTATGTGAGAGCCTACGTCACGGATGCGGTCGGAACCATTTACGGCAATCAAGTCTCTTTTACCACCGGCGATCAAAGGCCGTCGGTAAGGACCTGGGCCGTGACGGCCATCGGCACCACCACGGCGGACGGAAACGGCAATATAAAGGATCTGGGCGGGCCCCCTCCCACCCAGCACGGTGTCTGCTGGAACACCACCGGGAATCCCACCATATCAGACAGCAAAACGGAAGACGGGCCCGTGAGCGCCACCGGTCCTTTTACTTCCCATATG